>DBXX01000007.1:0-43866 GCA_002309675.1 Lachnospiraceae bacterium UBA1201
CCCTTACCGTTTCGAAACGAAAACGAGAACGAGTCGCCGTCCATCGCGCCTTCCACACGTGTATTAAATCCGTCCCAGGAGTCACCGTCGTATCGGTCAATGATCTCCGTCACGCGATCGAAGAACGCGTCGTCTACCTCAAACGTCTTCGCATTCTCCCGCTTCACGCCGGTCAGCCGCATGGATGCCGTGAGTTTCCCTTCCGCCTCCGTGATCATCAGATCACAGCCGGACAGGTACGCCATTCCGCTCGTTGAGTAAGAGAAATACCGGGTGTTCGGATCGGTGAGCGACGGGTTCATCCCCATCATACCCATCATCCCCATTCCGACAAAACCGGTTGCAGGTTTGCCTGCGGGCGCCGGCGCTGATTCCTCAGTATACAGTTTCGCTCCGCACTCCGGGCAGAACTTTCCCCCGTCCTCCAACTTATATCCACAGTCCGGGCAATACTTATACTGCATCTTCGCGTCTCCTTTATCATTTATGTAGTTTCATTATCCTTCGAACCCCTGAAAAAGTCAATAAATTTTGCTGTTTTTCGTTGAAATAACACTAAATATGCTTTATAATAGTAGTATGAGTAAAAGAGGGCGGAAACCCGCCGAGGCTCGGAATTTTAAAATCACATGAAGGAGTGTAATCGTATGGCCGAGAAAAAAGAGACCGAAAGTGCTGAAAAGACCACTACAGCAAAGAAAACCACTGCTAAGTCTTCCGGCGCTAAAGCTTCCACTGCAAAGGCTGCTGCCGATAAAGCAGAGAAAGTAGTTGGAAAAGCTTCCGAGAAAGCGGAAGCAGTTGCCGAAAAGGCAGAAGAGACCGTGAAGAAAACGGCTGCAAAAGCTGCCGAAGAGAAACCTGCTGCGAAAGCATCTTCCGCGAAGTCTTCCAAGACACCGGAGAAACCTTACAGCACTGCCGGAGCCATGGAACGCCGGATCGGCGCCGTTATTTGCTGGGTGCTGGCCATCGTTTGCGAGATCTTCGCGATCTGTCTCCTCACCGGCAAACTTGAGATCACATTTATGAGCACGCTGGTTGCTGTGATCATCCTGCTTGTGATCGATCTGATTCTGGTCGTTGTCGGTTCTCTGCTTTGGAAGAAAGCGAACCACATTGACCCCGCATCGAAGAAGAATAAACTGAAATTCTTCCTGTGGAACAACATGGGCGTGATCGCCTGCATTCTGGCCTTCCTTCCGTTTATCGCCATCGCCCTGATGGATAAGGATAACCAGGATCCCCGCATGAAGAAGATCGCTACGATCGCAGCTGCGGTAGCTCTCGTGATCGGTGTACTGTTCAGCATCGAGTGGAGCCCGATCTCCCAGGAAGAAAAAACAGCCCAGGTTAAGTATTCGGAACATGTATACTACACCCAGTGGGGTAAGAAATACCATCTGTACAAAGACTGTTCGCACATCAACAACAGTGACAGTAAGACCGAAGCTTCCGTAGAAGAAGCCATCAACCATGGCTGCAACGGTGTCTGCAAAACATGTGCAGGAAAATACGCTGCAGCAAACCCCGGTCAGAGTTATTTTGACATCCAGGACGCTGTTGAAGGCGGAACCAATTAAATATTTCTAATCAGATCCATAGGATCGTCTTCTTTGCCGGATGTTCGAATAACACATTCTGTCGAATGAGATATCCTATGGATTTTTTATACTCTTGATCAAAGGAGGGCATGTCCATGAAGAACAAAAAACCAGTTGTGATCCGTCTTATCATCTTAACCGTCATACTTGCCATTGCGTTTACCGTCGGTTTTATCGGCAAATTCATTGACTTCGATAACATCGACGACATCTTCGGCAACGTAAACGGCGTGAAACTGTTGTATCTCGTTTGCATGATCGCCGGCGTTCTCTTTGTAGAGACCCTGCTCGTGCTTCTGCTCGGGCTGTTCAAACCGGAAAACCACCGCGCGCGTTCCATACTCTCCATCGTTTCGAGCATGCTGAAGTACGTGACCGCGATCCTGATCCTCTGCTGGGGCTTATCGATTCTCGGAGCCAATGTCTCCACCATCGTAGCCAGTGTCGGGATCATTGCCCTGATCATCGGTTTCAGCGCTGAAAGCCTGATTGCCGACGTCGTGACCGGCACGTTCATGCTCTTTGAAAACCAGTATAACGTCGGTGATATCGTCGAAGTCGACGGCTTCCGCGGCACGGTCAGCAACATCGGAATCCGCACCACCAGCATCACCGACCCGGGCGGAAATGTGAAGATCATCAACAACTCCGCTATGAAAAACATCCTGAACCGTTCTGATAAGACTTCCCGTAGCGTCAGCAATATTGGTATCCCTTACGCGACCGATCTGGAAAAACTGGAAGCCGCGATCCCGGAACTTATGGAAAGGATCTATGCCAACCATCAGGACATCATGAAGGCTCCGCCGAAATACCTGGGTGTTCAGGATCTGGCCGACAGCAGTGTCGTCCTTCGCTTCGTGGTCGATGTAGATGAAAAAGACATTTACACCGGCATGCGCGTGCTGAACCACGACCTGCTCCTCGGTTTCCGCAAACTGAGCGTAGAGGTTCCTTTCCCGCAGATGGATGTGCATCTCGACAACAAACAGTAAGCTGTCCCGATTCCACATCGGTACCTGAAAGAAGGTGGCAATTATGGAATATACCCGATTACCGGATGAATACAACCTACCACCGGAAGAATACCAAACTGCGCCCGAAATCTGCGAACCGGCTCCCGAATATATTTTGGATGTCCCTGCCGCCGGCCCTGTGTCCACTCCAACGGATCGCGACCGTCAGCGTAAACTCCTGCGAAAACTATGGGGGCCGGTCGCCGCAACGCTCGTGACCATCAGCATCGTATGGGCATCGTTCAACTACGATCTCTTCGGCCTCGATTTTCTGGGAAAAGACGCCGGCCCGGCGACTCCTCCCCCGGATATCTCGGTTATCATCCCGACGGAGCCGATCGATAAGCCCACAGAGCCTGTCAATACAGTCGATCCGACGCAGGCAGTGACAGAGGAACCGATCGATGAGCCGACCGAAGAACCGACCGAAACTCCCACGATCGAACCCGCACTATCAGACGAAGAGTTTATCGCAACGCTTCTGCCCTACTCCGAAGAATCGGTCAATGGCGCGGAGGAAATGGTATTATTCCAATACATCATACAGGATTGGGACGGCAATACATTGACCACAGCCCTCTCCGATCCCGACCCGGTCACCACAGTCAAAAACTGGTGTAAGGACCGCGGCCTGGTCTATAAGATGAAGTTCATGGAGGAACTCGACCGGACCCGTACCTTCCTCGGCTATAAACTGAGTGATGACGCGATCACTTCCGGAACCGGCGACAGCCCTGAGCGGCTCGTCCTGCTAAGTGGCAAGATCTATGCGGTCTACAAAGAGACGATCACCTACGAGACCCACATCAACAGCCACGGCCCCGGTTACTTTGAGATGGAAGGGGATGCAGCATTCCCGATCCTTTCGAATCTGGCTCCGGACTTCGCCGGCGCCCAGACACAGAGCGGAATACCGGAGGAATACATCCGCATGGTCATCAACGGCGAGTCACAATATCGCTATCTCGTGATTGGCGAAACCTGGGAGAACGAGCCCTTTAATCACTCTTTGGGCGATGTTCCCGGTGCTTCCTACGATGAAGCAACGAATACATTGACCCTGGAAAACTGCACGGCGGACGTCCTGGATGTCAACCTCATGGGCAATGGTTTCACGGTGAACCTGATCGGTGAAAACCGGATCGGTTACATCCTGGTCTATGGCTTCTACTACGGCGGCAGCATCAAATTTACCGGCACCGGATCTCTCGTTGTAAATGAAGATCAGTCGCACGATTTCGGACTGATGATCGACGCAGAGGAAAGCCAGAGTATAGTCATGGTAGATAAGGGCGTAGATCTGGAATTCTACGGATCGAAATTTGCGATCATCATAGCCCGGACCACCATGGAAAAAGCGATCTGGTTCCTGGATAACCAAACTCTGTTATCCGGCGGCGAACGCAAAAACGGCCCTGTGATCCAGTACACCCTTCCGGTACTGGATGAAAACGGTAATTATATATTTGAAAACGGGGTACCGCTTACGCGCTCTGTTACGATCGACGAATACTCGGAGTTTGTAGGGGAAACCTTTTACGACTACACCGTTGTAACTCCGGACGGAGATCCGGCAAAATCCGTATTCTTTGAACCACGTGAATAAGAGGCGATTATCGCCTACTACACTTTGCGGGGGCCCACTGCATACGCAGCGGGCCCCCGCATGATTCACCGATGCTATTGTTTTTCGTTCTGTTTGTGTATGATCAAACTTGTTTGTTCAAGTTGAACAAACAAGTTTTTTAAATCTCGATAAGGATCGCAAATACTCCCTTCTCCGCTTCCGCCCGGATCTTACCGCCGAGCAGTTCGGTGAACTGTTTCGCAATCGCAAGCCCCAGGCCGGAGCTGCCGTTCGTACGGGAAATGTCCGTCGTGTAGAACTCATCGAAGACGCGTGATGCATCGATTGCCTCCGGGCACGGATTGGTGAAACTCAGCCGGTATCCCGCCTCCGTCTTCTCAGCGCGGATCGTCAGATCCCCGACGCCGTGCTTCTTCGCGTTTCCGATCAGGTTATCAAAGATACGCATGAGCATCGCATTATTTGAGTCCAGCATCCATTTGCGGCCCTCACACTGCAGGTCGATGCTCCGCCCTGCGGCGCTGAAATCGTCGTAAGCATGCGAGACCGCTTCCTCCAACGTCTGAACCAGATTGATCGGCTCCATCTTCGGTTTTTCTCCGCGGGAAATGACCGACGAAAACTCGAAGAAGGCATTGATCAGTTCCTCCAGACGAACCAGACGTCGGCGTACGATCTCGAGCTCCCGCTCTTTTTCCTCCTCCGGCAGGTCCGAATCTAACACAAGGTTCATGTAGCCCATGGCGGACGTCAGCGGCGTCCGCAGGTCGTGGGAAATGTTGGTCAGCATCTGATCCAACGTATGGTTGCGATGCGCATATTCCACGCGGTTTTTCTGCATGCGTTCCAGAAGGGAATTGACCGTCATGACCAGATCCGCCCCGAGTCCGTTCGTCGTATGGACCAACTGGTTCGTCGGCACGTCGATCAGCCCGGACAACTGCGTGTCTATGCTTTTCATCTCCTTACGCTGCTGCAGAAACAGAACGAGAAATACGGCGCCTGCCACAAAGCAAACCGCCGCCAGAATGATCATGATCACAGTCAATGTGTCCATAGGCACCCCCTTTTGTTTCCCTTTTTAAGAAAATGCGAAAGCACTTGCCGGAGAGATCCCCGGCAAATGCCACCGCTGATATATGGTTTACAGTTCGCGCTTCTTAAACGAACGATAGCCGATCACGAAGGATATAACAGTGATCGCGAAGCAGCCGATCATAACGTTACGGAAGTAGCCGGCTCCCGGATCGATGCCGCCGCCCAGATTATACATGACCGTACTCAGCTCGTACTTTACGATCTTCAACAGGACGTCGATATTCTTTAATCCCGGGATGTTCATGCAGATTCCGAGGATCACCTCAAACAGGAAGGGGAGCAGGATCATCACTGAGTTATACGCAGCGCCCTTCCGCATCAGGAAGGCAGCCATCACGAACACGCTCAGAAGCATCAGGATCACCGGAACCTGGCTCATAACGCGGGTCAGGAACAGGCCGAAGTCCGCTCTCGGATTATTGGGACGGATTATTATGTACAGGCCGTAGAAGCCGATATTGACCACCAGGAACACCAGAAGTCCGTAGCCCACGCAGATCACATACTTATAGATGAAGTAGCGTCCCTTGCTGGTCGCCGAGCTGATCGTATTCTTTACGATACGATCGGTAAACTCACCAATGATGATCGAGAAGATCGGCATCAGAAGCAGAAAATAAAAGTTAAAGTTACCCATCACAAACATGATGTCTTTGGAATAAGTCACCATTTCATCAATGCCGATACCCAGTCCGATGGTGCCGATGCTGTTCGTAGCCAGATCCAACCCGATGATCAGGAGGATCAATCCCCAGAAAATATAAAAACCTTTAGTTTTGGTAAGGCGGTATTTCTCCGCGCGAATCATGTTGATCATCTTCCTTCCTCCTCGATCACTTTCTTGAAATATTCTTCCAGTGTAATTCCGGTCTCGTAGATCGCCGATACATCAATATTATTCTGTACGAGCGAGCGGTTGATCCGCGCCCGTTCGAGATGTTCGTCGTACACACGGATCTCCGTGTTATCGATGACTTTAAAGTTACGAATACCGTAATTCTGTTCCAGGAGGACGGCCGTACCCTTGACGTCGCTGACGTGAAGCACGGTCGCACGGCTGCATTCATTGTCCAGTTCTTCTTTTGAAAGCTCTTTGAGCACGCGTCCGTTGTCAATGATCAGGAAGCGGTTTGCCAGAGCGTACAGCTCGGACAGGATGTGGCTGGAGATCATCAGCGTCATGCCACGCTCACGGCTCAGCATGTGGAAGGTGTCGCGAAGCTCCGCGATACCGATCGGGTCCAGGCCGTTGATCGGCTCATCGAGAACGACCAGGTCCGGGTTATCCAAAATGGCAAATGCGATACCGAGGCGCTGCTTCATGCCCAGGGAAAAAGTCTTGAATTTCTTTCCCTTAGCTTCCTCCAGACCAACGAACGAAAGCACTTCATCGATCTTCCTGATATCTGCAATTCCCTTCTGATAGCAATAGTAGCGAAGGTTCTGATAGGCGGTCATGTTCTCGAAGAACGCGGGGTTCTCGATCAGACATCCGACCCGGTTGCGGATCGGCGCCGCCTCTTTCGACTTCTTTCCGAAGATCTCATAATCTCCGGAGGTCTGGTCCGTCAGACCGGTAAGTATCTTCATAGCTGTCGTCTTACCGGCTCCGTTGCGACCGATCAGGCCGTAGATATCGCCCTGATAAACGGTCATGTTCGCATTCTCGAGCGCCGTAAACGAACCATATTTCTTAGTAAGGTTATGCGTCTGGATCACTGCATCGCGCATGGTGTTTCTTTCCTCCTTAAGTCTCGGCATTGCCGTGTGTTTGTTTCTTACATGTACATCATAACAGCCATGTCTAAACAAACCCTTAAGTAAAATCTTAATTATGTCTTAAGGATGAATTTCTATTTCTTAAGCCGATACCCGATGCCCCAGACGGTCTCGATATACTCTTCGTCCGGGTTGCATTCCTTTAACTTTTTGCGCAGTTTACTGATATGTACATTCAGCGCGTTATCATCCACGCCGTCGTCGTAGTTCCAGATCGAATCATAGATCATGCTCTTCGTGCAGGTGCGGTTCCGGTTGCGAACCAGAAGTTCGAGCAGTGAATACTCGATCGCGGTCAGATCCGCGTTCTTTCCGGCGCAGAGCACCGAATAGTCGTCCGTGTGGATCTCCAGATCCTTAAACTTAAGCACATCTGCCTGTGCGGGCAATGCAGCCTGCCCCGCCGCGCGCAGCCGAGCCACGATCCGGGCCAGCAGCTCCTCGTTCTGGAACGGTTTCGTCACATAGTCGTCCGCCCCCAGCGACAGAAGATCCACCTTCGAGCCGACATCCGTGATCGCGCTCATCACGATCACCGGCGCCTGCGATTTCTCCTTGATCTCCTCCAGGATCTCGCTCCCGTTCTTTCCGGGCAGCATCAGGTCCAGCAACGTCAGATCTACGGAGCGGTCGCACACCAAAAGTGCCTCCGTTCCGGAATACGCGCTGACGGTCTCATACCCGTTTTTTGCCAGCAAGATCCGCAGCACATCCTGGATCTGCACATCATCTTCCACGATCAAAATCTTCGGTGACATTCCTTATCCCCTTTTTCCAACTCCTATCTATATTATGCATTCCTATAAATAGTTTATTAAATCTTTCCTAGAACATATAACATCAAATCCACGTTTATCTGTTATCGGATATTACATTTACCTTCTCTGCATGTCCTTCCCAAAAATCTTTAGAAGAAATATAGTAGATTTGATTATTTTTACTCCCGTAGTAGCTCTCTCCAACAGCCGCTTCAAGAAGAATCATGTTCGATCCGTCCACCTTTTGCAAAACCTTATCTTCAACCGGATCATAAAGATAATACCAGTATTCGCCATTCATCGCCCATAATGCCAGAATATAATGATCACTCTGTACCAAATGCCCCACGGCAAAAGGTAAATCACGGATCCTCTGGCCAAAATGATCATACAACACACCTGGTTCATCACCTTCTGAACATTTCACGATATAACCATTGGCAAAATCATATTCTCCGCCCTCCTGTATAGAAAGAGTTTCTGTCAGATCTGTCAGGTGATCATTCGTTATATCGTAATCGTATACTTTTGTGTGGTTGTGTTGTTTTAAAGCTTTGTAATACCCCTCCATATCCTCCTGAATATTCGGGAGGGTTTTGTAAGGAACATCCAATCCACCCGTAGTGAAATATAAATGACCATTGTATTCTTTTATGTTCAGAATCGAAAGATCGTATAAATCATCTTCGCAAAATATCTCTTTGGGATCTCCGCCGGATAATGGAACCATTATGATTACAACTTTACGCCTGTCCAAAGGTTCTCCCAGCCACCAACTATACTTTCCGTTTTCGTCCACTTTTTCAATCAACTCATTTGAATAAGTGTAACTTCGAAAGTAATGGGTCGCCGTATATATCTCCTCAACAAAGGAAGATGAATAGGGAAATTTCAGTTCAGATATTACACGCCGGTTTTCTCCTCCTAAATCAGCACAGAACAAACTGGGAAAATTGAAAAAATAGCAATTGTCATTTCGAATGGCTACAGTTTTCCCCCCAAGATCAAATGCCATGCAAAAATCAGAAATCAATTCTCCTGTAATCATATCGAACTGTGGCGGTTTATGTTCACACCCTGGATCAAAGCAATAGTAACTGCTTTTTCTGGTCAATACATCATAATAATGTAGTGAAACGCGCCCTTGATCCGAATACTCCTGAAACAGCGCATATTGTTCAGCGAACGCATTGTGTGAGGCTCCATTAAAAATCACTATGTCCGTTCTGTCACCATATGCATCCAATATTGTCGAAGAAACTGCATTTTCGGAACACACGTCAAGCGATTCTAGTCCTTTAGTTTCACTAATTGGCTCCTTTTCCTTACAGCCAAATAGGACGAGACAAACTGTCATCATGAAGCCGATTCGATATGTTTTATTCATCTTCTATCCTTTCATCTGAAACAAAAAACTTGATAGCTATGTAGTCTCACTCATAATCAGTCACATTTTTTCAGATACTCTGTTATCTGAGTATTCAGCTCTTTCAATAGATCCTGATATTCTGGTGTATCCATTAACTTCATTATGGCATTTATATCAAATCCATCATTTATAACCCATCGTTCCATCTGTAGTTCCCTATCATAGATGCATACCAACATATCCGAAAAAAGCGTCATATATGGATATTGCGAAATCAAGTTCTTCTGCTCATCCGTAAGAAGAGGCGCGAAGTTCTGAATAGGTCCAATCTCTTCTGTTAACATCAAATCTCTTCTTAACGAGATACCACTCTGCCCATTCATCTCTGGAAGCATTATCTCCGCAATTTCTGGGTCTGTATAACACGCAGTAAGAATCTCAAGAGCAAGATCCTGTTTCTCACTTTTCTTAGACACCCCATAAGACATATTATAGTTTATATAACACGCCGCCTTGTTCAGCGGAAACTCGGTATATCCTTCTATCTTTATTTTTCCATAGTTTACAAAGGCAAATACTTGCTCATCTTCGATTTTTCCCAATTGTGGGAGCGCCAGTCGCCCCCTTCGAAGGTCTTCCATCATGCAATTAATCATATCACAATCGTTGTTCATCTCTGAAGCGGTAATAAATCGTTGTTCTAACGGATCATATGGAATGCGGTAGAGAAATCTCTGATATTCCATGAAGCTCTCCAGGGCTTCTATTTCCTGTAAAACAATCACCTCATCATCTCGATGAAGGCACATGAACAATTCCATAAGTTTAGAATATGACCCATCATAACCATCAAATGCCTTCGCATATCTATCTGCAACGTAAAGATAGGATGATGCTGAAGTATCCACCGGGCTGATCGTCAAAGGAATAGCGTAGATAACACCACCATAGGAGTTGTATGCCCATTCATAGGGGGTGAAAAAATCTTTCAAAGGTCTCCCTTCCTCTGTATCTAAATACTCTGTAAGCGGAACATATTTATCCTGAACATAATCAATAGCTTCGGATTGATTCGTGTTCCAGCTACCAGTAAAAAGAATATCTATCGGTGAATGATCAACTTCATATGCCTCCTGCCATGAAGGTTCCATTCCAGCTGCGTATGCACCTGTTTTTACAAAATTTACCTCGCAATCATATCCTTTCTCAAATAAAAGACGATTGATTGTTTCACACCCTTTAGAATCTGGAACGCCATAAAAACCCAGTTCCCATGTGATATGATTGGACGCAACCATAGTTTCAGCACTCGTTTGTTTTTTCCATCTTCATCGCTGTCAGGTGAGTATTCCAAAGAATTGTTCTCCAAATGGTCTGCAGTTGAAGCCACGGTTACTTCAGGAATAGTCGAATCAGAAACTGAACCTTTTCTACATCCCACAAGCGACAAGGCAAGAACCAAATAGGCTATGGCATTCTTTTTCATCTGAATCCTCCCTAAAATGAACGGCGAAATCGAAAACCGACTTCGCCGCCTGTCACGTAATTCTTCCCAATACTACGGGATAGTAACCAAACTAGGAACATAAAACACGCCTTGTTGATAATATGCATAATGTGTCGATTCGGCACGATAGAAACGATAATGGTCATTCGGAACATCTTTGGGAAAACCACATCCAGTCGATCCACTGCTTCCACCATGATACTCCCCGGTCATTCCAACATAATTTCCAGAAACCCCAATATAGTAATACGTAGCCGTCACAGATACAGACGAGTCATTTCCAGCGCCAGATATCGTCGTATATGCATTTGCATGCTTTTTGTCCTCTCTGATCATGTTGCTCGCTACAACGGGACAGCCTCCAATACTACCTGATTGCAAGGATGTGTAATCCGCCGCAAAGCAAACTACGATTTGCAAAACCAGAACTGCGACGCAACAAAAAAGTGCCATCATTTTCTTCTTCATAGTTGAACTTCCCTAAAAGTAAGCATCTTAAAACCTCGTACATAGTATAGCAGATAATGATCTTTGTTTCAAGACTGAAATAAGAAGCAGCGACATTTTCGTGGCCCTACAAATTTCCTTCCACCATTTTCTCAGGTTTACTGCTTGCCGATCGTCAGTCCCGCGGTTCCGCTCGCAAAGGAAAGATCGACATAGTAGCCATCTGCATTATAGGCCGTATAAGTGTAGATGACCACGCCGTACGTAGTTTCATCCTGTTCTTCCGCATCGACCGTAAAACCCCGTTCCTTCAATTTCGATGCGTACGCTTTGATCTTATCGACCTCTACATTCACGAAAGCTACCGTAAATTCATCCTCAGAAGTATTCGCGGCCAGAAGCGGGAAGTCCGGCTTCGGGACCATCCGGGTGAACGCATTGTCCGGCCAGTTTCCTCCATACTGGGCAATGTCTCCATCCCCAGTCTTCGCAGTCCACGTGCCGTCGGAATTCTGCACAAAGCTCGTACCATCGCCGCCCTTTATGCTCATATGCCCATCGCCGTCAAACGAAACGTCGTATCCTTCGGCTTTCGCTGCGGCGATGATCTCCTGTCTGGCCGATGCATCCAAATTCCCCCATACAGTTCCTGTAGAGCCGTTGCCAGCCAGGATCGAAGAGAAATCGGGCATGGCTGCCGCAGTCTGTCCGGGAGTTACCTCAGGCAGGCCCTCTGTGCTGTCATTCTCCGCGTGTTTTGTCGTCTCCGCACCCGGATCCACTCGCGTAAGCGGCGGATCGTCGTCTACCGTCGCCGCCGTAGTATTTCCGCCTTTGTCGGCGCCGCCGTTGCAGGCGGTTAGTGCCAGCATGGTCGCAAGCAGGCCTGCCGATATAGAATACCTTATCTTCTTCATATATCTTTCCTCATCCTTATATCATCTGGTGAAATCGATCGTGATCACCGGCCGTGCATCCAGCGGCGCGAAAACCGTGCCGGGATCCTGCGGGAAGTCATTGACGTCATCCACCTGCGTCTTCACTTCTCCTTTTTGCTCGACGCGAGAGGAAGAGATTATGGTCATCTTCGAAAGGTCGAAGGCATTGACCTTTATCTCAGTATAACCGACGGCGCCGAGAGCGGCCGCTGAGTCATCCCTCCAGGCCATAAGTCGGTTGAGCATAAAGGAGGGCTCATCCTTTGCCACTGCGAACGAACCTCCCACATTCACCTTACCGGCCGTCTCGCTCACGGTCAGTTGCAATGTTCCCTCCATCGACCGCCGCAGAACCGACACGGTCTGGGCTTCATCCTGGATCTTATGGTATGCGCCGTATGAATATAGAACGCTCTTCAGCTGGCTAAATCCCGACGTGTCCTCCAAATGGGTCTCTAACGGGGAAATGTCCTCCTTATCGACCTCCAAAGAGAGCGTCCCGCTATATTCGCCGGCCATTCCCGCGCTGCTGTTTACGAGTTCGCCTTTTACCGTCAACCGCATGGTATTCCCCGGGATGTCCCAGATCGTACACTCGTACTTCTGCGTAGTCTGCGGGAATTTGATCTTCCAAACGTTCTTGCTGTCATTCTTCTCAGCCCGAGCGACCGCCTTACGGCTGCAGGCCGCGTAGAAATCATTGACCACGGCGAGGTTCTGCTCCACTCCGGCTAAAAAGTCCTCAAACTGTTTTTCTCCGTCCTTTAAGCCCTTCACGGTGATCGCGGTCGAAACGGCCTGACCGAGCACGGGAACCGCTTTCGCCCCCGCCTTCGTGACCTTTCCGACGGCTCTTCCCGCCTTCAGCGAAACCTCCATCGATTTTTCCGCGGCCATCTGCGCTGCGTTGATGCTGTTCGATGTCACTGCCGATATCACGTCATCCTTCGCGAAATACGCGTAGATGTCTCCGGCGGAAACCGGCACACCGGGGATCGATATCATGGAGAGCAACGCTTCCAGGCTCTGCTCCCCCCACATGCCCGTGGCGCGGTTTTGCAGCTGATGTGCGAGCTGGTTGATCACGGCGACTCGTTCGACTGTCAGGTCTTTCTCGGTCAATGTCTCGCGGATGATCTCATTCAGTTCTTTCATGCTCAGACCGAACTCACCCGACAGTTCGCCTACAAACGTCATGTCTCCGAGCTTCAGTTCCACGGGATGCTTCTCCATCCCGCCCGTTTTCTGCGTGATACGGTCATAGTCGATGCCGAAGATGATGTCAGAACGGTCCGTCTCGACATCCGCGAAGGCCGAGAATGCGAACAACAGGGAAACCGTAAATACCAAAAGGATCGGAAGTATCTTCTTTATCTTCTTCATGGCTCCACCTCCATTCCCTCACCGGCTCTCAAAAACGAGCGGCGCAGTTCGAGTAAGCGTTCCTCTTCGGGAAATATAGCCAGACCTTCGTCGACGTAACTTCCAGTCAGAGGCAGGTCCTGCGCAAGCAAAGCGCAGGCTGCGGCATTGCTCCAGACATCGGCCGAAAAAGGATCGGCCTTCAGCGCCAGGCGCGCATACTCCAGCGCCTTCGCATAATCTCCTGCATCTACGCTTTCGGAAGAAAGCCCCAGCAGGTAGTCCGTATTGAACAGGTAACGGTCCCAGTCGCGGCCCGTCAGTTTCGGCTTGTACGCCCTGTATATTTCCTCTTCGAGGTCGCGCAAACGATCCCGCAACGCGTACTGATCCGCGACCTCCATCTTTTTCAGGTAATAGAAATCCAAGCCCTCGTCAGGAAACGACGGCATTATGGATGCTATTGAATAGGGTTTGATGCTTTCGTCATATTTGCCCTGGATCTCGAGCAAAAGCCCTTCAAAATAACTCGGATACGGGGAAGCGTAGTTGATCTCGGCGATCGTATCCCAGCCGGAGTACCGGCTGTCCGACGTGAAGTTCGCGAGCGTGTCGCCCTCGCCCTTCAGCCACAGGATGTACTCGACCGCGTAGCGCAGCGCGCTCGTCGAAGCACCGGCAAAGGAATAGTAATACTCGCCGGTGGCCTGCAGGCCCAGCTGCGTGGTCTTATCTCCGCGCTCTTTGATGCTGCTCATGAGAGCAATGAAATCATCACACGAGGTCGCGCTTACCGAGTCCTCATTGCCCCCGCTTCCGCTTAAGGTGCCCGCCTCCGATGCGCCGGCCGGCGTAGCGTCCGGCGTATCGGGTTCTTTTTTGCACGCGCACAAAGAACATACAAGTATCAAAATCAACAATACGGAAAGCCATCGTTTTTGCATGATGTTCCTCCTTTTCGGTGGATAAGCACCCCGGATCTGTTTCACGCTCGTTTATCGGAATTGTCTTTTGCTTGGATGAAATCCTTCTCTACTTTGACTTCTGAAAACAAGTCATAGTTGTACGTCACGTTATTTCCTTCACTATCGAGGATCTGGGCGCAAATCTTGTAATCGCCTATGGTTCCCAGCGTGTATGAGAACCCACTATCCGCGTCTTTATCGTCACAGTATACTTCAAGTGTATGCCCGTCTGCTAAAGAACCATCGGAAATGCTCCACTGCATTCGCTTCATGCGCCACAGCGTGGTATCATCGCCGTAATCGCCGTATACGATGATTTCAAGCTGTCTGGCTTCAACGACATATCGTGCATCGTATGTATAGATCGCATACTGATCTGTGACATCATGTCCGGATCTGTCAGTGATCTGAATCGCGCCACTCGGCACTTCGAAATAGTAGTCTCCGACGCGTTCGAGTATCTCCTCGTCCGTCACAACGATCGGTTTCATATCAAGCTTATCGCCGGGACGAAGTCTACCTTCATACAAGTGTCCTTGCAGAGACAGCGGCTCGCCTTTCTTTCCGTCGTACACCTTCTTATATCGGTCGTACACGATCGTGATCGACAATTGCTCATCTTCCTCTTGATTGAGGGACGGATCATAAATGGGATCGCCGCCACTACCCTCTTCATATTTGGGCTGTCCGGTCACCTCGACAGGCATCCAGCCGGAACCGTCAACGTATACCTCGACCCAGGCATGTCCGCAGTTTGTCGTCATGGTCGTCCATCTTCCGGGCGTACCTTGCTCTGCGAACCCTACAACAAATCTGGCAGGGATCCCATACGTACGATACATAAGGGTCGCAGCTGAAGCATAATGCTGGCAAATGCCTTTCTTTTCCTTCGTCAGGAAGTATATTACCATATCCTCATTTGCGGGGAAATTAAAATCGAAGGAATAATCCGCCGCATTCTTAATATATTCGGCGATATCCTCGATCAGGTGCGCATTGCCCTGATACAGCCCGGCTTCTGAGCCGAGTTCCTCTAATGTCTTCCTCACCTTTTCAGGAACATCCATATAGGTAGAGTGTACATATTCCCTGTATTCCTTCTCACGCGGATCGGAGGAAGCCGGATGCGCTGTAGTATCCCAGTCAAAGTATGTTTCATAGGTGAACAGCTTGGAGTCCTCACTCTTCTCCATGTCCGTCGTCATGAAATACGGGTAGACCATATGCTCGATGTAAAGATCCGTCACTCTCACGATATCGCGGTTGCCTGTTCCGTTTTCCATGATCGCATTTCCCATAAGGTACTCACTCCAAGGGTTATAGGCATCCCCACCCTCGGCCTTAACGAATCCGCCTCCGGTATATTTTCCATAGGAATACATCTTAAAATAATAGAAACGGTTGCTGAAGGCATAGAAGGAAAATATCTTTTTCGGTTGACCGCTTTGAAAAGCGAAATTGGGACTGTAGGATGATATCGGCTTAGTGGAGCCACTGTCTGAAGACGACTGATTGTCGCTGTCATCCTTTGTTTCATCGCCGCCTTCGGTCGTTTCCTCGCCGCCGTCTTTTGTCGACTCACCGCCGCCTTCGGTCGTTTCCTCGCCGCCGTCTTTTGTCGACTCACCGCCATCGGCTTCGGTTGATCCTCCACCGCCGTCTTCGGTCGATTCCCCGTCGGCTCCGTCTTCGGTCGATCCTCCACCGCCGTCTTCGGTTGATTCCCCGCCGGCTCCGTCTTCGGTCGATCCCTCACCCGGTATCGTTGATTCGGCAGTGGGGTCAATAATCGCTATGTCCGATGCAGTTTCATCATAAACGTAGACCGTTGAATCGGCCGTAGGATCGAACGCTATAGCATCGGGGTCGGTCGAATCATCCGCTCCCGGCAGTATATATTTTTTCTCGGAGATACCCGGAAGCTCGACCATTTCTCCTTCTTCGCCTTCAGAGCCTTCAGAGCCTCTGTTATCTTCCTCTCCCCCGTCACCGTAACCTATGTACGGGCTTTCTACGTCCGTACCCGGCTCGTCGACGCGCAACATCACCTTAAGAGTGCCGGTCTGCAATTCGATATCATAGTACCCGGACACGTCTCCAAAACGGTCGTTGTGGATCGATACATCGCCGAAATCGTTCGGAATGATATCCGGTTCTATGAGCCATCCGATACATTCTGCGGACAATGTATCGCTCTCCGCGATACCGTCCCTGCCGATCGTATAATTCGGGTTTGTCAGCGGTGTGCCGTCATACCACTTTTTCGCGGATCCGCTGGTGAGAAGGAGTCTCCGGGGAGTCATTTCCAGCTCACCGTCTTTATATACGATCCTATACTGATAGTCGACCGAATTACCGTCTTCATCCTTAATGCCGCCGCTTACGATCCTGTTGGTGGCATGCCACGTATCGGCATTTACGGCTTTGCAGTGAAACTCTGCCGTATGTCCGGACTTAAGTGCTCCGGAAGCAATGCGCCACTCATCGTAATCCAAAAAGGCCTTGGGATCTCCGTCATACATCATGGAACGGGTTCCCGCAGCGATCGTGATGTCCACACGATCGTCCCGAATCTCAGCGGTCTCACTCGGAATAGAATAGCAGTTCGTCGCGTCCGAACCATCGGCGTGAACGATCTGCAGATCCTCCAGGTGATAGGTCAGGCGATAGGCAGAATCCGTCTCATCGATCTGAACTCTCACATTCCGGATCCGGTCGTCATATTCCAGCCCGCTGATCTCGTAATCATTTTCCGTAACTTTTCCGGTATGCGGATCATCATAAACAGAGATCGGCTCCAGGTGGATGTTCAACTGCTTAGGAACGATCTCAAACTTTCCGGTGCTTACTCTTTTTACACCTATCGCCGAAACCATACTGGCCCGGACTTCATATTCGCCCGGCAGTACAGGCACTTCCTCGCTCCATTCGGAGCCCTTGATCCCCACGTTCCTGTACTCGTACGTCGTTTCTCCGATCGTAGTGAAATACGCTTTCGGGCTGGGTTTATTCCCGTATACCACAGAGCCGCATTTCAAAGGCCGGTACTGAAAGCCGATGCAAAAGAAAAATACCAACAAAACAGGCACTATGATCGCTAAAACGATAACGACCCGTTTTACTACTTTCAGAACGCGTGCCAGCCGCTTCATCTTCTCTTCATACTCTGTATACATGCCTGCCTCCTTTTCTCGTTTTTACTACTCCGTCATAACCAACTTTCCGAACCGGAAAGATATCTGGTAGCAGCCGGATCTGCTCTTATTGTCTTTACTGTTAAAGATGTCATAGTACAGAACGGTATTGTCGAAGGTTCCGATCTCGCCATCGTAATATGAACTTTGACTGTGCTGCAACGTCTCAACACTTAACTGATCGCCTTCCAGCAGACTTCCGCCGACTATGGTCCAGTCGCCGTCGACCGGCCGTGAATAGTAGGGTCGTGTGATATCCAGCGTCTGTACGGTCAGTCTTCGGGGGGTAATGGTCAGAAGCCCCATATTATAAGTAATATCGTAAAGCTCCGTGACATCCATTCCGTTTTCGTCCACGATGACGGCCTGGATCGTGTTTCGGCTAAAACCGACTTCCTGAATAGTTCCGACCGCACGCATCGTCAATTTGTGTTTGTCGGCTACCGAACCTTCTACGATCTTGCATTCCGAATTTGAAAGTTCCTGACCGTCGTACTCTTTTGAAGCGGACCCGGACGAAAGCAACAGATAGCCCTGGCGGATCTTCAGCTCACCATACTCTTTTTCGATCTCATAGTTGTCCGTGATGTCCTCACCTTCGGCATCGAGAATGCGGATATCATATGTATTACGATAAAACCCGACATCGACCGGGTCGGTAAATTCATAGGCCTCCCATGTGGCGCCCCCGTAAACGCGCCCTTCCGACATGTGCACTGTATGTTGCGATAAGGGATTACCATCCCAGATCTTCTGTGCACTTTCGCTGAGAAAGGTAAGCTTCGAGCGTAACACCTCGAGTTCTCCGAATTCCTGTTTGATCACATACTGATCGGTGACATCCAGGCCGGAAGTGTCCACGATCCGGATCGAAGCGACATTCGCACATTTACCGATCTCCGTCTGGCTGCCGGTCGGCTCCACGATCAATTCGTGTTCAGCTGCCACCGATCCTGACATCAGAAACCACTGCGAATTCGTAAGCGGCCTTCCGTCATACATTTTTTCTGCGGAGCCGGTTCGGATGAGCAGCTCCGTCTTACGGTAATGGAAGCTTCCGGTCGCTGCCAGGATCGTCAGTAAAACCATCACGCCGGCGACCAGAACGCCGAATAATCCGATCAGATTTAAGGAAAAATGTTTCTTCATAGCTCCCCCTACGATACTGACTGGCTCAGGAAATGCAGATAATTCCGGCACAGCGGCATCGAATCGACGCCGAACAGTTCATCCAGTTTCTGTAAAAGTCCTTTTCTGGCTCTGGATACCACGATCGGATTCTGTCCTTCCAGTTTACGCAGTACCTTCTTCACCAAAAAATCATCCAACGCATCTTCCTCTCTCCCGCCGCAGGCGATATAGACGGCAACGTATTCCTCCATCTGCTTGCGGATACGGTTACCATAGGTGATGTGATAGTTATCCATAAGATAACGATCGATCTCCAGCATCTTTCTGCGGTTACGCGAGGTCATGATAAATGTCTGTTTTACCCATTCCGTTATGTGGCGGAACGAAGCAAAGGATATCTTTTCGACGCCGTTATACTTCGCCGAAAACGGTTTTGCCTTCGTATCGAGGTTCATGACCATCGCACGGTCGTAAACCTTATCCGAGATGGCAAATGTAGAATCGTCGTTATTTGCCGTGCCGATGAACCAGACATTGTCCGGAAGGCGAAGGCGTCCGTTCTCAAGCAGCGCGGGGTCCTTCTCCCAGCGGTCCGAAGTGATCTCCAGATAGCGGGAATCCGGGCTCAGTTCCATCAGCGACAGAAAATCCGCGAAATAGTATTCCACGCGGGCGATATTCATCTCATCCAAAACGATGATGTGGATGTCATCCGAGTAGCAAGCCTCATACAGTTTCTTCAGAAGCTGACTCTCGGTGAACTGCTTGGTAAATTCATTAAAGTATCCGATAACATCCGCGCGCTCCTTCCACATGGGCTGCACGGAGATAACGGTCGAAGGGTTTCCCAGAAACTCGCCGAATGCAGTCGCCAGCGAAGTCTTACCGGTACCGGACAGGCCCTGCATGATCATCAGGCGGGACACTGCAAATCCGGCCACAAAGCGGCGGATATCCTCCTCTTCGTAATATAAATGAAGTTTCGATGCGGCAAATCTGCGGAAGTCCGCGCAGATCTTAAATAGCGGAGGTACCTCGGTCTCTCCTAGCGCCTCATGGGAAAATGCCGTTTCATCGATCGAGCAAAGCGCGCGAAAGCGCTTGCCGTCCGACAGTTTATCTTTTCTTCTGTGTTTCTTCCCGTTCCAGATATAACCGCGGCCTTGTTTCAGAATATATAAGGTAATACCGATCAAAACGATCGGAAGCAGCAGCGCAAAGATCACCGTGAGGTAAACCGTCTCCGAACGCAGCAATGTACCTGTGCCGAAGAGATCCGCCAGGTTCTTCGCACCCGAAAAGCCCGAGCAGATGATGATCAGCACGGAACACACCAAGGCTATCGATGCGAATATCACGAACCGCCAAAACCAGACGGCCCTGTCCTTCTTATCTTCCATCCGGGCTTACCTCCTTTTCCACAGAATACGCTTGCGGATCTTGCGTTTTGCAGTACCCCAGCTACGTTCAAAAAATCGGTCGAAAGCGGCCTTTTCTTTCTCGAGTTCCAGGAACTCTTCCCGCTCCGTCATATCCGCCTCAGGCTTCTTCACGCCGTATTCCTCTAACATTCCGATGATACGCGCTTCCAAAAGCCGACAGCGTTCCTGTTCCGCGGTCAGTTCTTCCTGTGCTTTATCCAGCTTCTCCTGCATTTCCTGCGTCTGCGAAGCAGTTTCTCTTCGTGTATCCGAAAGCTGCTGCCGAAGCGATTCTACGTCAGACCATCCGCGTTCTGCCTCCGCCTTCAGGAGGTCGTACCGCTTTTTTTCAGCTTCCGCTTCACTTTGGATCATCCCCATCTCATTTTGAAGCGACTGGATCTGCTGATCTTTCTCTTCTCCGATCGCGACTGCTTCACTCAGCAGTTCCAGGAAATCCGCCTGGGAGATCTCCGATGCGTTCTTACCGCCGAAGATCGCCTGCAGGCGCTCCTCGCGCTTCCTCCGGATCTCAGCCATCCGGCGCTCTTCTTCCAGGGCGTATCTCTCCTCCAAAGTTTCCGTCAGTCCGTGTGCGTACAAATAGTACAAATAAGAAGAGTACATCGTCATCTCAACAGCAGACTGCTGCAGTTTCGGCGGGAACGGTGAGATCACCGTCTCATGACGCTCCAGTGTGAAACCATCTTCCTTGTAGGCACTCAGATAATCGAACAGAGCAACCACTTCTTTAAAATGCTTATCCATACGCAGAACGTTCGTCCGCGTGATGGGCGCCTGCACCATCGGCGCCTGCGCTACATTTCTCATAAGGGGCATGGACAGAAGCACGCCGACCGCTGCAGTAGTGGCCTCCAGGCGTGCCAGTATCTCCGAGTTTCCCCCACTGTTCAGTCCGTTCGTCATGTCACTGTAACGCAGCTCCATGCGGATCGGACCGTCGCCGGTCAGAACGGACTTGCGAAACTCCAGCTCCGAGTTGCATTCCTTCCGCGCCTGCGAGATCTTATAATACCGATAATCCACGAAATCGCGCGTGAAACAAAGAACCATGTAAAGCACGCGGTTCTCGTAGATGGCATAATTGCTTTCGTTTTCAAATACTTTTAATTTATCGGGAATCAGGTCTTCCCCTTCTTCCGGCACATGTGTGATCATCTCACTGTGTCTGGACAGATGTTCGACTGAAGTACGGGAGACCTTACGTACACGCTCGATCGGCGTGATATTTCCCTCCGTCTTGATGAACTGTCGGTTCTCGCGGATGGCTGCCTCCAGATGGGGTAATGCTTCCTCGATCCGTTCGATCCAGTCTTTCTCGATACTTACGTCATAATAGATCGACGCCAGTTTCTCCGTTTCGGCACCGTTGCGCGCGAACAGATCGCGAAGTTTTTTCTCCGCGTCGTCAGCCGGTAAGGCGGTATCGTTCAGTTCATTGGCAAATTGCCGGGCTGCCCGGAAATACCGGTCCATTTGATTCAGACTCATAGCCGCCCTCCTTTACATCGCAATACGACGCAGACGCTCCAGGCTTTCTCTGCAGAGCGTCATATTCTGAAGGCCGAAGGTCGTCTCAAATACATTCTCCAGCGCATCCATCGAATAACGAAGAATAACGGGGCTCAGGCCGTCCAGCTTACGCAGGACTTTCTTCGCGATCATATCATCGATCGCCTCGAGTTCCGTGCCGCCGCATGCGATATACACGGGAACGAACTCCTCCATCTGACGACGGATACGGTTACCATACGTAATGTGGTACTGAGACGTAAGGAATTCATCGATCTTGCGGATCTTCTCATTCATTTCCTCAGTAAGGTTGTTCGACTGCTTCGCAGTCTCGACCAGGTTCTTAAAATGTGAGAACGAGATCCGATCGCCGTCCACACGCTCCGGCTCGAAGATATCGGCCTTCCGGTCCAGGTTCATCAACATGGCACGGTCATATACCTTATCCGAGATGGCAAATGTCGAGTCGTCGTTGTTCGCCGTTCCGATGAACCATACATTTTCCGGAATGCGGAGCATACCGCGATTCAGCAGTCTCGGGTCGTCGTCCCAGGTGTCGGAAACGACTTCCAGGTAGCGGTTCGAAGGACTCAGCTCCATCTGCGACAAAAAGTCCGCGAAATAGTATTCCACACGGGCAATGTTCATCTCATCGAGTACGATCACGTAGATCTCATCGGTGTAGCGGGCTTCATATAACTTCTTAAGAAGCGTGCCCTCGCTGAACCGTTTTGTGAATTCATTGAAATAGCCTATGATATCGGAACGTTCCTTCCACATGGGCTGCACGGGAATGACCGTCGAAGGATTTTGAAGATAGCTTCCGAACGCCGTCGCCATCGAAGTCTTACCGGTACCGGACAGGCCCTGCATGACCATCAGGTGGGAAACGCCGACGCCGGCGATGAATTTACGGATATCTTCCTCGCTGTAGTACAATCCCAGAACGGAAGCCGCGTAGTTGCGGAAATTCCGGCAGATCATCTTAAGGGTAATATCATTATCATAGCGGGGAGATTTATATCTCTGCGCCGCGCGGTCCAACTGGACCAATGTATGGAAACGCGAAGTAATATCGTCGTCATCCTTGATATCCAGAGCGCCCGTGAAGGTTTCTTCCTTAAATTCGGGCTCCTGTTTTTCATCCTGAAGCTCGTCTTTTTTAGGCTTTATCTTCGCCTGCTTCTTTTCGGTAGCCAGATATAAGACCGAGATGATCATCGCCGCAATGCTGCCGAAGAGCAACACAAAATAGATCGACATAGCAACTCGGGAAGACAAAATGGACCAGAGCGTTTCAAAGAACGTTCCGCAAAGCATATTATTGTACGGATTCATATTCTCCTCCATGGATAGTTTGATTATTCTGCACCCGCGGTTCGGGTTCTGCCGGTGTCGGCATGTAATCTGCCAGGAAATCTCGGCAGAGCGGCAAATACTGTTCCCGGAACAGTTCCTCAAAGGCCTCGCCCAAAGCGATTATGTTCTTACGGTTGTGTTTCCGGTTCAGTCTCAGGAATATTGCCTTATACATGGCGTAATCCAGCGTTTCTTCCGGATCGGCTCCGACAGCGAGCATGCAGGTGGCGATATTCTCCATATTACGCACCATCAGATGACGAGCCGGGCTGACCCAGTCTTTCGTATAACGATCCAGCAGTATATCCACGCCGGCCCATACATTTTCCGGAAGGAAGAACTCTTCCTCCGCCTCGCGCAGGATCCCACGGAATATCTCCCTGTTCATCCCGCCGGCAAACGGCACACGGTCAGCCAGATCCAGTCGCGACATGCTTACCACGGTCCAGTAACTCGTCGGGACCGAAGCATCTGCCGGACAATAGTCAGGAGCAGGCTCCGTGCTTCCGGGCAGGCTGACACAGAAGAATTCCGAAAGTACCTTCGAAGCCCGGACCAACATCGCCGGATACGTTTCTTCTGCCGCAGCGATGCGCACGCTGCCGACGCTCGCATAGGATCCCAGGATCTTACCGACGTCTTTTATGGGTACGCGGACTCCTTCGCGTCCTAAGCATCCCTGGAGGCGGGCCGCCAGTTCTGCCATCGTCTCACCGGGGATAGCGTCCGGTTGGCGGACCTCCACCGAGTGACCTTCTTCCGAAGCAGGCAGTCCATTATCCGAAGGCGCCCATCCCGCATTCATGCTCTCCGACTCCCTGGGAGTCGGGGTGCCGGACATCTGCGCCCGTTTTCGGAGCAGATTTTCCCGCGACGGAGCTTCCTGTTCGGGCGCCGGCTTGAAATATTTGGTCCTCTTTCGCAGAAACAGGAATACCATCGCCATAAGCAGAGCCCCGACGAGTAGACCGCCGACGCCCCAAAGGATCGGGCTTCCCGACGATTCGTCCTCTTTCTCGTTGTCTTCGTACCACCATGGAGTATACGTGCACACGACTTCATGGTTGTTCATTCCGGATGCGTGATGAGCTACCTGTGCCTCCGGGAAATCAAAATAGTAAGTCATTATCATTTCCCCATTAATTCTGTTATATAATAATATAATAAAAAGACAGCCGCCCCGCCCCCTATGGGGCCGGGAGAACCGTCCTTATGGGCTTATGCGGGTAACAGGACTTGAACCTGCACACCTTGCGATACAAGAACCTAAATCTTGCGTGTCTGCCAATTCCACCATACCCGCTGGCAGCCGTGAAAAATCGGCTCATTATATTCTATCATATTCACGCGCGCGCGTCAAGTGAACATGCGTCGCGACCGATCCATCCAAAATGATCGTTTTGGGTATTTATTCGGAACATTTTCCGAAATAATCAGACAGTATGAAAGTGCCTGTAACCCGCATGGAATGTACGTTTTTAAATACATTGTACATTCGTGTACTTTGTATACAAATAAGTACATAAACTCCCTTGACTTGCAAAAATCAAATCAATATAATGTACTCAGATGCAAGAGACTAGGCCTACGCGGCCTACTTACAATCCTCAAGTCCATGAGGAAAATACATTTCATCAGGAGGCAAATCATGAGAGAAGAATGGACAGGTTTTGTCGGCGGCACATGGGAAAATCAGGTCAATGTGCGCGACTTCATCCAGCGGAATTACACACCTTACACAGGTGACGAGTCATTCCTTTGCGGCCCCACAGACGCAACCAAGACATTGTGGGCACAGGTTCTTGAATTATCCAAGAAAGAAAGAGAAGCAGGCGGTGTTCTGGATATGGACACCAAGGTCGTTTCCACCCTTACCTCTCACGCAGCAGGTTATCTGAACAAAGATCTCGAGAAGATCGTTGGTTTCCAGACAGACGCTCCTTTCAAGAGAGCTCTGATGCCTTACGGTGGTATCCGTATGGCTATGAAGGCTTGCTCCGATAACGGTTATGAGGTAGATCCTGAGATCGTTGAGTTCTTCACTGTTCACAGAAAGACACACAACGCAGGTGTATTTGATGTTTATACAGATGAGATGCGTGTGGCTCGTACCAACCACATCATCACAGGTCTTCCGGATGCTTACGGCCGTGGCCGTATCATCGGCGACTATCGTCGTGTAGCTCTTTACGGTATCGATCGTCTGATCGAGGATAAGAAGGAGCAGAAGAACCTTTGCGGTTCCATCATGCTTCCCGATGTTATCCGTGACCGCGAAGAGATCGCTGAGCAGATTCGTGCTCTGGGCGAACTGAAGAAGATGGCTGCTATCTATGGCTGCGATATCTCCAAGCCCGCTAAGAACGTACAGGAAGCTATCCAGGCAACCTACTTCGGTTACCTCGGCGCTGTTAAGGAGCAGAACGGTGCAGCTATGAGCCTTGGCCGTACAGCTACTTTCCTGGACTGCTATGCAGAGCGTGACCTTGCTAACGGTACCTTCACCGAGTCTGAGATTCAGGAGTTCATTGACCACTTCGTAATGAAGCTCCGTCTCATCAAGTTCGCTCGTACACCTGAGTACAACAGCATCTTCGCTGGTGACCCGGTATGGGTTACCGAGTCTCTCGGTGGTATGGGCGTTGACGGACGTCCGCTGGTTTCCAAGATGTCCTTCCGTTTCCTGAATACCCTTGATAACCTCGGAACCGCTCCGGAGCCGAACATGACCGTTCTGTGGTCTCCGAGACTTCCCGAGAACTGGAAGAAGTACTGCGCTAAGATGTCCATCAAGACCTCTTCCATCCAGTACGAGAACGATGACGCTATGCGTCCTATTCACGGTGATGACTATGCGATCGCTTGCTGCGTATCTTCCATGGTCGTTGGTAAGGAAATGCAGTTCTTCGGCGCACGTGCTAACCTGGCTAAGTGCCTCCTGTACGCTATGAACGGTGGTATCGATGAGATCACCAAGGTTCAGGTAGGTCCTAAGTACCGTCCCATCACTTCCGAGTACCTCGATTACGATGAGGTTATGGCAGTTTACGATGACATGATGAAGTGGCAGGCAGCTCTGTATGTTAATACATTGAACGTTATCCACTACATGCACGACAAGTACTGCTACGAGAGACTTCAGATGGCTCTCCATGATAAGGAAGTTAAGAGATACTTCGCAACCGGTATCGCAGGTCTGTCTGTAGTTGCTGACTCCCTGTCCGCTATCAAGTACGCGAAGGTTAAGGCGATCCGTGATGAGGACGGCCTGATCGTTGATTTCGAGACCGAGGGCGAGTTCCCGAAGTACGGTAACAACGATGACCGCGTTGACTCCATCGCTTGTGAGATCGTTACCAGATTCATGAACTATGTTCGTAGCAATCCGGTTTACAGAAACGGTGTTCCGACCACTTCCATCCTTACCATTACTTCTAACGTATCTTATGGTAAGAACACAGGTAACACACCTGACGGAAGAAAGAAGGGCCAGCCTTTCGCACCTGGTGCTAACCCGATGCACGGCCGTGATAAGAAGGGTGCTGCTGCATCCCTCGCTTCTGTAGCTAAGTTGCCGTTCCGTGATGCTCAGGATGGTATCTCCAATACCTTCTCCATCATCCCGAACGCACTTGGTAAGGAAGATGCAGTATTCATGGGCGACCTGGATATCGATCTTGAAAGCGTAAAATAATCTAGCCTTAGGAGGTGAAGTTTATGGCTGATCCGACAAAGAAGCAAGAGGAAGACATCATCGCTATGCTGGACTCGTTCATGGCAAGCGGCGGTGGACGCATGAACATCGACGCGCGCGACCTTCCGGAGAGTTCCGAGGGCACCGAGCTCAATGTTCAGAATGAGAAGTTTTTTGGTTGTTCTGTAGTGGGAGGCCGGAAAATGGCCTGCCAGACCCCTACCCTTATGGAGGGGCTCGATATCGACGAAAACGAATAGGAGGTAATTACAATGGCTAATGCTAATACTCAGCAGGTAGATAACCTGATCAACTTGCTCGACGGTTACGTTGAGAAAGGCGGATATCATCTTAATGTTAACGTATTGAACCGTGAGACTTTGTTGGACGCTCAGGCACATCCTGAGAACTATCCTCAGCTCACCATCCGTGTATCCGGATACGCTGTTAACTTCATCAAATTGACAAAGAATCAGCAGGATGAGGTTATTTCCAGAACATTCCACGAGAGCCTGTGATCGGTTGAAAACAACCTGACGCACGCGGAGTTTTAACCGGCTGTAGCCCGCAAGGCGCGACGGCCGGAAGAAACTTCAAAGCGGCTTTCGCTTAACGGAAGCAGCCTCCAAGAACTTGGAGGCTGCTTTTTTCATATCCGTCGTTTCCCGCGGCGGATCCACTCAGAAAGGAACGCATATGATAGGACGTATCCATTCCACAGAGACCTTCGGTACCGTGGACGGCCCCGGTATCCGTTATGTCGTCTTCATGCAGGGCTGCCCCATGCGGTGCCTGTACTGCCACAATCCGGACACCTGGACCATCGGCGTAGGACGTGAGGTCACGGTCGATGATCTTATGAAGGAATACGACGGTTGCAAAGAGTTCTACAACGGCGGCGGTATTACCGTTACCGGCGGCGAACCGCTCATGCAGATCGAATTCCTCACGGAGTTCTTCACGACAGCGAAACTGCGCGGCATCCACACCTGCATCGATACCTCCGGTATCGTGTTCAACCGCAAGAGCCCGGAGTTCATGGAGAAGCTCGACAAACTCCTGGCATTGACCGACCTGGTCATGCTCGATATCAAGCATATCGATAATGAGAAGCATAAGGTGCTCTGCTCCCAGCCGAACACCAACATTCTCGACTTTGCGACCTACTTAAGCGAGATCAATAAGCCTGTCTGGTTGCGCCACGTGGTCGTTCCCGGCTACACGGACGTTCCCGAGTATCTCGAAAAACTCGGTGAATTCCTGGCGACCTTAAACAACATTCGCGCGCTCGACGTACTGCCCTACCACACGATGGGCGTCGTAAAATACGAGCAGCTGGGCATCGATTATCCGCTAAAGGGTGTGCCGCCTCTCTCGAAGGCCGAGGCCATCAAAGCCCGTGACATCATCTTCGCGGCCTGGAAGAAACGCCGCCAGGAGTTAAAAGCCGAGGGTAAGGTCTGATCGTTTTTTGTATTCTTAGTTAGCATGTGCTAACTTGTTGTATATCTTTCGAATCATTTGCAAAATATATTGACAATTTCTTAACTATCCTTTATACTGGATGCGTAAAGAAATAGCAAAGGAGGTTTCTACTTATGGCATTTAAAATTTCTGACGCTTGCATCAGCTGTGGAACCTGCGAGGCTGCCTGCCCTGTAGCAGCTATCTGCGAAGGCAATGGCAAATTCGAAATCAAGTCGGATCTTTGCATCGACTGCGGTACCTGCGCAGGCGCTTGCCCTGTATCCGCTATTGAGCCGGAAGAGTAAAACATTCGAGCAAAACAGATAAATAGCAAGACGAAACCGCCCGGTTTGGCTTAGCCAAACCGGGCGGCGTTTGTTTATGTAGTATTTTACTGTTCCTGAGGTCTCTTTTCGAGGTTTGCGAACTTCGTACGATCCGCAAGCCATGCGAGCTGCACGGTATCCGTGGGGCCGTTACGCTGCTTCGCCACGATGACCTCTGCGAGGCCGGGATCCGACTCTTTATTATAGTAGTTATCGCGGTACAGAAACATAACAACATCGGCATCCTGCTCGATGGCACCGGACTCACGCAGGTCAGACAGCATGGGCCGATGATCGGTTCTCGTCTCGCAGGCACGTGACAGCTGGGACAATGCGATCACGGGCACCTTCAGTTCTCTGGCCAGCGCTTTCAGCGAACGTGAGATCTCGGAGATCTCCTGCTGACGGCTGTCCGACGAACGACCACTGCCGCTCATGAGCTGCAGGTAGTCGATAATGATGAGCTGGAGGTTATTCTCCAATTTATACTTGCGGGCCTTCGATCGAAGTTCATTGACCGTGATACCCGGGGTATCGTCGATAACCAGGCGGGCCTTTGCAATGCGGTTCGTCGCTTCTACGATGTCATACCAGTCCGTGTCGCTCAGTTTACCGGTACGAAGCTTCTGGGAGTCAACACCGGACTCCATGGACAGCAGACGGTTTCCCAGCTGAGCGGCGGACATTTCCAAACTGAAGATCGCTACGGAATAATTCTTCCGAACGGCGGCATGCTGCGCCACATTGAGGACGAAGGCCGTCTTACCCATGGAAGGACGGGCTGCCATCAGGATCAGATCGGAATTCTGCAGGCCGGTGGTCATGTAGTCCAGATCGATAAATCCGGTCGGAATGCCGGTCACGGTAGAACTGTTTTGGGATGCGCTCTCGATCTTATCGATGACTTCAGCCATGACGTCATTGATCGGCTTTCCGTCGCCGGTATCACGCGTCTGCAGGAAGTTGAAGATATCCTTCTCGGTCTGCTCCATGACCTCGTCAATCGGCGTCTGGTCCGCATAACACTTCGAGGAAAGTTCTTCGTTGATCTTTATCAGGCGTCGCTTCATGGACTTCTCGTACACGATCTGCGCATACTGGGCAATATTGACCGAGCTGGAAACGGTATACAGAATGTCGCGGAGAGCATCCAAAGAAAGCATCTCCTCGGGGAAATCCTTCGCGCGGAGATGGTTCTGCAGAGTAACGATATCAACACTCTCATCCGGAATCTCGCCGGAATCGTGCATGGCAACAATGGTATCAAACATGATACCATACTGTCTGTTATAAAAATCCGATGAATTCAGTTTATCCGTAGCGGTGGTGATCGCATCCCGGCTCATCAACATAGAACCGATGACCGCGCGCTCCGCCTCGTTATTTGCCGGCATGACCCGCTTGATGATATCCTCTTCCATAGCGCTCCTTTGCACTCGAAGTAATGTGTTTCGCGGCCGCGTCCAAAAAGGGCGTTAACGACCGTTTAAAGCCGATCTCAGCCCTCTGTTACCTTCACGGTAAGCTGGCCGGTCACATTTTTATGGAGCTTGATCGGTACGATCACCGTTCCAACCATACGGATGGGCTCATCGAGCTGCATCTTCTTTTTATCGATATCCAGGCCCAGCTGCTTCTTCGCTTCCTGGGCGATCTCCTTCGTGGAAACGGAGCCGAACACACGTCCGCCCTCGCCGCACTTCACGGGGATGGTCACGACCTTACCCTCGAACGAAGCGGCCTGCTTACGTGCATCTTCCTCACGCTCCTCTTCCTCTTTTGCTGCGCGGAACTTCTGCGCCGCGAGGTCTGTCAGGTTCTTATTATTTGCCTCGATGCCGACCTTCTTCGGCAGGAGGAAGTTGCGGGCATAGCCGTCGTTTACCTTAACGATCTCGCCCTTCTTACCTAAGGATTTTACATCCTGTAACAGTATGATCTCCATGATTTAAATCTCTCCATTCTCCCGCATCTGGATCACGGTGTTCTTCACCAGATCGTACGCGCTGTCAATGCTGATGCCGGCCAGCTGCGCACCTGCGACGCTCATGTGACCGCCGCCGCCCAGTTTCTCCATGATGATCTGAACATTCACTTCATCGATGGAACGGGCGCTGATGTAGATCTTTCCGTTGAAATCTGCCAGTACGAAGCTGGCCTGGATCCCGCGGATATTCAGTAATTCATTGGCCGCCTGCGCCGCTACGACGTTCAGATTATCACAGCCGTGGCCGGCACAGATGCCGATGGTAAAGTTATCGCAAAATACTTCCGCATGGTTGATGGTGTTCGCGCGGATCTTATACTCCTGCATGTCGTCGCGGAACATCTTACGCACACGCGTAACGTCCGCGCCGCTGCGGCGCAGGAAGGCCGCTGCCTCAAACGTACGGATACCGGTCTTATTCAGGAAGTTGCTGGTATCCATGACGATACCGGAATACAGGGCGTCCGCGTCGAGCGGCTTGACCTTCAGATCCTCTGCATAGTACTGCAGGATCTCCGCAACCATTTCACAGGCAGAGGAAGCGTAAGGCTCGATATAGGACAGCACCGCGTTCTCCACGCGCTCGTCGGTTTGACGATGGTGGTCAATGATGACCACGTTTTTCACTGCATTGACCAGCTGAGGACACTCCGTGTAGCTGGGACGGTTTACATCCACGATCACGAGGACAGTATCGCCGCCCGCCATAGCCAGGGCCTCCTCCGACTTAATGAAGAGGTTCGGCTCGTAGTCGGGATTATCCGCAAAACGGTCGATCAGCGGCTTCTCAGCAGGGCCTACACGCTCGAGGACAATGTATGCCCGCTTGCCGGAATGCTTCGCCGCGCGGTACACGCCGACCGCTGCGCCGATACAGTCGACGTCGCTGAAATGGTGGCCCATGATCAGGACCTTTTCCTTCGTCTCGATAAGTTCACGCAGCGCATGCGCCTTTACGCGTGCCTTTACACGCGTAGTCTTCTCGAGTGTATGCGTCTTTCCGCCGAAATACTCGACGGACTTGCCGTTCTTTACTACGGCCTGATCGCCGCCGCGTCCGAGCGCCAGATCGATCGCCGTGCGGGCGTATTCATAATTCTGGATCGCGGACTCGCCGTTGATGCCGACACCGATACTGATGGTGACCGACATGTCATTGCCGATATTGACCGATTTCGCTTCTTCCAAAACGGAGAAGCGATTCTCCTTCATCGCCGGCAGATATTCCATCGTGCCGATGTAGAGGTATTTATCCTTCTCGAGTTTACGGAGAATGCCGTGGTACTCCGAGAAATACTGGGTGATCTTACGGTCTACGAGAGCCACCAGAAGGGACTTACGAACGTCCTCGAGGTTCTCGAGCGCTTCTTCATAGTTATCCATGTAGATCAGCGCAACGACCTGCTTATTATCCTGATAGAGTTTCCGCGTCTGCAGGATCTCCGTCGTATCGTAGAGATAGATGGCAAACAGTTCGATGTCTGCGCGATCCACGTCCCGCGTCATCTCGTCCATCAGGTTCGTCATCGCGATGCGGTGCGCCGTCAGGTGGTAATTCCGCTCCTCACGTACTACGTCCGCTTCTGCCTCGTCTTCACCGTCGCGCGGAAGAAGATGACCGTCCTCCGTGCCAAACAGCGAGAACAACGTTTTCTTTTTGAACTCTTTGTCATTTACCAGACCGGAAAATGCCCGATTCGCCCAGAGGAAACGGCCGCGCTCGTCACACATCGCATAGGGAACCTTCATTTCGGTAAGCAGGTTCTTCTGGATCTGTGCGTAGTCCGATCCATATTCGATAAGATCCTTAAGCAACGTCTTACGCCGGTACATGTAGAAAAAGATGCACGCAACAATATAGAGCAGAAGCACTCCGCTCACGATATATCCGCTCGTACGGTCCTGCAGATATACGAAGCCATTCGCAACGACCAATATAAGGACCATCCAAATGGGCCATTGAAGGCTGGCGTAGAAGCCACGCTTCAAATTATGCTTTCGCATTTGCATTCAGGTACCCCCTAAATACTTTCATGACTGTCTATTTCCTGTTTCCGTCGTCCGCCGCGTGAGCTATTCTCCCATTACAGCGGATAACATACCAGTCTTAGTATACCACCTTTTCGCTAAAAATGGAAGCACATTTGCCACATAAGGGGGATTTCGCGGATCGAAAGCGCTCCCCGCCACGGATGGTTTTCTTCCACAAAAAAGAGGCGACCGCATCTGCAGTCGCCCTTCTCTCAAACATATCTGAACGCGTGTTACGCGCCGAAATTATTCTACCGTGTACGGTAACAAAGCTACGTGTCTAGCTCTCTTAACGGCGATGGTCAAAGCTCTCTGATGCTTCGCGCAAGTGCCGGTAATTCTTCTGGGAAGGATCTTTCCTCTCTCAGACACATACTTCTTTAATCTTGCTACATCCTTGTAGTCGATGGGCGTTGTATCGCCGCAGAATACACAAACCTTCTTCTTTCTGCGGATACCGCTTCTTCTGGGCTTTGAAGCGTCAGCCTTATCGGTCTTATTGTATGCCATTATAGTTGCCTCCTTCAAAATTCATCGGTTTTAGTTGAACGGTAATCCTTCGTCATCTACTCCATCCGGAATGTTCATGAAGCCTTCCTGTGATGCTGCGGCACCGGTATCAAACGATGCAGACGCATTTGAAGGGGTCGGACGGGACTCTGTATATCCGGCGCTGCCGTTTCCGGCTGCCGCATTCTTACTCTCCGCGAACTCGATGTCCTCGGCAACTACGTCCGTGGTATATACGCGCTGGCCTTCACGATTCGTATAGCTTCCGGTCTGGATACGTCCGGAAAGAACGACCTTCGTGCCCTGATGCAGATACTTCTCTGCGAACTCGCCCTGACGGTCAAAAGCTACGCAGCTGATGAAATCAGCGGTCTGCTCCTGTCCGTTGTTCTCTGCGGAACGACTTCTGCGGCGGTCTACGGCCAATGTAAATCTAGCGATCGCGGTCTGTCTCTCGCCCTGGGAATATGTCACATTCGGATCTCTGGTCAAACGACCTACTAAAATAACCTTATTCATAAAATTACCTCCCGCCTGTACCGTAAACAGGCTTGTGGCAGTTCAGCCTTACTGAACTTCTTTCTTTACGCAAAGGAATCTGAGCACGGATTCCATCAGACGAACCCGGTTCTCAACCTGAGCGGGGCAATCAGCCGGCGCTTCGAAGTTGATGATGCTGTAATAAGCTTCTTTCATCTTCTGGATCTCATATGCAAGCTTCTTTTTACCCCAGTCATCCACACTTTCAACGGTTCCGCCGAAACGTGTGATATACTTCTGGACTTTCTCGAGAGCTGCAGTTCTTTCCTCATCTTCGAGCTTTGCGCTGACAACTACAATCATTTCGTATTTGCTCATGCGTTCTGTACCTCCTTTTGGTCTCTGGCCCCTTTCTGCGCCCTGTGCGAGTGCGGATCATACGATCCGTTAAACGCCCGTTTCGCTAAGGAGCAAGGAAATGTATAATATATCACGAATCGAGATTATACCATATCTACGCAAGGATTGCAAGCACTTTTTTATTCATGTGGCTCCTGCTTTTTTTCCTTCGGAATACGCAGATTTTTCTCCACAAGTTTCCGCGGAACCATGATCTGCCGCCCGCAGCCGGTGCACTTCAAACGGAAATCCATGCCGACGCGCAGGATCTCCCATGCATTGCTCCCGCAAGGATGCCCTTTCTTTAATGTAATGATCTCTCCGACCTGAAACTCCATGCTTTCCTCCTGTTTGTCAAAACGCGTTTACGCCTGCGCTTCGATGATCTCCAGCGCTTCTTTCATAACCTGGCCGATGGGTCTGCGGATGATCAGATCTGCGATGCTGTCACGCGAAGTCGCATCGCGGTTGATGAGCACGACCTTCGAGCCCCGGAAATAATTGATGAGGCCGGCTGCCGGATAAACCGCCAGTGACGTACCTCCGATCACGAGCACTTTCGCGCGGCGAATGTGGGCCACCGACCGGTCGAGAATGTACGAGTCCAGGCCTTCTTCATATAGTACGACGTCCGGCTTGATCGTTCCGCCGCATTTTTCACATTTCGGCACACCCGTGCTGTTAATGATCGCATCGAGGCCGTAAAATGCCCGGCACTTCATACAATAGTTGCGGTGTACGCTTCCGTGGAGCTCCAAGACCTCCTTACTCCCCGCCTTCTGATGCAGTCCGTCGATATTCTGGGTAATGACCGCCTTCACGATACCCATCTGCTCCAGGCGCGCCAGGGACGTATGCGCAGGGTTCGGCTCGGCATCCTGGAAGATCATCTTATCGCGGTAGAAGCGATAGAATTCGTCTGTATGTGCATAAAAATATGTGGCACTGAGGATCGTCTCCGGCGGGACGCTGTACGACTGATTGTATAATCCGTCCACGCTGCGGAAATCCGGGATCTTACTCTCCGTGGAAACGCCCGCTCCGCCGAAAAACACAACATCACCGTATTCCTTCATCCATTCTGCAAATTGCTTTACTTGTTCATCCATGGTATTTCGCTCCCTTCATCTGAAATATCTGCTTATCGCAGAGTTTCCCGGCCGGGATCGCTCCCCGTCCGAAACGTATGTCTATTAAGTATGATAGCATATCTACATTCCTTATGCAATGTGACAACTTGGGAAATTACACACATCAACGCCTGAAAAAGCCTGTTGACATCCATTTTCCCACTAAAAATGTAAAATTATCCATTTTTTACAGAAAAACCCTCAAAAAACAGTTGACAAAAACCCTCAAATCGTCTACTATTACATTATAAATGATTTTGAGTTGATGACCGCAAAAGCGGGGCAACCAAATATGTACGATTGAATACACAATCAAAACTAAAAAATGAATGGAGAAATTGCTATGAAAAAGAGTGGAAAGAAGGGCGCGCCCGAGAAAAGCGCATTGATCGAGAATTTGAAAAAGGGTATGACTGAGATGTTGGTTCTGAATGCATTGGATATCCGTCCTATGTACATCTACGAGCTGATCCAGGAAGTCAATGTTGACGTTCCCGAGAAGTGCCGTATCGCTTATCCTTATGCAGCATTCTATCGTCTGATCGAAGCTAAGTGCATCACCGAGTCCGGAAAGAAGACCGCGGATGATCGTCTTCGTACCTACTATAAGATCACTGAGAAGGGTCGCAAGCGTCTGAAATCCATGAAGGAAGATTACGAGTTATACGTTAATTCCGTTAATTCTGTTCTGAAGCGTGCAGAATCTCTTAAGGCTTGATCCGGCTTTTGAATAATAGCACAGATGCACAGGAGTATACCTCCTGTGCATTTTTGTTGCCTGTGCTGCGCTCTTAAAGCCTCGCGGATACTTCCGTGGCAAATGCTTTCCGGCAACGAAAACCGCCCGCTGCGATCGCAGCGGGCGGTTTTCGTATGCGCCTGTTTTACAGCGCCTCACGCGGGGTTCATCCCCATGAAATTACTTTTCTTTTCTCTTGCCGCGGATCACCGCTACAGATGCACCTGCCATAGACAGGAGTGCCATCAGCAGCCAAGGGATCATCTGCAACGGATCGCCGGTCTTCACTGCCGTGTCGTTCGGCGTCCACTGAGCATAGAACGTGATGTCGGTCGTGATCGTGAACGAATCACCGCCCTTATAACGGGTAGATCCGTCGATCTTCGTCGACCATCCGGTAAATGTGTAACCGTCACGCTTCGGAACATCCTTCACGATCGTTACCGATGAGTCGCGCTCATAGGAATTCGAGTCGGTAGGAGCAGTTCCGGGTGCACCGTTCAGGTCGTACTTAACGGTATAAGTCGAAGAACCGATCTCTTCAAATACTGCGTAAACCACGATGTTCTTTCCATCTACGGTTACGGTATCGCCGTTCTGCAGCAGGTTTGTCGTATCATTCGGATCCAGGGTCCAGCCCTTGAATTCATTGCCCTCTTTCTGAGGAATGTCCTTAACGATGACTGCCTTCTCGCCGTTGCGATACTTCTTCTCATCCTTCGGAGTCGAGGAAGCGCCGTCCGCGCTGTATTCTACCGTGTAAACCGGTGCCCATACAGCATAGAAGGTGATGTCGCTGCTATTGATCTTCGTGGTCTCGCCGCCCTTCAGGATAACCGGTGTAGCAGCGTTCGGATCGAGTGTCCAGCCGTCCAGCACGTAGCCGTCCTTCTCCGGAACATCCGATGTAACGATCACAGTCGCTCCATCCACGTATTCGGTGGTGTCGACCGGTATCGGAGCACCGCCCTGGGTATCGTAGTCGACCTTAAAGATCACTACGATCTGTACGTTCGGGTCTGCCTTCCAAACTGCGGTCAATGTAACGTCGCCGCCGTTTACGGTCGTCGTGTCGCCGCCCTTCAGGATAACGGGGGTTGCTGCGTTCGGATCCAATGTCCAGCCTTCAAAGATGAAACCTTCCTTCACAGGCTCGGAGTCGGAAACCGTTACGGTCGATCCGTCCGTATACTCTGCAGGATCCTTAGGCTCATCGGAACCGCCGTTCGGGTCGTAAACGACCTTATAGGTCGGGATCGCTTCCCAAACCGCATACAGTTTGGTATCTTCGGTGATCGCAAATGTGTCACCCGCTACGAAGGAAGCAACATTGACTGCAGGATCTTTCGTCCAGCCTTTGAAGATATAGCCGTCGCGAACGATCGTTCCTGCATCGAGTACGGTCACGGTCTCGCCGGACTCGTACGGGTTCGAGGTATCCTTCTGGGTACCGGTCGCATCCTCCGCGTTCTTATCGTAGATCACTACGTAATTCGGGATCCAGATCGCGGTAAATGTAATATCTGCGCCCGAGATCGTCGTGGTGTTGCCACCCTTCAGAACCGGTGCGTTCGGATCCGTAGGATCCTGTGTCCAGCCGCCGAATGTAAAGCCATCGTAGACCGGAATATCGGAAGTAATGATAACGGTCGCGCCGTCCACATACTCCGTGGTGTCGGCCGGTGTCGGAACACCGCCGGCAGGGTCATAAGTTACATGATAGATCAAGATCGGCTGGTCGTTGATCTTCGACCATACTGCACTGAACGTGATGTCCTTTCCTTCCATGGTCACGGTATCGCCCGCATGATACAGCGGAGCGTCCGGATCGGTCGGATCGAGGCTCCAGCCCTTAAACTCGAAGCCCTCCTTCGTCGGGGTGCCGGTCGGAACAGCGACCTGCTCACCCTTCGCGTACTTCTGGTCATCCTTCGGCTCGTTCGCGCCTCCGTTCGGATCGTATACTACCGAATAGACATCTGTCCAAACTGCGGTAAGTGTAATTCCGCCTTCGGATACGGTCAATTCATCGCCCGCGTGATACAGCGGAGCATCCGGATCGTTCGGATCTAATGTCCAGCCGTCAAAGCGTGCTCCCGGTTTCTCGGGAGTTCCTTCCGGAACCTTTACGGTCTCTCCGGCCTCATACCGCTTATCATCAGATGGACCATGGGTTCCGCCGTCCGTATCGAAGATCACTTCATACGTCGGAGCCCATACTGCATACAAGGTCGTATCTTCCGTGAGCTGGTAATCACTTCCCGGAATAAAGGCATCATCTGCCTCTGTCGCGTTCTGCTCTTTACTCCAGCCCTTGAAGGCATCCGTACCCTTTGTCATACCGCCCTGCTCTGCTATGGTCACGATCGCGCCGTCAGGGTAAGGATTCTTACCATCGACCGGTGCATTTTCGCCGCCGTTTGCGTCATAGGTCAAGGTATGCGTAGGTACCCATACTGCGTAAAGTGTTACATCCTGGTTGATCGTAAACGTCTTACCGGGTGTGTAATTCTCATCCGCGCTGGTCGCATTCTCATTCTGACTCCAGCCAACGAATACATAGCCGTCCGCCTTCATCTCGCCCGCACCGAGTACGGTCACGGTCGAGTTCGTCGTGTAAGGGCTGTTACCATCCACAGGTGCGGAGGATGCATCGTCAAGGTTCTTATCATACGTTACAGTGTATGTCAGAACTTTCTCCCAAACTGCGTACAATGTTTCATTTTGGGTGATCTTAAACGTCTCACCGGGTGCATAATCCTCATCCGGGCCGGTTGCATTCTTATCCTGGCTCCAGCCTGCGAATACATAGCCGTCTGCCTTCATCTCGCCCGCACCGAGTACGGTCACGGTCGAGCCCGTCGTGTAAGGGCTGTTGCCATCCACAGGTGCGGCGGATGCTGCGTCTAAGTTCTTATCATACGTTACCGAATAAGTCGGTGTATAAACTGCGGTAAATGTAATATCTTTGTCGCCGATCTTTACGGTATCGCCGGGCTTGTAGACCTTTGCATCCGGATCGGAAGGATCCGTGGTCCAGCCGACAAACTTCTCGCCGTCTTTCTCCGGCTCATCCTGCGGAACGGTCACATCGTCGCCTTTATGATAATGCTTCGTATCCTCAGGCTCGTTGTTTCCGCCGGCAGCGTCATAATCTACCGTGTAGTACCGCTCCCAAACGGCATACAGTACTGTGTTGTTTTTGATCTCGAAAGTGTCATCTGCATTAAACTCTACAGTTCCGGCTGTCGCCTTCGTCTGGTCGGTATTCCAGCCCAGGAAGTCATAGTTGTCTGCCTTCATGGTTCCCTGGTTCAGTACCGTAACGTTCGAGCCGCTGAAATACGGGCTCTTTTCATCGGTCTGTGAACCGGTCGCCGAAGCGAGGTTCTTATCGTAGGTTACCGTATATTTCGGAACCGCTTTCCAAACCGCGTAAAAATCGACATTGACCTCCGGATTGATCTTAACACCAGGTGCACAGCCGGGATCTGCCTCGCCGGCTTTCGCCGATTCTTCATCCATGTTCCAGCCAATAAACGTATAGCCTTCTGCCTTCATGGACCCCTGATCGAGTATAACGACTTCTTCCGAGACACCATACGGGCTCTTCGGGTCTACAGGTGCTTCCGATGCGCTATCCAGCGTCTTATGGTAGGTCACCGTAACAACCGGCTTGAATACCGCATACAGTGTTGTATTGTCCTTAATGGTAAATGTCTTACCGGGATCCAGATTCGAATCCGGAGTGGAGTTAAGCGCATCATCCGCATCCATGGTCCACCCCAGGAAGATCATACCATCGATCTCCATGGTTCCCTGATCCTTAACGGTTACAGTTTCACCCGATTTATATTCCGTAGAATCCTTCGGAACAGACCCACCACTCAGTTCATTCAACGAAACGTAAGTTACTGTGTAGGTCGGAATCTTCTCCCATACTGCGTACAGGATCGTATTCTTCGTGATCTTAAAGGTGTCATCAGCCTTAAACTCTACGGTTCCGGCTGTCGCCTTCGCCTGGTCGGTATTCCAGCCCTTAAAGGTGTAGCCCTCCGCCTTCATGGTTCCTTCGTTCAGAACCGTTACCGTCGTGCCACTGTAATACGGGCTCTTTTCATCGGTCTGTGAACCGGTCGCCGAAGCGAGGTTCTTGTTATAGGTCACAGTGTACTGCGGAATCGCTTCCCATACTGCGTACAGGATCGTATTCTGCGTGATCTTAAAGGTGTCATTTGCCTTAAACTCTACGGTTCCAGCTGTCGCCTTCGCCTGGTCGCTATTCCAGCCCTGGAAGGTGTAGCCTTCCGCCGCCATGGTGCCCTTATCCAGAACCGTTACCGTCTTTCCGCTTTCATACGGGCTGTCATCATCCGTCTGCGAGCCGGTCGCTGTCGTAAGGTTCTTATCATACGTTACCGTATACTTCGGTGTCGTAGACCAAACGCCATACAAAACGGTATCCGCTGTAATGGTAAATGTAGCACCGGGCGCATACTCTACCGTTCCTGCATACGCAGCTGTCGAATCGGTATTCCAGCCATTGAAGACTAATCCGGTGACAGTCATACCATTGTCGCCAAGTACCGTAACTTCAGAATCCTTCTCATACGGGCTCTGCGTATCCGTCGGCGCACTACCGCTTGTGAGTTCGATATTCGGCTTATAGGTCACGGTATAAAGCGGCATCCATACGGCATGGAATTCCGTATCACCTGTGATCGTGAACTTATCACCCGGGTCGCAGTCCGTATCCGGCGTGGTTGCGCTCGCGTTGCGGCTCCAGCCCAGGAACTTATAACCATCTGCCTTGAAACCGTTATCCGGATCATTCGCCAGAACGGTCACTTCCGTTCCGCTATAGTACGGACTGTTCGCATCCGTCACCGAACCGGTCGCAGTCGCCAGGTTCTTATTGTAGGTCACACTATACTGCGGGATGGTTTCCCATACAGCGTACAATGTGGTGTTCTTAGTAATGGTAAATGTATCGCCTGCTGCGTACTCCACCGTTCCGGCGGTCGCAGCTGCAGCAACCGTATTCCAACCCTTGAAAGCGTAACCTTCCGCTGCCATGGTTCCCTGATCCAGAACCGTTACTTCGTTTCCGCTCGTGTACGGTCCCTGCTTATCGGTCTGAGAACCGGTAGCTGCTTCCAGGTTCTTATCGTAGGTCACTCTGTATAACGGCTGCCATACTGCATAGAAGATCGTATCCTCGGTGATCGTGAACTTGTCGCCCGGATCGTAGTTTCCATCCGGTGCAGTCGCGTTCTGGTCTTTACTCCAGCCCAGGAACTTATAATCCACAGCAGTAAAGCCGGTATTGCTGAGAACGGTAACTTCCGTTCCGCTATAGTACGGGCTATTCGCATCCGTCAGTGTTCCGGTCGCTGCTTCCAGATTCTTTTCGTAGACCACTTTGTACTTCGGGATCTCTTTCCATACTGCATACAAGGTGGTATTTCCGGAAATGTCAAAGGTATCGTTCGCGGTATACTCTACCGTTCCCGCGGTCGCCGAATCCTTATCGGTATTCCAACCTTCGAAGGTGTAGCCTTCCGCTGCCATGTCGCCCTGATCCAGAACCGTTACTTCGCTTCCGCTCGTATACGGTCCCTGCTTATCGGTCTGAGAACCGGTAGCTGCTTCCAGATTCTTATCGTAGGTCACCGTATACACCGGTTCCCATACTGCATAGAATACGGTATTAGCGGTGATCGTGAACTTGTCGCCCGGATCGTAGTTCTCATCCGGTGTGGTCGCGTTCTCGTCCTGGCTCCAGCCTAAGAACTTGTAACCAACAGCGGTAAAGCCGTTATTGTGAAGAACGGTTACTTCCGTTCCGCTATAGTACGGGCTATTCGCATCTGTCAGTGTTCCGGTCGCTGCATCCAGGTTCTTGTTGTAAGTCACACTGTACTGCGGGATCTCTTCCCATACCGCGTACAAAATAGTGTCATCGTCAATGGTAAATGTAGCACCCGCTAAATACTCTACCGTTCCGGCAGTTGCTGCATCCGCATCAGTGTTCCAGCCCTTAAAGGTGTAGCCCTCTGCTTCTATTTCGCCCTGACCCAGGACCGTTACAAGCTCGTTTACATAATACGGGCTGTTTGTATCCGTCTGTTCTCCGGTCGCTGCCGTAAGGTTCTTATCATATGTTACGGTATATTTGGGCTGTTCCTGCCAAACCGCGTACAGGTTTGTGTCTTCTGTAATATCAAATGTATCGCCAGCACCATACTGTACTATTCCACTCGATGCTTCCGTTTGACTGGTGTTCCAGCCGAGGAAGGTATGTCCTCTGACTATCATGGTGCCTTCATCCAGAACGGTTACTTCCTTGCCGACCTCATACGGGCTATTCGCATCCACAGGTACGCTTCCCTTAGTCAGCGTGATATTCTCGTGGTAGGTCACTTTTACCTTGGGTTCCCATACTGCATACAAAACAGTGTTCTGGTTAATGGTAAATGTGGCTCCCACATTGTACTGTACCGTTCCATTTGTCGCCGCGGTCTGATCGGTGTTCCATCCCTTAAAGGTGTAGTCCTCTGCCTTCATGCTTCCCTGATTGAGAACTGTTACCGTGCTTCCTCCGTCATACGGGTTGGAATTATCCACCTGCCAGCCTTCAGCTGCTTCTAAGTTTTTATTATAGGTTACGTTGTACTTCGGCACCCATACTGCGTACAGATCCGTATCCGCAGTAATGTTAAATGTTTGGCCGACTGTATACTGTACCGTACCGTTCTTTGCTGCGGTCTGATCGGTGTTCCAGCCCCTGAATTCATAGTCGAAATCAGTAGTTTCAGGCACCATGTTACCCTGGCCCAGAACCGTTACGTCGCTTCCGCTCTCATACGGGCTCTGCGCATCCACAGGCGCACTTCCACTTTCCAGATCGATATTCGCGTAGTAGGTAACTTTTAACTTCGGCTCCCACACTGCATACAGGGTGGTATCCTGCGTGATCTCAAATGTATCGCCGGCGATGTATTCTACCGTTCCGTTTGTCGCCGCAGTCTGATCGGTGTTCCAGCCCCTGAAGATGTAGCCAACCGCTTCCATGTCGCCCTGATCGAGAACCGTTACTGTTTTTCCGCTCTCATACGGGCTATCATCATCCGTCTGTGAGCCAGTCGCTGCTTCTAAGGTTTTATGATAGGTCACGGTGTACTGCGGCACCCATACTCCGTACAGATCCGTATCGGAGGTAATGCCGAATGTAGCACCGGCTGAATACTCCACAACTCCTTTCGACGCCTGAGTAGCATCCGTGTTCCAACCCTTGAAGACGTAATTGCCGTCGGGCACCATGTTACCCTGGCCCAGGATCGTCACCGTAGAATCCTTCTCATACGGGCTATTGGAATCCACGGGCGCACTTCCGCTCTCAAGCTGAATATTCGCATGGTAGGTCACCTTTACCTTCGGCTCCCATACTGCGTACAGGTCGGTGTCCCCCTGAATATCAAATGTATTTCCGGCCTCAAACTCGACGGTTCCGGCTTTCGCTTTATCCTCATCTGAGTTCCAGCCCTTGAATACATAACTGTCGGATTCCATGGCTCCCTGACCCAGTACAGTTACGGTGGAGTTCACGTAATACGGGCTCTTCGCGTCTATCGGCGCGGAACCGTTCGTAAGAGTGATCACAGGATGATAGGTTACCGTATATTTGTCATCCTCCAACCATACTCCATACAGATTGGTATCCGACTGAATATCAAATGTAGCTCCGTCCGTAAACTCGACGGTTCCGGCTTTCGCCGCGGCTTCATTTGTATTCCATCCCAGGAACGTGAAATGCTCGGCTACCATATCGTTCTGTCCCAGTACAGTTACGGTCGTACCCTTTTCATACGGGCTCTGCGAATCTACCGGGGCTGATCCGCTCGTAAGCGTGATATTCGCATAGTAAGTTACCTTTACCTTCGGTTCCCATACTGCGTACAGGTCGGTGTCCCCCTGAATATCAAATGTATTTCCAGCCTCAAACTCGACGGTTCCGGCTTTCGCTTTATCCTC
>DBXX01000007.1:43884-44102 GCA_002309675.1 Lachnospiraceae bacterium UBA1201
TCGGATGCCATGGTTCCCTGATCCAGTACAGTCACGATCGAGCCCTTTTCATACGGGCTCCGCGAATCTACCGGGGCAGTGCCGCTCGTAAGGTCGATGACCGCATGGTAGGTCACCTTTACCTTCGGCTCCCATACGGCGTACAGGTCGATGTCACCCCATATTTCAAATGCATCTCCGGCCACAAACTCAACGGTTCCGGCTTTCGCTTTATCCTC
>DBXX01000007.1:44109-64023 GCA_002309675.1 Lachnospiraceae bacterium UBA1201
TCGGATGCCATGGTTCCCTGATCCAGCACTCCTACGATCGCACGCTTTTCATACGGGCTCTGCGAATCTACCGGGGCAGTGCCGCTCGTAAGGTCGATGACCGCATGGTAGGTCACCTTTACCTTCGGCTCCCATACTGCATACATGATGGTATCATTCTGAATTTGAAAAATGCTATCTTCTGTATACTCGACCTCTCCGGCATTCGCAGCATTTTCATCACGGTTCCAGCCCTTAAAGACATAATCGTCCGAAGCCATACTTCCCTGTCCGAGTACGTCTACGAGAGTATTATAATAATATGAGTTTGAATCCACCGGAGCCGACCCACTCGTGAGAGTGATCACAGGATCATAGGTTACGGTATATTTAGGATCCTCCTTCCATACGCCGTACAGATCCGTGTCCTGCGCTATGAAGAAACTATCACCGGCACCGTACTGCACAGTTCCGGCTTGTGCCGCGGCTTCGTTCATATTCCAGCCCAGGAACGTATAGTGATCGGCTTTCATGTCGCCCTGACCCAGTATGGTCACTTTGTCACCATCGTAATACGGGCTCTTCGCATCTACCGGGGCAGATCCACTCGTAAGGCTGATACCGGGATGGTAGGTTACCGTATATTTATCGTCTTCCTTCCATACGCCGTACAGATCCGTATCCTGCACTATGAAGAAACCATCACCGGCACCGTACTGCACAGTTCCGGCTTGCGCCGCGGCTTCGTTCATATTCCAGCCCTGGAACGTATAGTGATCGGCTACCATACTGCCCTGGCCCAGCACGGTCACAGGGTCATCATAGAAATACGGACTATCCGGATCTTCCGGTGCAGATCCGCTCGTAAGGGTAATGTTCGCATGATAAGTAACCGTATACGTGGGAACTGCTTCCCAAACCGCATACAGATAGGTATCCTGTGTAATGGTAAATGTATCCGCAGGATCGTAGTTCGGATCCGCTGTTCCATTCGCTGCCGCGGAAGGATCCGTGTTCCAACCCTTGAAGGCATAGCCATCTCTGGTGATGGCCTGGCCGGGATCCAAAACAGTCACTTCCGTTCCCGTAATATACGGGCTGTCCGGATCGGTCAATGTACCCTGACCGCCGTTCGCATTGTAAATTACCTTATAAGTCTCTTTCCAAATGGCATAGAGCGTCTTATCGGAATCCATCTTAATGGTATCGCCTGCAACATAAGAAGGCGTGGTTGCGGAAGGATCTTCCGACCAGCCGACAAAACTATATCCATCTCTGCGCCAGTTACCGGGCGTAGTCTGATCATTGTTATTCAGGATCGTAGCAAGTTCGTTGTATTCATAAACGGTACTGTCCGTCACCGCCGTATCATTCGTACCCAGCGTAGCATCCGATGCATTCGGATCGTATGTGATCTTATACATCTTCAGGCCCGGGATCGAAGTGGGACGGAAGTCCGAGCGGTGTACTTCGGCACCATAGGACTCTACGTTCTTACCGATCACGGTACCATTTACCGCATGGGCTCTGACAGTCGCAGCCGGCGCCAGAACGGTTCCGACCATATGATTATCCACGAACGAAAGCGTGCCATGGTATAAGCCATCGGACGATGAAGAATCATAGAAATTCCACAGAATATTGTTTCCGTTGAAGATCGTGGTCTCATTGTTTTCCACTACAGTGCCATCTGTAAAACAGTACTTCACTTCATGATCAAAGTTATAGGAAGAATAGCCACTAAGATCGACATTGATGACCATGACCTGAGAGTTCGAAGCAAGCTTATATTCCTTAGACTCAAATGTCATTGTACCATCAGACTGAACCCGATCGATCAGCATATCCTTACCGATCGAAGCCAGTTCAGCCCCAGTCAAAGAAAGAACAGTTACACCGTCTTCCGCTACGACAATATGGTTCTGACCGGATCCGGCCGCCTGACCTTCATGTATGTCGGAAACCGTCTTGGAATGATCCCCCGTGAAACTGGAAAGAGCCTGTGACAAACGCTCCAGATGCGCAAACTCCTTATCAAAGTCCAGGAACTCCTTATTGGGATTCGCGTACAGAATAGCATTCCAGTTACCCTGGACTTCCTTCCCGTTGATCTTCCTCGGAGGCGCAGTTACATAATCCCCACTCTGGCCGATAATCAACAGATATCCGTCGCCATGCAGGCCCAGACTTCCGGAGTTCTCGGTTTGCAGTTCCCCAAAATAGTTGATCAGCCGATAATTCCCATTCGGAACCGTCTGATTCGGCATACCATTCACGGTAAATGTACCATTGTTTTTGGTAATCAATATCGGAGAAGCGAGATTACCGTTCGTATGCACTCCGACCGCAACACTCTCGCGACCAAACAGCAAGAATCTCTGGGCGGCACCGAGAATATCGTTCTGGTTATACTCGTCCAACTCGTAGTACGACTGCTCGATGTAATCCAAGGTGTCCCCTGTGTTATGGCCTAAGGTATACGGATCCGCAAATGTCTCGCGGTTCGACAGTTTTAAGCCCGTTACGATCATCACGAACGACATAAAAACTGCCAACACTCGTTTAAAGTTACGTTTGTTCATGTGGTACCTCCTTTGCATTCCGACGTAAATGAACAATGTTACGCCGGTGCTGTGTAATCCCCCACCTCATTCTACATAACGTGGATCATTCGCCTAATACCCCATAATAGAGTATTGTATTTTTCTATTTTAGCATAATGCGCCACTGAAAATCAAGGAATTGTATCAAATAAATATTTTTCTCTGTTTTTTCGAAATTTTTTTCGTTTGTCGACACTTTCGCCAAGTAATCGCTTGCCTTTTGCAATATAACTACTTCTTTTGCAATATTTGCATCATTAATCTGCACAAAAAGCGGGTGCCATGTTTAGGCACCCGCTCGTGTTATACTATATTAATTTGTTAATCGTGGATTGGGCCTCCCATAGGCTCATCGTCATCGTCATGAATCGGACCGCCCATGGACTCGTCGTCATCATCGTGGATCGGACCACCCATGGAGTCATCATCATCCTGGACCGGGCCTCCCATGGAGTCTCCGTAGTAATCATCATCGGAGAGAGGCTTCGTGGTCGCATTAAGCTGCGCCAGAGCCGCTGCTGCTGCTTCCGCAGCCAGTCGGTTCAGATCTACTTCTTCGGAAGCACGTCTCGCTGCCGCCTCACGTTCTGCATCTATCTCAGACTGACGCTCCGCTTCACGTGCCGCTTCCTCTGCGAGTTTCTGCAAAGCTTCTGCCGCTGCGCGATCTGCCGCTTCTTTCTCGATTTCTTCTGCTGCCGCACGCTGAGCAGCTTCCTGCTCTGCGAGTGCTTCCGCAGCCGCTGCCGCGCTTTCAGCAACTTCCTGTTCGATGGACGCCGCTGCCGCCTGTGCTTCCTGAGTCGCACGCATCGCCGCTTCTTCAGCTGCACGCTCTGCCGCTTCCTGTTCTGCGCGTTCTGCTGCTGCACGTTCCGCTGCCTCACGCCGAGCCGCTTCCGCTGCCGCCTGTGCCTCACGGGCTGCCTTCTCTAAAGCTTCGCGCTGCTGGCGCTCCGCCTTTTCAGCTGCAATCTTTACAGCAGCTTCCTTAGCCAGCTGCATCTGTGCGCCATACTGTGCATTGAACAGCTCCGAATAGAAACCGCCCTTCTCGAGCAATTCATCATGCGTGCCCTGCTCAACTACGTTTCCGTTCTTCATTACGATGATCCGGTCCGCATTGCGAATGGTAGACAAACGGTGAGCAACCACGAAACTGGTGCGTCCCTTCATCAATTTATCGAATGCCTCCTGGATCTTCGCCTCGGTACGGGTATCGATGGAAGATGTAGCCTCATCCAAAATAAGCATCGGCGGGTGTTTCAGCATTACACGGGCGATACAGATCAGCTGACGCTGGCCCTGTGACAGGTTGCTTCCGCCTTCGGATACCATGGTCCGGTATCCCTGAGGCATACGGCGAATGAAACTATGCGCATGCACAGCCTTCGCTGCATCCATGACCTGTTCTTCCGTCGCGCCGGGCTTACCCATCGCGATATTCTCCAGGATGGTTCCGCTGCGGATCCATGTATCCTGGAGCACCATGCCGAAGTTGCCGCGCAGGCTGGACTTCGTCATGCTTGAAATGTCACGGTTATCCACTTCGATGGTTCCGGACTGCGGATCATAGAAACGCATCAACAGATTGATAAGCGTTGTCTTACCGCAACCGGTCGGGCCTACGATCGCTACACGCTGACCGGGCTCTGCCTTCATGGAGAAATTCGTGATAAGCGGCTTCCACGACTCGTAAGAGAAGTTCACGCCGCGCCATGCTACCTCACCGCGAGGCGAAGTCAGCACGAAAGTATCTCTGGTTTCCGGTGTTTCGGTCGGGGTCTCCATAAGCTCGAAGACTCTTTCGGCGCTGGCGAGTGCGTTCTGGAACTCTGCCATAACACTGGAGATATCATTGAACGGTTTCGCGTACTGCTTAGAGTACTGAAGGAAAGAAGTTATCTTACCGATGGTGATCAACTTATTCATTCCCATGAATGCGCCGAAGATACCTACGATCGCATAGATCACGCCGTTAACGAAACGTGTCGCAGGGTTCGTGATTGAGGAGTAGAATACTGCCTTACGGGCGCTTTCCTCAAGTGCTTCGTTCATCGTATCGAACTGCTCGATATTGATCGCTTCATGACCGAAAGCGATGACGGTCTTCTGGTTTCCGACCATCTCTTCGATGAATGCAGACAGGTCCGCACGCTCCTTCGACTGCGTCGAGAACATCTTATGCGTACGGTTTGCGATCTCACGCGCTGCAATAATAGAGAGCGGAGTCAGCAATGCGACCGCGAGCGCGAGCATCCAGTTGATAATAAGCATGAAGAAGATCGTACAAACGATCATCACGATGCCGGAGAAGAACTGGGAGAAGCCCATCAACAGGCCGTCGGAGATCTGCTCAACATCCGTCATGACGGTATTGATCAGTTCGCCGTGCTTCTTGGAATCCAGGAAGCGTACCGGAACGGACTGCAGATGATTAAACACCTTAGTACGTATGTTCCGGATAATGTGATAGGTTACGTGATTATTTGCCGCCTCACTCGCAAACTGGGTAACTGCAGCAACAACGATCGCGCCCAACAACAAGATCATCCAGTTGTGGCCATCCGCAGCGACAACACTGCCGAACTCGCGGATGTTATCGATCATGTAACCGACTGCCATAACGGCAAATAACTGTGCCGCTACGCAAACGACGGTCATGATCATCGAAAACATGATGTACGGCATCTGCGGTGCCGTATACTTCATCAGTTTACGGAATGTCTTATTCTTAACACTGGGAATCTTAGCGGTCGGGATCGGGGACTCAGCCGGAGTCTCCATATCCGGGATATTCTTAAGCTGTGCAGGTGAAGGCGGAACGACCGTCGTCGCAGTCGGCGAAACCGCCGTACCACGCTGCTTTCTGCGCTTCGCATCCAGCGCTGCCTCGTAGGAGGACATCTGTCCGCCGACGAAAATGTCTTCTTTACGCAGCTTATTCTGCTTCGGAGCTTCCTCCCGGGCGCGCTGTGCGCTACGTGCCGAGAGCGACGCCTGCGAAGAGGATTCTTCGCGCGTAACGGTATTCTCCGCGAGTTTATCCGGCTCGCCGGACTCCGTCTTATTATCAACTTCCTGATGCAGGACCTTACCCTGGGCAATGTAAGCCTCTACGTCCGCATTTTCCGCCATCTCTTCGGTAACGGCAAGCACTGCCTTCGCATCTTCTGTCGCGCGCTCGCGCTCTGCCAGAGCTGCCTCAGCCTTCTTCAGTTCAGCCTGCAGCTGGACCACCTTCTCGCGTGCCTGCTCTGCCGCCTTCTTATCATCGACAGGGGCCGTCTTCGACGGTCCTGTGCCTCTCATCATGCTCGCCGGCAAATGGAAGCTTCTGGAACCCGAGGTGCTCTGCAGGATCTCATCGTTTGAGAAGTTCATCAAACGCTTACGGCGCTGTGCTGCGGCGTCCGCCTCATTCATAGGCTGTGAAGACGCACCGGGCTTAGAAGCCGCGGAACCTGCGGAATTCTTCGCCTTCTCTTCGGCAGCGTCGGCCTTCGCTTTTGCCACCTGCAGGGATGCTGCGATACGGTTAACCTCTTCTTCGGCTTCAGCCTGTGCGGCGCGAGCCTCTTCTGCGGCCAATGCAGCCGCCTCCACCATCTCTTTCATCTGATCGTGGATCTCGTCTGCGTCCATTCCTGCGGTTGCAGCTCTTACGCGTGCACGCTGTGCCCGAACGCTGTCGCGCTCTTTCTTAACCGCTTTCGGTGCCGGCTGTGCTGCCTTTTCCGCTCTTCCATAGGAGAGTTCATAAGGATCTTCTTCTACATACTCTTCGTCCTCGGCTCCGCCGGCTGTCTCGTATGACAGCTCGTAAGGATCTTCCTCGGCCTCGTCTTCGTCGGCTTCTTCCTCGTTGTACTCTTCGTCCTCTTCGTATTCCTCTTCGGACTCTTCGTCGTACTCGTCGTCTTCTGCCTCAGACTCTTCTTCGTACTCCTCCTCGGTCTCAGGCTCTTCGTCATACTCTTCGTCCTCGTATTCTTCGGACTCTTCAGTTAACTCCGCACCCTCGAACTCTTCGGGAGTCTCGTCGTATTCTTCGGTCTCCTCGTACTCTTCCTCGTACTCCTCGACCGGCTCTTCATATACTTCTTTCTTCGGTGCGGGCGCACTGTTCTTAGCGTCGCCTCCGAAGAAACCACTCATGTTCCAAACGTTATTAACATCTTCCTCATCCATCAGAAGATTACGCTTCCTCTGACGGGGCTGGGGTTGAGCGGGTTCGCTCTGTACCGGCTGTTGCGGCTGCTGAGGCTGCTCGGGTGCCGCCTGCTTAGCCTGCTTCTTCGCCTTCTTCGGCTTCGCCTGAGATGCCTGGCGGGCTTTCTCCTGCGCCGCTTCAGCCTCACGGGCACGGTTCACCGCTGCTTCTGCTTCAGCCTGTGCACGTGCTGCTGCCTCTGCCTCGGCCTGCGCACGCGCTGCTTCCTCCTGCGCACGCTGCGCTGCTTTGCGGGCTGCAATCGCCTGCTCCGCAGCTATACGCTCCATCTCCTCTTCCGACATCTGCGGAACTTCATCTCCGAAAAGACGATCCAGAGCATCCAAAACCTTCGGTTTCTGATCCTCTGTGGAAGACTGAGAACGGAAACTCTCGGAATCCAGGCGGGAATCATCTCCGTCGCCCGAAGTGTAGTCCTGACCTAATTTACGCATCTTAGGACCCTCGCCGGAGCCTGCCATCTTACGATAGACATGCTTCGCGCCGCCCATGGCTGCTTCCTTCTCTTCACGGGACTTCGGCTTCGCTAATCTGGAGTAAGCCGCGCCACCCGTCTCGATATCCTCGGGCGTTGTGTCGGTATATGCATTACTGTATGCGCTGCGGACGGTCTCATCCTGCGCCGGTCTGCGTCCTGCAAGCTCCAGAGCGTACGGGTTTTCCTCGGTACGGAGCGGAGCCTGAACCTCTGACTCGACCTGCGAAGGCTGTGCCTCTTCCGCGGTTTTCTTCGTCGGGTACATCTTCGCCAAAAGTTCACGCTGCCAATCTACTGCCTGATCCTTTGACGATTTAACTTTCATATGCGGCTTCCAGCTGCTGTTCTCGGTATTGATCTGTTCGTCCTGAGGAGTAAGATCAGAAAAATTCGTCGTATCATTTTTCTTCTTCATGACTTACACCTCCTCTACCGTTAACTGGGAAGCGCAGATCTCACGATATGCTTCGCAGCTTTCCAGCAACTCACCATGTGTGCCCATGCCGATCACCGCGCCGTCATCCATCACGATGATGCGATCCGCATCCATGATCGATGCAACACGTTGTGTAACGATAAGCATGGTCATATTCTTCCGCTCTTCACGGATCGCCTTACGAAGGTTCGACTCCGTGAGGAAATCCAGGGCAGATGCACTGTCATCCATGATCAGGATCTCAGGGCGACGAACGAGCGCACGCGCGATCGTGAGTCGCTGACGCTGTCCTCCGGAGAGGTTGCGGCCACCCTGCTCAACCATGAAATCCAGTTTTTCCTGCTTCTCTTCAACGATATTCAGAGCCTGCGCCGTCTTCAGTGCTTCATTGATCTCGCGATCCGTCGCGCCCGGGCTGCCCCAAAGGATATTATCACGGATCGTTCCCTTAAACAGCGTAGGCTGCTGCGGAACGATACCGACTTTATTACGTAACTGCTTCAGCGGATAGCCGCCGATATCACGACCGTCGATCAGGATGATACCCTCCGACGCATCATAGAAACGAGGGATCATATTCACCAGCGTGGACTTACCGGAACCGGTACCACCGATGATGCCGACCATCTCGCCCTTTTGGATCTTAAACGAGATCTTGGACAATGCATCCTCTTCCGCGTCGACATACTTCATGGATACATCCCTGAATTCGATCTTCGGAGCATTTGCCGCCGGGCTCGCCGGATAGGTGTTGTCGTCCTTTATCGAGGATGTCAGTTCGAGCACTTCCACGATACGCTGACCACAAGCCACCGAACGGGTAAGTGTGATAATGAGGTTCGCCAGTTTTACGAGTTCGGCGAGGATCATGGACATGTACTGAACCAGTGCGATCAGAGACGCCGCGTCGATCGTAGCGGTCATAGCGCTGACTTTATTCTGACCCCATGCCAGGATGACCAGGATGCCGAGGTTAACGACTGCATAGGTCAACGGGTTCATGAGAGCCGTCCACTTCGCCGTAGCACGCTGGAAGCCCATCAAACGGTTGCTTTCTGCGTAATAGGAGTTCTTCTCATCCTCTTCACGATTGAACGCACGAACCACGCGAACTCCAGCCAGGTTTTCGCGTGTGGAAAGCAATACTTTATCAAACTGTTTCTGCGTGCTCTTCATGATCGGAAGCGTCTTCAGCATGATACCGAATACGATGACCGACAAAACGGCGATCACGAGAATGAAGATAACACCCATGTCCCCCTGAATGGTGAACGCCATGATCATAGCGCCGAATACCACAAACGGAGATCTGAGAACCAGTCGCAATGTCAGGTTCAGTGCCGTCTGGACCTGATTAACATCATTTATCATACGGGAGATCAGCGTGGAAGTGCCGATCTTATCCAGTTCATTATATGACAGATAGTTGATCTGCTGGAACATGTCTCTGCGCAGGGAGGTTGCCATGCCGGTCGCCGCTTTCGCCGCAAAAAACTGTGCGGTGAGTGCACACGCGAGACCGATCGCTCCCAACAACAATAGTACGAAGCCCATTCCGATAATGTACATCGTCGGTGATGACGGCGCCTTCGTGACTGCCTTCTGAGCCTCCGTGAGTGTGCTTGAATCCCACGTTGCGTACTCGTTCACGCGGCGGAGAATATTCATCATGACGATCGGAATGCTCAACTCAAAAATGGCCTCCAACAGCTTAAACGCGGGGCCGATGATGCATTCTTTTCTATACTCTTTCAAGTATCTGATAAGTCTTTTCATCCTACTTCTCCTAGTTACACCGGATAATAACCCAGTTTCTATCCTTTACTATACCGCAACTCAAACAGATTTGCAAGGTTTTTATGCCTTCACAGCCGAAAACGCCCGATGCGAATACAAGAATAAAACGCCGTTTACAAAAGCAAACCTGCCGGTCGGCTTGAGGCCTCCGGCAGGTAATATTCGTATGATCTATAGCTCGTGTCAGACTTTTGCAGGCTTAACTCCCGGCTTCTCCATTTCGGCAGATACGATGCTCTGTGCGCTCATCAGCGAGCGGATGGCGCTCATGATGGGACGATAAGCGATCAGGACCAGGGCGATCGCCGCGCTGCCCTTCAGCAGGTTCAGCGGAGCCACACAGTAGAACACGAATTTAGTCAGGCTGTCGACCGACGGCCAGATGGCGGTTCCGAATTCCACGATCTTATCAACCGACATATGGAACATATCGCCGAGTTTCGGAATGAAGTAGATCGCGTTCATCGCAGTTCCGAAGGTCGTCATGACCAGGACGCCGACGATGCCTCCGAACAGCATGCTCTTGAAGCTTCTGCGGCACTGGAAAATGAACGATGCCGGCACTACCAAAGCACAGCCGACTACGAAGTTCGCATACTCACCGACGAAAGCGGTCGATGTAGGCTTCAGGATCAGCGCCTTCAGCATGATCTTCACAAACTCTACGACAACGCCGGATACCGGACCGAATGTCATGCCCGCAATGATCGCCGGGATGTCGGAAAAGTCCATCTTATACATAGTGGCCGGCGCGAAAAAAATCGGAAACTCGAAGAACATGAGCACGGCAGCGATGGCACTGAGCATGCCACAGACGGTTACCGTCAATGTGTTCATGCGAACACGTTTATGTCCATTGAGCTTGTACGCAATGCTCTCAAGCAGGAGCGAGATCACGATCAGGCCCACTGCCGTTCCGACAACGACCATAAAGAAACCGAAGTTCTTTTGTATCGCCTCTCTGAATTTGGAGAAATTCTTCCCCAAGTCATAGCCTTCGGCGGCTTTATCCGCCACTACAATTGCAACATTTTTTAACATTTTTCCTCCGATCTCGGGATCGAAACATGGAGTTGGTTTGGATGGACGCCCCACGGCCGCTATTTGCGCACCTTCATACTTATCGGAAAATGCGCACAAAAAAAGTTTGCAACGTCTTGCAAACTTCGGGCTCGGAATCAATGTCGGCAACGCCTGCCGAACATCATGTCCATCATTGCACTTCTCTCATCCAGACTTCGCGCTCAAGCGCGTTACTGTCGGTTCAGGAATTACACCTGATCTGTCAGCCTAAGCCGACTCGCGGACTGTGACCGCCGGTAAGGATTTTCACCTTGCCCCGAAGTTATTATTGTTGTCTTTCGACACGAGTATCGTAACACACCCGGATGGGCTTGTCAACTCCCTTTGTGAATTATTTAACGGAAAATGCCGTTTCTGCTCTCCTTTTTTGTGGTATAATGCAGATAGTTGGAGCGGTTACGGCAAAACCATAAGAAAGGAAGGCGATAACTATGAAGCGAAGGATCCTGGATTACATGAAACATATTGATGAACTGCTTGCGGCGGATTCACCGGATACAGACTGGGAGGAAGTGCGCAAAGAGCACCTGATTCAGGTCGGTTTCTTTCAGCACGAACGACTCATTCATCTAATGGTGACGCTGGCCTTTGCAATCTTCACCTTCATGTCGCTCGGCTTCCTGCTGGCAGACTTTCAGATCATGCTGATCGTCCTGTTCGTCCTGCTTCTGGTACTGCTCATCCCGTACATTTCCCACTACTACCTGCTGGAAAATGGTGTGCAGTACATGTATAAACAGTACGACGCCATGACGGAGCGAATAAACGCAAAGAAGTGACCCGATCCGAAGATAAACCAAAACGGGACATCCGCACCTGCAGATGTCCCGCTTTTTTCCGAATTTAAAACTATTACTTCTTAAAAACCATTTCCATGGTCTGCCCGCCCTCGGAGATTGACATAGAGATCTTGCTTCCGCTGACCTTATAAGATTGCTTCTGACCATCCATATAGAAATAGCTTCCATCGTAAGTCAGTTTCGTTTCGTCACCATTGACTACCATCTTTGCATTCTTATCGTCGATGACTTCAAGATAACCGATCTGTTCGCCAGTCATTCCGGTAATAGCAAGAACCGCCATCAGATCCTGACCATTGATCTTATACTCGTCAAGAACATACTTGCCGGTCTTAAGGCTACCGCCGCCGCAACCTACGAGAGACATAGCAAAGCAAAGTGCCAGTACTAATGCCAAAACTCTCTTCATTCTTTTCATTTTGTGTTCCCTCCTACGGAATAATATGGGTATAACCCAAATGGATTATAGCATATCTTCTGCATAAAATCAAGCCCGACCGCACGAACTTTTCAGACGCTCTACTTCTTAAAAGTCATCTCCATATTATGGCCTTCCTCATTATAGCTAAAGGAAATGGTACCGGCGATGAAATCATACTTATAGTCGATCTTTGAACCATCTTGTACAAGGTAGAAATAGTTGCTGTCATATGTAAGCAGATTTACACTTTTATCCCCAGTGCTGACTCCGGTGACTAATTTAGCATTTTTCCCATCGACGATCTCCAAATAACATATTTCTTCGTCCATTGCATTCACGGCCTGAATCATATCCAAATAATTTTGACCGTCTATGGTCATATCCGCCAGGTTATACTTACCTGTCCGAGGTGTGCATCCGACGAGTGCCATCGCGAAACAAATCGCGAATACGAAAAATATAACTCTTTTCATCTTTTTCATTTATATTCTTCCCTAAATATGATCATTTAAACGCAATGGTGATCTCGGTCCCCTGTCCGGCTTCACTCTCCACGGTGATCTCGCCCTGATGCAGGGCAGCCACATGCTTCACGATCGCGAGCCCCAGGCCCGTTCCGCCACTCTGCTTCGAGCGGCTTTTATCCACGCGGTAGAAGCGCTCGAAAATGCGGTCCTGATGTTCCTTCGGAATGCCGATGCCGGTATCCTTTACCGATAAAAGGACCACGCCGCGATTCGCCGAGACATTCACGAAGACCGTTCCGCCCTCGTTGTTATAGCGGATCGCATTGTCACAAAGGTTGAAAATGAGTTCCTCCATCATGGTCCGGTTCGCCTTCAAATGCGCCGGTTTTCCGTCGAGATGCAGCGTCACCTTGTGCTCCGCCGCGCTCGCTTTCAGGTTCTCCACGCAAGTCTGCGCGACATCGAGCAGGTTCACCGGCTCCATGTCCACCTCGATCTGCGCGGTGTCCAGCTCCGACAGGCGAATGATATCGTCGATCAACATCAGCAGGCGGTTCGAATTCCGGTGGATCTCATCCGCGAAATGCTTCGTATCCTCAGGGCTTCCCATGCCGCTCCCGATGAGCTCCGCATAGCCGGAGATCGCCGTCAGCGGAGTCTTCAGCTCGTGCGAAACATTGGCCGTAAATTCACTACGCATGCGGTCGTTCTTCACGATCTCCTCGTGTTGGCTTCGCATGGTCTGCGCCACCGGCTCCAACTCACTGTATAAGCGGACCGTAGTGTCCTCCGGGTCCTCTGCCAGTTTCTCGACCGGCTCCACGATGCGCCGCACCACATGCCGCGATGACAGGACCGAGATCAAAACGCCCACGATCACGACCAGGGCCACACCCAGGTATAAGTACGGGGATGTAAGTGGAAGTGGGTTCTCTGTGTCGACCAGGCCGATGACCAAGGTGGTCAGAACGACGGCGCCGACGATCAAGGCTATGACCATCACCGAAAGGTACATCGTAGCATTCTTCCTCATAGGCACCTCCTATCATCCACGTGAGTGCGGTTCTGCCTCCATCATGTAACCGACATTGCGCACCGTTTTGATCATGCCGCCTGCTGACTGCAGTTTCTGCCTTAGCGTCTTAATATGCATATCCACTGTCCGGGTCTCGCCTTCGTAATCCTCGCCCCACACACGTTCCATGATGCGGCTGCGCGAAAGCACGATCCCGTTATTCTGCATTAAATATCGCAATAATTCAAATTCTTTATGGGTCAGGTCGCAGGGCTCGCCGGCGACTGTCACCATGTATCTTCCGTCGTCCAGAGTCACATCCCCCAGTTTTATCACTGCATGGTTCGGCACCGCATCGGTCTGCGGCAGTTCCACGCGGCGCAGCAGCGCCTTCACCCGGGAAATGAGTTCCAGTACGCCGAACGGTTTCGTGATGTAATCATCCGCCCCGTGATCGAGGCCGCGCACCTTATCCATTTCGGACGACTTCGCGGTCACCATCATGACGGGCACGCGCGCTGTCTCCGGCGCTCTGCGGATCCTCTGCAGGATGGACAGCCCGTCCTCCTCCGGCAACATGATATCGAGGAGCACCAGCTGCGGGATCTTCTGGTTGATCCCCGCGTAGAATTGCTTCGCCGTTTCGAACTCGCGGATCTCAAAACCGCTGTTTTTCAGCGCGAACGACTCGATCTCCCGAATATTCCGGTCATCTTCCACGATGTAGATAAGCGCTTCAGCCATGGCTGCCTCCTCTCTCCTCTTACGGGCGAGTTCCGAAGACTACCTCGCCCTTATTGGTAATTACAATGTTCTTTACACTTTTTGTCGAATAGTCATTCGCCAGGTTAAAATTCGACCAGTCGGACTTCGTGATGCGGATCTGGACCTGCAGTTCTCCGCCCTTAGCCAGTTTTCCTGCATCAGGCAGCTGGATCTTACACACGGTGTCCGCGTCGGTTCCTTTCGCATCGGCAAATGTACCGCTCACACCCTTCATCTCACTGTAGCCGCCGGATGAGATCGAACTGTAGTCATTCCAGAAGGCCAGGCCGCCGGCCGCATCCTTCGTGAAATAGTACTCGATCGCCAGATCCTTCACATCCAGATAACCATCAGACTTATTCGTAATCTTCAGCATCATGGAGATCGTGTTTCCGTTCGCCTGCATCGCGCCGGCGTTATTCTCCACGCTGAGCACTGCGCTCGACGCCGCCTTCTCGGAAGGAGAAACGGTGCCGCCCTGATTCGGATTCCCCTGATTTCCCTGGTTTTGATTTCCCTGACCGCCCTGGTTCTGGTTGCCGTTCGGGTTCAGCACTACCTGCTTTCCTGCGGATGAACCGGAGGCCGGTTCGGTACCGAACACAAGCTTGCCGTCGTCATAGAGGGCCAATGATGCGGCGCGCACGACCTGTCCGGGCGAAACGGCCGCGATGTCCTTAAATGAAGGATCGTTTGCATCGTCCCAGGCGCCGTTTGCGTTGCGGATGCGGAACTGCACCTCTTTTTTGTAGGCCGACTGGCCGCCGGGATAGATCTTCGCGCCGGTGAAATCGATCGACGCATAGTAGATATGCTTTTCTTCATCCCAGGCGTAGATGCCGCCCAATGCGCCCGCTGCCATGTAATTGTTCGTCAGCTGCAGGCCGGCTGCGCTGCCGCCTGCCGCGTAGATCTCCGACAGATCCATGTAGTAACGCAGTTCGAGCTTATCGCCCATACGCGCAGGATAGGCGCTCTTATTGTAAACATAGGCTTTGATCTCAATGAAATCCTGGCCCTTTACATTGGCCCCGGCTTCCACGTAGAATTCATCGTCCGTGATCTTCTCCACAGCGCCGAAATCCTTCAGGGTCTGGCCCTTGAACTCCGCGTACAGCGCAGCGAGGGCGCCGGTGAAGCCGGCATTGTAGTCGCATGCCACTTCGTTCATGGCATAGTCGGAAATGACATCACGGTAGTTGTCGGAGGCGTCCGGGCCGCCGACCAGAGCACCGAACAGAATGTGGCGATGCTCCTTCGGTTCGTTCTGATTATCCGCGTAGGAGCCGTGCGCCGTACGGTGGTGCGGGTGCTCGGGCGGGTTCTCGCCGAAACCGATCACGAAACTGCGCCCGGTGGAGCCCAGCGCGTAGTTGACCTGCTGCAGGGCAAAATCGTGGTAGAGTTTCTTCTTCGCCACCGGACAAGCGTCGCTGCGGCTGTAGACCAGCGCCAAATAAGCGGTCGTGGTCGCGTAACGAAGGCTGCCCCAGCCGTCGATGAAGGCCAGGCCCTTCGGGGAGTATGTTACTTTCTTTCCGTTGTACCCAACGGTCCAGGTATCGAGGTTGTGCTCGATCTCGTTCTTATAGGCCTGCTCACCGGTGATACGCGCCAGCAGGAGATTCGCGCCGAAGGTCGCATTGTCCCAGGACATGGCCCAGTCGTAGTCGGCGCTCGCCTTCTTCGCGGCTTCCTTCGCCGCGGTCAGGTAGGTGTTGTCGTCGGTCGCCAGGTAGAGCCAGGTCGCGGACCAGCACAGTTCGTCCCAGAAACCACTCCAGGATTTGTAGAAATTATTCGCCGCCGTGTAGCCCGCGTCGCTGCGGGTCGAATCGGCAAATGCGTACAGTTCCTTCGCGTGCTTTAAGCACAGCGCGGAATACGTCGGATCGCTGTCCCTAAAGATCACGGACGCAGCCGCCAGCGAAGCCGCTGCCTGTCCGGCCACGCAGGAGCCGGGGTTCTGTTTATCCACCTTAAAGCAGGGGCGGTCCATCTGCATGACCTCGCAGGGGCCCCACCAGCCGTGGTCCTTATCGCCGTCACCGACCTGATAGTAGTAGACATCCGGCTCCGGATGGCATTTGATCAGATAGTCGTTGATCCAGCGAACGGTACCCAGGATGTATTCAAGCTGGCCGCTCTCCACATAGGACGCTTTATCCTCGTAGACCGACCACGCCAGCATGGTGCCTGTGTAAGCCATGGGCAGGTTGAACTTGACATTGTCCCCGGCGTCAAACAGGCCGCCGGTCAGATCCAGGCCCACGTTCTTGCCGTCCTCCAGGGCGGAGTCGCCGCGCCAGTTGCACCGTACCTCGTCGGGCAATGCGCCTGAGCGCTGCAGTTCATAGAACAGCAGCGATTTCTGCAGAGCTTCGCCGTAGTTGAAATCGCCCGTGCCCTTCGTCCCCTCGTAGGTCGTCGAGTACGCGGACAGATTACCTGTATTCAGCGCGGACTTTCCGGTCGGACGGTCTGGGTCTTCCTTCGTCGGTTCGGTCCCGTTCGGATCCTGCTTGGATTCGTCCGGTTTCGACTCGACCGGCTTCGTCGCATCCTTCGAGGGATCGGCCGCGTCGGTCTCGCCGGTGCCCGTGGAAGCCTCAGTCTTTCCGGGCTGCGAAGCACTTACCGACCCTTCCTGACTCGCAGTCGTCGAGTTCGACGCCAGATCGTCCGGTTCGTCCTTCTTCCCCGGCAACACTTTTATCAGGACAATGATCGCGACCACGACCATCAGGCCGATCACGGTCATCATCAACCACTTTTTGTCTTTAAATCGGCCCCCGTCCGGCATCGGTATTTCGGGAACCCTATTCTCATCCTCTCCCATAAACTACTCCCCTGTAATTGGTGACAGTGGGGACGGTTCTTTTTGTCACCTTCCACCCTGTCTAACATGCTGATTTTCTCTGGGTTTTACACTTCTGGCAATGTGACAGAAAGAACCGTCCCCACTGTCACATTCACGCCCACGTTCCGTTCTTAAACACGGGGACTTCGCTTCCGTCTTCCCGAATCCCGACGATCTCCATGTCCGGGCTTCCGATCATGAAATCCACATGGATGATCGAGTCATTGATACCTGCAGCCAGGATCTCATTTTCATTCATCTTATCGAAATCCTTCAGGACATTGGAAAATCCCATGCCAAGCGCCACGTGGCAGCTCGCATTCTCGTCGAACAGCGTCTCATAGAACAGCACGTTGCTGCGGTTGATCGGTGACTCCTTCGGAACCAGCGCGACCTCGCCTAAGTACGACGCCCCCTCGTCCATCTGCACCATCTTCTGCAGCAGCTCCTCACCGACCTTCGCGTGCACCTCGCTGACCTTACCGTTTTCAAATGTCACGGAAAAACCGTCGATCAAATGTCCCTGGTAGGACAGGGGCTTCGTCGCGACCAGCGTTCCCTGTGCCTGTCCGCGCATCGGTGATGTGTAGATCTCCTCCGTCGGCATGTTCGGGTTGTAGTAGATGTTCTGCGTCGAATACTCGCCGCCGCCCATGAACTGCGCCGTCGGGATCAGGCCGACCTCAAAATCGGTGCCGTTCGCACTGTGGTAACGCAACTTCGTAAAATGCTGCGCGTTCAGCCACTCACACTTCTCAATAAAGCGCTTATTATGCACGTTCCAGTTCTCGATCGGGTCGCTCTCTTCGTCCAGGTACACACACTCGAAGATCAGTTTCCACAAATGGTCCACCGCCTGTGCGGTCGTCTCTTCGGGAAATACCTTCTTCGCCCATTTTTCGGACGATGCTGCGGCGATCACCCACTGGTATTTATTCTCCATCGCGTCGCGGAACGGTTTGAGCACCTTCGCGCGCGCGGCATTTGCCTTCATCATCTTCTGCACATCTACGCCCTTACGTCCGTCGGGATCGTCGGATACGATGTGAATCTGGCAAGGCAGATCTTTCACCTTCTGCTTCATCTTCTCGCGCTGCCACTTATGCACACGGGACAGTTTCCGCAGCGACATATGTTTATAATTCTGGCGGAGCAACTCCTCATCCTGCCACTCCACGCGCACTGCAGAAGCGCCGGCCGCGTATGCTTCGGCCACCAACATATGTACGAGCCGCGTCTGGTCGACTGCGGCAAAAACCTCGACTTCCTGTTCGGGTTGTACGTTCACGCCCACACGGACGATGAGTCGCGCATACTTTCTGAGCAATGTATCCTTCACCATCTTACCAATCCTCCTTACCATGCGCCAGCGTGTCTTCCTCTTCGCACGTCTCGTCGAAGATCTCGTTAAACGTCCCCGACTCCGACGGCGGCGTAGGTGAGACTGTCAGCGAGCAGGCAGGGCAGGTAGCGCACAGGTCCAGGAACACGTCCATCAGGCCCTCAGCATTCGCATTGCCCAGATGCTCCTTCAGCGCCCCGTAATTACGCACGGTGATCGCTACATTTCGCAGATCCGTCAGGCAGTCATACAAAGCGTCCAGGTTCTTTCCGTAATGTCTCGGAAAATGCAGCTGGGCCGCGATGTGCTCATGCAGTTGTTTCATATCGGAGACTTTCTCTCCGTCGATCACTAAGATATCCATATTTCACTCCATGTGCGGAAAATGTTTCTAATAAAGCTTTTCGAAGGTCTCGTAATGATCCTCCGTGTAGAAGATCAGACCGTCGTTGGAAAAGATGATACGCTTGCTGTTACGGTAGCCGCCGTCGAAGTCGATATCACACTCCGTGTAACTGCGGCCGCGCGCCTTCGGGAGTTTGCCTTCATAGTTTCCGAAGCGGTCGCCGCCGATGCTCTTGCCCGGGGCGACTTCCCCCACATAATTGTAGCGGTTGTCCCAGCCCAGGGCTTTCGCTTCGTCTTTGGTGATGAAGTTCTCCGGCAGTTCGCCATAGATTTCCAGGTAGTTGACGATCTGCTGCGGGTCTGTGACCGGCAGTTCAAACGCATCGGCGGGCGGCGATTCGTCGTCCGGCGGCAGCGCGGTGTCGGCGCCGGCATCGTAATCATCGGTCAACCCGTATAGATCGCGCAGCAGGTCGCGCCAGTCCTCCGCGCCGGCGCAGGCCAGCCCCGCTGACGCCAGCACAGCCGCCAGCAGCAGCGCCACCAGTCTTCTGCCCCACTTGTGCATATGTGCCTCCTGTTCCGGCGCGGCGCGGGCGGTAAGCCGCCCGGCCGGCCCCCTTCGGTATTACTTCCTTCGAAACATGCGCCCCGGCGCTTTGGGCATGTGCACGGCGTACAGCGCCGCGCACGACCGCTGCGCGTCGTCATCCGGCGGCAGCGCGGGCATCAGCCCGGTGCATTCAGATGCGGACGCCACATCCTGTTCATCGGCTTCGGCTTCCGCACGCCGGCGGTCTTCGGGTTTCACGCGAATCACCTCCCGCGACCATTGTGCCCGGACGCAGGATTTCGCATGCCACTATTGTAATCGAAACCGCGCCCGGCGTCAACCCGGAAGCGGCACCCGCGATTAATCTTTCTTATTCCAATTTAATCATTCTTTCATTGAATGCGCAATCCGCTTATGCTATAATGAAAGTTGAGGTGTTTAGCATGGCCAGGAAAAAACACAGCATTTTTAACATACCGCCGGATCCTCCGGAAGGGCCCTCGCTGGTCGCCATAATCATACTGCTGATCATTCCCGAGGTCATCACGAAGGTGATCGGGGCCATTCTTGGATTCAGGCGCTTCAGGAATGCGCAGACGCGCCGGCGCTATCAGATGTTCAGGCGCTACGCAAACGCGATCGGCAATGACGGGCGCGTCAGCATCCGCGAGCTGGCCGCGCGCCTGGGCATGCCCACTCAAAACGTGGTTTCCGATCTGCAGGAGATGATCGA
>DBXX01000037.1 GCA_002309675.1 Lachnospiraceae bacterium UBA1201
TAGGTGGTCTGCCAGCGCTCGTAGTACGGCTGAAATTCGATGACCATGCTGCCGCCGGCGCACAGATCGAAGTCCCAGATGGGTCCCATGGTCAGCAGGCCGCCCACGTCCTTATACATAAAGGTGCTCTTGAACATCGAATCGAGGTTTGCGAAGACCTCCGTGAGCAGGAAGAAATCGACGAAGGAGTCTACATTGACCAGATCCTGATAGGAGACGATCCGCCCCTCGTATTCGGTCGTAAAATCGGGCGAAGTGATTGCGTCCTCTACCGCTTGCACATAGGTCTGAATGTATGCCCACAGCTCCGGATCGGTTTTCGCGTACTCGGGGCCGGAGACCATGATGGGCTGCCCCAGCTTCGTTTTGAATTTGCTGACTTCGTCGTAGGTGTCGTCCAGTTCCAGCAGGAAGCCTCCGTTTCGCGCGGGCAATGCATCCACGAAATCACTGACGTCGTATTCCTGCCCGTTAAACGAAACGGTCTTGGAAGACATCCAGGACAGGTCCTTTGTGAGGGCATCCTCCAGCTGATCTGAGGCATCCTTCAGCTCGGAGTGCGCCTCACAAAGCGCGTCCGCTAAGTCTGCCGCATCGTCCTCCCAGTCGTGGATATCCAGACGGGCCTTGCCGACGCGCAGGTGTTCGCAGAGCATGTAGTCGCCCTGGTACTCCCCGTTTAAATAGAGAGAAACGTGGACGCCGTCCAGGGCGTCAAAGCCCATGGCTTTCGCCGTGGAAAATGCTATATCGTTACGCATCAGCGTGCTGTCGTAGTAGTTTGCGAGCAGCACGTAATGCTTGTTTTTTCCGGAATTCAAAAGATCGGCCTTTTTGGAAAGCTTGATCTTATAGGGTTTCTTTGCTGCCATCCAGGTGGAATTGCCCCGGCCCTTGATCTGGATATCGCCTGCGTAGGCAGCGATATCGACAGTGCTGTCTTCGTCCGGCGTCAGGTTCATGGTGGCGTTGATGTAAACATCCTTACTCGCGATCTTGCGGTTGTTTTCCGTTTGGATGGAGAGGATGGGCAGTCCGTAGGAGGCGAGGCTTGCAGGTTCGGGAGCGACGGTTTCTGCCGGGGTGGACGGTTCTGCCGCAGGAGAGGAATCTTCCGCGGTGACCGATTCGGCGGTGGAAGGTTCCTGTGATGCATTTTCGGATGTGGCAGCGGTGGTCGAAAGGTTCGGAGCCGTCGTCTGAATTTCTTCCGTGGATGCATACGAAGAAGGCTCCGACGCCACCGAAGCGGTGTGCGCCGAAGCATCCTGTGAAGCGTCTGCCCCGCCTGCGCCGGGGGCGCAGGCAGTCAGCAGCAGACTTAAGATAAGTGCCGAAAACCTTGCGGTTTTCTTACTTGTGTTGCGTTTCATTTAGTGAATCCATTTCTCCGTAAAGGTATCCGCCAGGGGATCCTTGTTGACATCGAGGGCGAAAACGGAAGTCTTCAGATCGTTCAGATCCACGCCTTCGGTCTGCTCGCCGTAGATGCGGTCTTTGATGAATGCTGCGAGGTAGTTGATATCCTCGGCGATCACGGCGTGACCTTCCTTATGGATGTTAATGGCGATGTTGTCCTTAAGACCCAGGAAATCGAAGATCTTTGAGGATGCCAGATAGTTCATCCACATGGAGGGAGCATTGACCCAGTCCTCACTGATGCAGGAACCGATGATGAAGAGGTAGCGGCCGTCTTCGGCAACCAGACTCGCCAGCATGTGCTGATCGAACGGAAGCGCCTCGGCGGAAGCGAACTTTCCGAAGTTGTCGTTGAACCAGCCCTTTTCATCGTTGGACTGCAGGGAGCCGAGCGGCTCGTTTGCGGTGTAGGTCACGGCTGAACCGGCGCCCTTCGAAGAGAAGTCGTAGGTCTTGCCTTCCGACATATAGCGGAACAGGGCCAGGCCGCCGGCACCGGAGCAGGAAGGCATGACAATCTTGAAGCGTTTTTCAAACGCGCCGCAGACGGCTGCCGCCTTACCCCAGCGGGATACGCCGGTGATGATGGTGTTTTCTTTGTTGATCGAGAGTTCGGCATCCGCGCCTGCATAGAGGGCGTCGAGCACCTTGCTGCAGCCCCAGGACCATGCCATCAGCACGCCGGTCTGCTCCTTCCAGGAGGTGCCGTAGGGGTACAGATCGTAGAACGCGCCCTTGTGCTCGGAGTTATCCGAAGCCACGGGGTAGTTGTAGCCGTCCATGGTGATGACGGCGATGCCGTTCGCGAGCGCGGTCTCCTCGCTGATGCCCGCGTGCATGCCGACCAGAACGGGATAACCGCCGGCCGGCGCCTCGGTCTTCGGGATAGAAACGGTCGCGGTCACGGTCGCTTTCGCGCCCGTGCTCTTACGGGTAATGTTCATGGTGAGCTTGTTGCCGTCCAGCGTGTAGGTCAGCTCCTCATCCGACCCGTCGCGCCATACGCCGTACATATAGTACTGGTACAGGTTGGCGATCTCATCCGCGCGTTTACCCCAGTCTTCCTTGGTTTCGATCTTGGTTCCGTCGAGCATCACGAAGGGATCCGCGAGCTCGGAAACCAGAGGAAGCTTTGCGGGAGCGGTAAAGCCGCTGCCGTCATCGAGCTTCGTAAGGGCCTCCTGAATGGAAGCAACGGCTGCATCGATGGTCTCCTGGGTCGCGGTTTCATCACCGATTAGTGCCTTCGCCTTCGTTACTTCATCCGTAACGACTTCAGGGTTCACATAAACGGTGAGATCCATCTTTTCGACGGTCGCGATCAGGTTCTCTAAGCGGCGTGTGGTGACGGACGTCTCCCCGCCGACCTTACCTTTCAGGACAATGCTGCCCATGACCGAAGGGTTGGACCAGGCATTGCCCGTGGAGTCGAAGAGGTTGATGGTGCCTAAACGGCTACCGGAGGCGCCGGCGTCATTGACCTGGAGCTCGTAACCCAGGACCATGTCGTTTTGCGGTGTCTCGTTGAAGTCGATGGCGCTCTCGACGATGTAGCCGATCACTTCACCGGCGGCGTTTTTATACGGCGCGGTCGCGGTGGTGAAACGACTGATGTCGCCGTGGTCGGCGCTCTTTTCGTTGTCAAAGTTCACGCGGTACTGCACGTCATCCGCTCCGTAGGAAGTCGCGCGGTCATAGAGTTCATCGAGGAAGATCTCGATGGAATCCTGCTCGTAGGTGTTCCCGCTCTTCTTATTCAGAACGGGGTCGGTCACCAGCGCCAGCGTGTACAGGCTGTGGTCGTCCCAAAGCGTTTTCGCGGTAAATGATGCGGCCACAGAGGGTGAACTTTTGATCTCAGGCGTGACGATGCCGGCGATTGCCCAGACGTCGTCGATCTCTCCGTCGATCTTCGGTGTCCCGTAGTTGACGATCACGTTACCGTCTGCATCCGTCTCTGCGGTTGGCTCAGGCGCAGTGGTGGGTGCTTCGGTAGGCTCTTCATTCGTTGCCTCGGTCGGCGCTTCGGTTGCTTCCGCCGTAGTTGGCTCTGCCACGGTGGAGGGAACCGGCGTTTCGGTCGCGGTCGTCTCTGCGGGGGTGGTGGTTTCTGCGGAAGGACTGCTGCTTCCTTCTGCAGAGGTCGCCTTGGGATCGCTGTTTCCGCAGCCAGTGACTAAGCTGGCGGATAACATCACACATGCCAAGGCTTTTGTGTGTTTCTTCATGGTTGCCCCTTTCTCCGGTTTCCCGGATTTTACTATTAAATTGTATCGGACGATTTGAATAAATCCGTCTTACATATTATACCATAGTTTGGGAAAATGGGGGCAGTAAAATGCGACTTATCGCCCAAAAAGAAAACCGCGCTTTCTGCTTTCGTCGGGCAGAGCGCGCGGTCCTTATCGTTCATTTTATACTATTCTGTCGTGGTAGGAAGGGGTGATGCACCGTCTTCCTCTTCCGGTTTTTTCAGGATCTCTTCCAGTGTGTGCCATCCTAACACGGCGCATTTTACACGGGTGGGCATGTGGGAAACGTCGCGGAGGCAGATGGCCTCGTCGAGTTCTTCGAGCTCGTCTTCTTCGGTCTCGCCCTTGATCATCCGGAGGAAAATGTCCTTCAGACGCAGGGCCTCTTCGGTCGTTTTACCGAGGATCAGGTCCAGCATGATGTCGGCGCTGGCCTGCGAGATGGCGCAGCCGGTTCCGACGAAACTACCTTCTTTGATGACGCCGTCCTCCAGGGTCAGCTGCAGGAGGATATCGTCGCCGCAGGACGGGTTCACCCCGCGCTTCCAAACGCCCGGGTTCGGAAGGGGATGCTTATTATACGGATGCAGATTATGCGCCGTTAAGATCTCGTTGTAAAAAGTACGATTATCCATGGATACTCCTTAGTCGTTGTAGCCCATCAGGCTGCGGATGCGGCTGACTGCGTCCGCGAAACGATCGATTTCATCAAAAGTGTTGTAGAACATCAGGCTGGCACGGGTCGTGGAGGGGATCTCCAGGTACTGGTGCAGCGGCTGCGTGCAGTGGTGACCGGCGCGGACCGCGATGTCGGCTTCCGCCAGGATCGCCGCCACGTCGTGCGGATGAACGCCGTCGATGGTAAATGTCACGATGCCGTGATGATCTGCCGCATCCTTCGCGCCGAGAATGTTGACGTGCGGGATCTGCATCAGGGCGTCGATCGCGCGCGCGGTGAGCGCGTCCTCGTGCGCGAGAGCAGCGGTGCGGTCCATGGCATTTAGGTAACGGATCGCTGCGCCTAAACCTACGGCTCCGCCGGCATTGACCGTGCCTGCTTCGAACTTATGGGGCAGGGGAGCGTAGGTAGTGTCCTCTAGGGTCACGTACTCGATCATCTCGCCGCCGGTTAAAAACGGAGGCATCTTCTCGAGAAGTTTCGCCTTACCATAGAGCACGCCGATGCCCATGGGGGCGAGCATCTTATGTCCGGAAAATGCCAGGAAATCTACGTCGAGCTCCTGCACGTTCACCGGCATGTGGGCAATGCTTTGCGAGGCGTCCGCCACAAAGACGGCGCCGGCCTCATGCGCGGCATCGATAAACGGTTTCAGGTCGATGGCGCGGCCGAACACGTTCGACATCTGCGTCATCGCTACGATTTTCGTTTTGGAACTCAGGAGAGATTTGAACTCCTCCAGAGAGAAATTACCCTCCCGGTCCGGGTGGAGGTAGCGCACGGTCGCGCCGATCGCGCGTGCGGTGTGCTGCCACGGAAGCATGTTGCTGTGATGCTCTGCTACCGTTGAGATGATCTCATCCGCGGCGGTCAGACCGCGTCCGAGACTGTAAGCCAGCAAATTCAGGCTTTCGGAAGCATTACGTGTGAAGATGACTTCACAGGAGTCTTTCGCGCCGATGAATTCGGCACACAGCGAGCGGGCCTCCTCGTAAGCGTTTGTGGCGATATTCGACAGTTCGTACAGGCCGCGGAACGGGTTCGCGTTCTGCTCGCGGTAGAACTGCTCCACCGCCGCGAGAACCTGCACCGGTTTCTGGGAGGTGGCGGAATTATCCAGATAGGCGAGCGGCTGTCCGTCGATCAGAGGAAAATCCTTACGAATCTTATTAACATCAAAAGTAGTTTTCATAGTAACCTCGAATGTGGGAATGTCAAAATGACGATATGAATAATGTCAGGGTCGAAACGCTTTCGGCGTTTCGACCCTGACATTATAACATATCGAAGTTAAATAATTCAATACTTATGATTCGGCGATGAATTCGTCTTCGGAAACGAGGGAGAGCAGTTCATTTCGCAGCCCGCTTTCCGGAATGTGACGGATGACGGAAGCCATACGTCCGTCGGCTATCATCTTATACGCGTCCTCTTTCGCGACGCCGCGGGCTTCAAGGTAGAAGAGGATATCCTCTGCCAGACGTCCCAGGGTAGCACCGTGCTCGCCTTCGACATCCTCCTCACCGCACAGGATGAGCGGAGAAGTGAGGTTCTGAACTGTATCGTCCATCAGGAGGACGTCTTCTTTTTCTGCACCTTTTGCGCCGACGCAGCCGCGGATGAAATCGATGGTACCGCGGAAGTTCTTACGGCTGGTGCCGCACAGAACGCCGTTGGAGAAGATATCGCCGGTCGTTTCCTTGCCGACGAAGCGAACCAGGTAGTTCTGGTCGATGTCGCTTGCCGCGCCGCTGACATAACCGATGTCATAGCGGGCGGTGCTCTTTTCACCATTTAATTTCGTGGCAACACCTTCGTTGACTTCTTTACCGGAAAATGCGACATGGACGAGTTCGAAGTTTGCCTTCTCGCCGAAATCCGTTCCGACATTTCCGAA
>DBXX01000081.1:0-7713 GCA_002309675.1 Lachnospiraceae bacterium UBA1201
TTCAAAGTCATCTGGGACAGACTTATATAACTCTTACGTTCGAAGGAAGGCAGTGCTCGGAAATCATAACCGTCATAACCCGGAATATCAAATACTGCCTTTTCACATTGGATATTCATGTTGGAATTCTCATCCGTGGTAATTACTACTTCATTATCCGGAAGTTTGCGGATAATATCGGAGAAGATCTTCGCTTCGATCGCTATTCTGCCGGGTTGGGTGATATTTCCTTCGATCGTAGTTTCAATACCGAGTTCTGTATCGGTAGCAGTAAGTTTGATCTTATTACCTTCAGCATTGATCAGAATGCATTCCAGAATAGGCATGGTAGTCTTACCGGGAATAGCTTTCAATACCGTAGATACCGCTTTGGATAAAATGTCCTTTGAACATATGATCTTCATTTTGATGCTCCTTTCAACAAGCAAACAAAGGCTGCGCCTTATTATCTTTTTTTAATTTAATACAGTAGTAGTAGTAGTAGGGACTGTGGAAACGTTGAAACCATCGATTCAGCCTGAAAATTCAAGGGTTTCATGCATCTGAAAACTCAGTGAAATCCGAGTCAGGCAGCTGTGTAAAACCGATGGGTTGTCAACATGACTTTATTTATCAATAACAACGCTTCACATCTTGAACAGCAATGTGTAAACATTTTACACGTTTCAGTTCAGGGAAAGCTTCTTCTTCAGCACATCGATGGTAGATGCCAGAGACGGATTTTTCTCCATTTCATTTTCGATTTTCGTTATGCCGTGAATGACGGTTGCATGGTCGCGGCCGCCCAGAACGTCGCCGATTTTTTTAAGCTGCAGATTTGTGAGAGAACGGCACAGATACATAGCTACCTGGCGCGCAGTCGTAAGAGATGCGATACGCTTATCAGAGATGAGATCTGCTACCGTGATTCCGTAATGATCTGCTACTATCTTCAGGATGTAATCCGGCGTAAGTTCTTTTTTATCATCCGGGGAAATGAAATCCCGAAGGGCTTCCTCGGCAACTTCCAGTGTGATCTCGGTCTTATTCAACTTCGAATATGCGATGATCTTCGTCAGAGCTCCCTCGATCTCACGGATATTTGTTTTGATATTTGTAGCGATATATTTGAGAACTTCATTATCTATACTGAAGCCTTCGAGTTCTTCCTTCTTTCGGAGGATAGCCATACGTGTCTCATAATCCGGAGCGGATATATCGACAGTAAGTCCCATCTCAAAACGGGAACGAAGACGTTCTGCCAGCGTTGTAAGTGCTTTCGGCGGTTTATCGGAGGAAATAACGATTTGTTTTTTCGCTCCGTGCAGATGATTGAAGGTGTGGAAGAATTCTTCCTGGGTACTTTCTTTATCTGCGATAAACTGGATATCGTCGATCAGCAACACATCGATATTCCGGTATTTATTTCTGAATTCGGATGTAGCCGTGTTACTTTTATCTTTGATCGCGTCGATCAGTTCATTCGTAAACTGTTCGCTGGTGATATAAAGGATCCTGGCATCCGGCTTATTTTTCAGAATATAGTGGGCAATGGAATGCATAAGATGCGTTTTACCCAGACCTACGCCTCCGTAGATGAATAACGGATTATAACGTTCAGCCGGTGATTCGGCCACAGCAAGAGAAGCCGCATGGGCAAATTTATTATTTGCTCCTACGACGAAGGTATCAAATGTATATTTCGGATTAAGATTGCTGTTTAAGGAAGACATGGTCACGGGAGCACCCTGAACGCTTTTAGGTTCCGAATGAGCAATCGTAGAAAACTCGATCTCTACATCGATACCGGTCACGGACTCAATCATGGTCTTGATGAAGTTATGGTATTTATGCTCGATATAATCGATCATGAAATCCTGTCCGTCCGGAAAGATGATCAAAAGCGTGTCCCGTCCGTCCTTCGAGAAAAAATAGGCAGGAGTGAGTGGTTTGATCCAGGTGTTATAGAGGGCATCGACGATCTCATATTCCTTCTGTGTTTCTTCTTTGATCTCTTCCCATCGATCCTTGATGACAGAGATCGCTTTGTCGTAATTCATAAGGTCCTCCAAGATGTGTTTCAGCGGATTTTGAGAGGAAGGTACATACACCCCCCACTATAAAAGAATCCAATTATATTATATATTAAGGCTGTCCAAAAAGCAAGTAAAAAATAGGAAGAGACAGAAACTTATCCACATTTTTTCAACAAATTGTTGATAAGTCAAAGTGGAAGAATGAAATTGTCCAAATAAGTTATAAACACTGTGTTAATAAAAATGTTGATAACTGTTTAAAACCCCTAAAATCATGTTCAAACCTTGAAAAAACAGGAAAATTCTACAAATATTGCTTGACGAAAGGTTGGCATTCAAATATAATGTGGTATGTGTCTAACTATGCAAATTTACCGGTAAGGAGGTGTATGGCACATGAAGATGACATTTCAGCCGAAGAAGATCTCTCACGCTAGAGTTCATGGTTTTCGTTCGAGAATGAGCACTGCAAACGGCAGAAAAGTTCTTTCCGCAAGAAGAGCTAAGGGCAGAAAATCCATTGCTGTTTGATAAATCAGTCTCATAAGATTATAAGAACTACGGTCGCATCCTTTATGTGACCTTTTCTTTTTCTTAAAGCATTTAGGAGGTATTTATGAGAAATATACCTTCCCTTAAAACGTATCGGGATTTTCAGGAAGTTTACTCTGCCAGAAGATCCTACGCCAACCGTTATCTTATCCTGTATAAGAAGGAGGTTGACGACCCTGAAAAGACTGCCCGCATAGGTATCTCGGTATCCAAAAAAGTAGGAAACAGCATAATCAGACACCGCATAACCCGCCTCATTAGAGAGAGTTATCGTTTAAACCGGGATAAAATGAAAGAAGGCAGCGATATTATTGTGGTCGCAAGACCCGAAGCAAGGGACCTCGGATTTAAAGAGATTGAAGAAGCATACCTGCATTTGCTAAAAAAACAGGAATTGCTGAATGTGTAGTTTTTCGGAGGATAGAAGCGATGAAACATGTCATGATTCGTATGATACGTCTGTATCAAAAATATTTGTCTCCTTTAAAACGGTTTTCTCGCTGCATTTACACACCCACCTGCTCTCAGTATGCCATCGAAGCGATTTCGAAATACGGTGCCTTAAAAGGCGGATGGATGGCATTTAAACGTATACTTCGTTGTAATCCGTTTGCAAAAGGTGGTTATGATCCGGTTCCTTAAGAGAGGAAAACATATTTATGAACTTATTAGCTTTAACTAAATACGACGGTGCTATCATCGGCCCGGTTGCGAGGCTTCTCGGTTACATCATGGAAGCCATCTTCAGTTTCACCGGTCTGTTTGGTATCTTTAACATCGGTCTGAGCATCATCATCTTTACGATCGTTATCAAAGCGCTCATGATCCCGATGTCGATCAAACAGCAGAAATTCACGAAGATGAATGCCATCATTAACCCCGAGATCCAGATGATCAACCGGAAGTATGCAGGAAAAAAAGATCAGGCATCGATGATGAAGCGTAATGAAGAGACTATGGCCGTATATAACAAGTACGGCGTTAAGCCTACCGGCGGTTGTCTTCAGCTGATCATCCAGTTTCCGATCCTGCTGGCATTGTATCGTGTAGTTTGGAATATCCCCGCGTACGTAGGACGCATGAGAGATATCTACTACAACATCATCAGCGTGCTTTCCGAAAAGTTCAGCGGCTTTATGGGAAATGAAGAATTTACCAAGCTTCTTGCTAATCAGGGAACCGTTATCAATGGTGATAAGATCAGTAAGATCACGGAAACCTTTGCAAACTTTTCCAGTGCCGAAGAGCTGACTGTCGCAAAGAATTATCTGGTCGATGCCATGTATGCATTTGACGGAGATGAATGGAATAAATTCCAGGAGATCTTCTCAAACATCGGAAATATGGAGGGAACCACGACCGGGGAAACGGTTACCGAATCCATCGATAAGATCGGTTCCATGAACTCATTTTTGGGATTAAACCTTTCGGTTTCTCCCATGTCGTATCTGTCTAATTTCGCAAAGGTCGGCATTTGGGTAGTTATTGCCGCCATCATGATCCCGCTTCTTTCGGGTCTGATCCAGTACATCAGTACGAAGATCTCTCTCGCAGCGCAGGAGAAGCAGAAATCCTCTTCCATCACGAAGAAGCCGGAAGAAGAGAATTCGTTCGTTCAAAGCATGAACATGATGGTAAAGATCATGCCGGTCATTTCGATCGTTTTCTGTTTCATGTTCCCTACCTGTATCGGCGTATACTGGGTCATCTCCAGTTTGGTACAGTTGATCATTCAGATCTGCGTAAACAACTACATGGATAAACTGGACATCAACGATGTCGTAGCGAAGAACATGGAGAAGATCAATGCGAAACGCGCCCGTATGGGTCTGGCACCTCAGAAGGTGACAAGGGTCGCTAATATCACCCAGCAGCTCGAACAAGATCAGGAAGCCCTGGATGAAAGAGCCAGAAAGCGTGAAGAACAGATCAAAGCTTCTACGGAATATTATAAGAATACTACGGGTACCGGAAGACTTTCTTCCAAAGCGAACATGGTCGCGCAGTATAACGAAAAGAATAAGAATAAAAAGTAAGGTACGGAGGTTATAAAATGGCAGATTTTATCAGAGTCGAAGGTAAAACCGTTGAAGATGCGCTTACAGAAGCGACTGTCATTCTCGGAACCACCAGTGAAATGATCGATTTTGAAGTCATTGAAAAGGGATCCAGCGGATTTTTGGGCATCGGCAGCAAGCCGGCCATCATCAAGGCCAGAAAGAAAATGACCCTGGTCGATAAAGCGATAGAGTTTTTGGAAAATGTATTTGAGAAGATGGGTATCGTTGTAGATATTCAGGGTTCTATGAACGAAGAAGAAAAGACGATCGATATCAATCTTACCGGTTCCGATATGGGTAATCTGATCGGAAAGAGAGGCCAGACACTGGACTCCCTTCAGTATCTCACCAGCCTTGTCGTAAACAAGGAAATGGATGATTACATCCGCGTAAAACTGGATACCGAGAACTATCGTGAGAGAAGAAAAGAAACGCTGGAGAACCTTGCGAAGAACATTTCCATGAAGGTTAAGAGAACCAAGCGTCCCGTTAAGCTCGAGCCGATGAACCCCTACGAGCGTCGCATCATTCACTCCGCTCTTCAGGATGATAAGTATGTTTACACAAAGAGCGAAGGCGAAGAGCCTTTCCGTCATGTAGTCGTTATGCTGAAGAAAGAGAAGCGTTTCTCTTCCGACCGCAGCGAGCGTACCTATCGTTATGACCGTGGCAACAGCTACGGCGGCGGATACAACCGCGGTTACGGAAATAAGAACTACGGCAACACCGATAGATCCGGTGAAGGCGAGGAATAATCCTTTCGTTTAAACCGACAGAAAGTCCGGCGGGCATTTTTGAAAAATGTCCCGCCGGATTTTTTCGGCTTGAAAGACCGTTCGTATAATGCTATTATACAAGGGTAATTTCGTATTTTTCTTCGAAACAGAGTGTCGCCTTAATGTCGAATAAACGACGGCGGTCTAAGGAGTTTGGATGAGTAAGTACACAGAAAATGGAAAAACATTTGCCGCGATTGCGACAGCGATGAGCCCGGGAAGTATCGGGATCGTGAGGATCAGCGGGCCGGAATCGTTTGATGTGATCCGTAGGATCTTCCGTCCGGCAAATGAAGCCCGTTTTTCCAAAATGGAGACACATACCGTTCATTACGGTCATATTCTTTCCGAAACAGGTGCGGTGATTGACGAGGTCATGGTGCTTTTGATGCGTGGTCCGAAGAGTTTCACGGCGGAAGACACCGTGGAGATCGATACACATGGCGGTATTCTGGTTACGCGGCAGGTGCTGGAGCGCGTGCTCTCGGCGGGCGCCAGAGCCGCGGAGCCCGGCGAGTTCACGAAGCAGGCGTTTCTGAACGGACGCGTGGATCTGTCGGAGGCAGAGGCCGTGATGGATCTGATCAACTCGAAGAACGCATTTGCAGCGAGTGCTGCCCTCTCCCAACTGCAAGGCTCGGTCAGAAACGAGATCAAGAATATGCGTGATACCCTGCTTGATGCGGTCGCTTTTATCGAGGCGGCGCTGGATGACCCCGAACACATATCGCTGGACGGGTATTCCGAAGAACTGCGGGAAAAACTCGAACCGATGGAGAAAAAGATACGGAAAATGATCGAGGATTACCGGGACGGCGCAGTGCTGAAGGAGGGCGTGAAGACGGTCCTGCTCGGCAAGCCGAACGCCGGAAAATCTTCGCTTTTGAATGCCCTGCTGGGTCAGGATCGCGCGATCGTGACCGACATCGCCGGAACGACGCGGGATATATTGTCCGAGCAGGTATATATCGGCGGAATCGGTTTTGAATTTACCGATACGGCCGGGATCCGGGAGACGCAGGATGTCGTGGAGACCATCGGCGTGGAACGGTCCATCTCACAGGCGGAGGGCGCGGACCTGCTGCTGTTCGTTGCAGATGCTTCTCTCCCGCTCGACGACAACGACCGAAGGATCCTAGAGATTCTGCGTCAGAAAAAGAGTCTGGTTTTATACAATAAGACCGACCTTCAGCCGCAGCTGACGATCGACGAACTGTCGAAATACTGCGCGACGGATACGATCCTGCCCGTTTCGGCGAAGACCGGCGAGGGTATGGACGCGATAAAGGAGCGCCTGGTGGCAATGTTCCGTGCGGGTGAGCTTTTATACAACGATGAGGTCCTGATCACGAATGTGCGGCATAAAGAGGCGCTGGAAATGGCACAAGAATCGCTCAGACAGGCTCTGGAAGGCATTTCCGGGGAGGTCAGCGAAGATTTCCTCACGATCGACCTTTTGGACGCCTATGAGGCGCTGGGGCGCATCACCGGCGAAACGTTGGATGAGGACGTTGCGGACCGCATCTTTGAAAAATTCTGTATGGGAAAGTAAGAAAGCGTGATATAGATGGCAGTAGTTGAAGAATATTATGACGTGGTAGTAGTCGGTGCCGGACATGCGGGCTGCGAGGCAGCGCTGGCTGCGGCCCGGCTGGGCCTTTCGACCATCGTCTTTACGGTGAGCATTGACAGTATCGCGCTCATGCCTTGCAACCCGAACGTCGGCGGCAGTTCGAAGGGACATATTGTCCGCGAGGTCGACGCCCTGGGCGGTGAAATGGGAAAAAATATCGACAAAACGTTCATTCAGTCGAAGATGCTGAATGAGTCTAAGGGGCCGGCGGTGCATTCGCTGCGCGCGCAGGCCGATAAAAAGATGTACTCGCAGGCTATGCGTGAGACCATGGAGCACACTGATAACCTTACCATCCGGCAGGCAGAGGCAGCGGACCTGATCGTGGAGGACGGAAAACTTACCGGCATCCGCACGGTCTCCGGCGCGATCTACCACTGCAAGGCGGCCGTTTTGTGTACGGGAACATACCTGAAGGCGCGATGCATCTACGGTGACGTGAGTAATCCGACCGGACCGAACGGTCTGCAGGCGGCAAATCACCTCACGTCGTCGTTGATCGAACACGGCATCATCGTTCGCCGCTTCAAGACCGGAACACCGGCGCGTGTCGACGGCCGCACCATCGATTATTCGAAGATGGCGGAGCAGTTCGGCGATAAGGTCGTGGTGCCGTTTTCATTTTCCACGGACCCCGCGAGTGTCCAGAAGGAGCAGGTCTCCTGCTGGCTGACCTA
>DBXX01000081.1:7754-10230 GCA_002309675.1 Lachnospiraceae bacterium UBA1201
CTGTTTACCGGCGTGATCGAGGGAACCGGGCCGCGCTACTGCCCTTCCATCGAGGATAAGGTCGTTAAATTCCCGGATAAGGAGCGCCATCAGGTGTTTATCGAACCCGAGGGCCTCTATACAACGGAAATGTATCTGGGCGGCATGTCCAGTTCGCTTCCGGAGGACGTGCAGTACGCGATGTACCGCACAGTGCCGGGTCTGGAGAACGTGAAGATCGTCCGCAATGCGTACGCGATCGAGTATGACTGCATCGACCCGCACCAGCTCAAACATTCCCTGGAGTTTAAGGAGATCTCGGGCCTGTTTTCGGCCGGCCAGATCAACGGAAGCTCCGGTTACGAGGAGGCCGCCGGCCAGGGCATCATTGCCGGCATGAACGCCGCCCTCTTCTGCCTGGGTAAGGAGCCCGTGATCCTGGATCGTTCGCAGGCCTACATCGGTGTGCTGATCGACGATCTGGTTACGAAGGAGACCACGGAGCCGTACCGTATGATGACTTCCCGCGCAGAGTACCGTCTGGTACTGCGCCAGGACAATGCGGACCTGCGCCTGCGCGCCATCGGCCACGATGCCGGCCTGGTCAGCGATGAAGATTACAACAAAATGCTCGCGAAGAAGGAAAGCATTGACCGCGAGGTGAACCGTCTGAAGACGACCATCCTCGGGGGCAATGAGACCGTACAGGCATTTATGTTGAAGCACGGCAGCACGCCGTTAAATAACGGGACTTCGCTGTCGGAGCTGATGAAGCGGCCGGAGCTCGATTATGAGAAACTCGCGGAGATCGATCCGGAGCGGCCGGAGCTGCCCGCGGATATCGTGGAGCAGGTCTGCATCCAGATCAAATATGAGGGATATATTACGAAGCAGGAAAAGCAGATCGAGAATTTCAAGCGGCTCGAGAATAAGAAACTCTCGCCGAATTTCGACTATTCGACGATCAAAGGTCTGCGTAAAGAGGCTATCCAGAAACTGAATAAGATAAAGCCGGCATCGATCGGCCAGGCCGGACGTATCTCCGGTGTTTCGCCCGCGGACATCGCGGTGCTTTTGGTGGCGCTGAAAGCATGAGGCTTTCAGGGTATACCTGACATTTAGAAGAGGTCAATGAATTAGGGAAGCCTTGAGACGGTAATGTTTCGGGATACCCGGAAAGGAAGGGACTATGCAAGTTAATATGATGGGACTGCGGCACAGACATTTTCCGCCGTTTAATATCAACCGTCCGAATGGTAGTGGTGATTATCTGCTGGTTTATACCTACACGGACGCGCGGATCATACTGGACGGAGTGGATCAACCGTTTCCGAAAAATACACTGATCATATTCCCGAAGGGTGCGCCACAGATGTACTACTCTCTTCCGGATGGGTATGTGAATGACTATATCCACTTCTCACTGGCGGAAGGGGAAGCCATCGACAGACCGCCTTACAATCTGCCGTTAAACCGGATGATCGCGTTTCCTGCGGAGCAGAAAGTGGACATGCTCATGCATCAGATCTTCTTTGAGGATATCTCGACTTCCCAGCATAAGAAACTCACGACAGACTACCTTCTGAAGGCACTTCTTTTGTGTATATCAGATATAATTTCTGTTATTAACCAAGAGACGCATATCGCGGGTTATTATTCCGAACTGCAAAATCTTCGTTCCGAGATCTACTCGAATCCTTCCGATGAGTGGACGGTCCCGAAGCTGGCGCAGCGTGTGGGACTCAGCGTCTCCTACTTTCAGAAACTCTACCATGACATGTTCGGAATTTCTTGCTATAACGATGTTATTCTAAGTAAGATCAATTATGCGAAAACACAGCTGGCGTCTACGAATTACAGTATTCGGACCATCGCTGCCAACTGTGGTTATGATAACGATGTACATTTTATGCGACAGTTTAAACAGTGCATCGGAGAGACTCCCACTGCCTTCCGAAAACGACTGTTTCAGATCGAGAACAGCAGTGAAAACGAGGTTGTAAATGACTGATAACGAAAAATATATTGAACAATACTTTGCAAAAGCGAATTTGCAACTCGACGAATTACAAACCTCACGTTTCCTGGATTTTTATGAGCGCCTGGTTGAGAAAAACAAAGTAATGAACCTGACCGGTATCACCGAGTTCGAGGAGGTTTTGCAAAAACATTTCCTGGACAGTGTATACGGTTTGGATGAGTTTGTATCGAAGGCATCTAATGTTCTGGATCTGGGTACCGGAGCGGGTTTTCCCGGTATTCCGTTGAAAATCCTATATCCGGATAAGGAGTTTGTTTTAATGGACTCCCTTCAAAAGAGGCTTCGTTTCCTCGAAGAGGTGAAAGAAGGGTTAAAGCTCGAGAAGCTCTCTTTCGAACATGGACGGGCTGAAGATCTGGGACATGATAAACGATATCGTGAGAAGTTCGACCTCGTTCTCTCCCGCGCAGTCGCCAATCTCTCCTCGCTCTCCGAGTTCTGCCTGCCGTTTACGAA
>DBXX01000066.1 GCA_002309675.1 Lachnospiraceae bacterium UBA1201
TCGAACTTCTCGACCTCCTGCTCTACCGCGTCGTTTGCGCCAAAACGCTCGCTGCGGTTCGCAACCGCGCCGATGGTCGCTCCGTTGATGCGGATAAAACCGGTAACCATTTCTTTTGCGTATTCTTTCTTCGTCTCGAAGAAGAAATTATCGTCGGAGATCACGGAAAGAACATAAGCTGCGTCCTTCGCTCCTGCTTCGATGCCGTCGCAAAGGCGGTTTAAGTCATCCGTGCACTCTGTATATGACATATCGTCCTCATAGTTAGAGGGGAGGATGCTGATCAAAGTACGGATCTGTGCGAGCACATCGTCTTCGGTTCCGACGCCGTCTACAAGGCCTGCTTCCTTCGCCTGGAAATCAGCGGAAGATGTGTCACACTTGGAAATGATGTTTCCATCGAGAGTGTTCGGCGAGTTCACGAACAGTTTCGCCGTTTTCTCCTCCATAAAAGTAAAATCGGTAAGTGCAGGAACGAGCGCGAGGCCGCCGCCGCAGGTACCGAAGATCGCGGTGATCTGAGGTACCGCTCCCGATGCCAAGACCTGGCTCATGTAAACCTCGCCGAATGCATTCAGTGCGTCCGTAGCTTCCTGGATACGAAGACCTGCGCAGTCGATCAGACCGATCACGGGTGCGCCCGTTTTCATCGCAAGATCATAGATCTTCACGATCTTCTTCGCATGCATCTCACCGATGGAACCGCCGAGTACGCTTGCATCCTGGCTGTAAACATATACCAGACTTTCATTGATCGTGCCGTAACCGGTGATAACGCCATCGGACGGCAACTCTTTGTTTTGAAGATTGAAATCGGTGCTCCGCGCGGTCACACGTCCGCCGATCTCAACAAAACTCCCCTGGTCGAGCAGCGCGGTGATGCGCTTTCCGGCCTGGGTTTGTGCTGTGTTGCTCATTGCTATCAGCCCTCCATGATTAGTAGTACTGTTAAAAAAACAAATTTAACCACATACCATTATATACGCGACCTGTCAATAAAGCAAGCGGATTTTTGTCGATTTCGCTATAAATGATCCGATTATTAAACCGGCTTTCTTCCATTCAACGTAAATAGAGCAGGGAGTCCGCTCCCCGCTCTATTCGCTTACCATACATATCATCTGATCAATCTTGCCATTCCAGAAATTCTCCGCTGAAATATACCAGTACTTATTATCTGAAATGCCATAATAACTGTCTCCGACCGCAGCGAGCAGATAGAACGAACCATTACTCAGTTCCACTGTTTGCAGCATCTTATCTTCCGCCGGATCGTAAAGATAGTACATATAGTGTCCGTTTGAATAATTCTGGGCAAATATATATCGATCACTGCGGACCAAACGTTTCGGAGAAAACGGCAGGTCACGAATACGATCTCCTTCCAGGTCAAAAAGCACTCCAGGCTCATCTTCTTCTGAGGGCTTAACGATGAAACCGTCCACAAAGTCATATCCGCCGACGCCCTGCTCTGATATGATTAGATTCAGTTTGCTATTCGCTATATCGTAATCATATACTCGTGTGAAATCATGTTCTTTCTGTGCCTGAACATATGCTTCCCAGTCTTCCGTAATATTGGGAAGTTGATCAAACGGAATATCAAGCCCGATACATGTAAAATACAAATGATCATTATACTCTGCCAGGTTCAGAACACTTAGATCATACAGATCATCCGCACTGAATATCTCTTCGATCTTGCCGTTTTCCAGTCCTATCCGGAAAATGCCGACCTTTCGTTTGTCCAACTGTTTCCCGAAGGCCCAGCGCTCCTCACCGGTATCCGCGTCAATCACTTTGATCAGTTCCTCATTACATGTATATAATCGAAAATAACTATCCTCCGTATACAACTCCTCATTGCAGAACGGTAACCCAAAGTCCAATTCAGCCACGATCCGACGGTTTGCGCCCTCCTTGTCCGCCCGGTAGAGGATCGGGAACGAACAAAAATAACTGCAATCATCGCGCAAACAAAATGCCTTGCCGCCGAGATCATATGCCATACAAAATTTAGTGAGCAACTCTCCGGTCAAGTCATCCCGCACCGGACGAATATGCTCACATCCGGGGTCAAAGCAATACTTCATGCTTTTCCCGGATTCAACAGTAAAAATACTAAGAGCGTTCGGATAGAGTAATGCATATTTTTCCGAATAAGCATTCTTGTTCAGATATATTACCTTCTGTCTTTCTCTCGCTTTATCCGTCTGTGCTTCCCCGGTAGAGAGCGTTGCATCTGTCTTTGTATCAATTTCCGAAAAAGAGACTTCTGTATCGGTATGCTTACATCCAAAAGGGACGAGCAAAACAAAGGCCATCATAAGGCATGCTATAAACCCCTTCATGAATCTCCTTTCGTTTGATAATATGCATCCAGTTGTTTATTTAATTCATCGATCAACTCACGATATTCCGGTGCTTCCATCTCTTTAAGGATCTCATCCACATCATATTCTTCATTTACCATCCACCGATATGTCTTGATGTCGTTATCAAAGGTATATGCCAATATTTCATTGAATAGTCTCGTATATGGATAGCTCAGAAAAGTATCTTTCATTTCATCTGATAGTTGAGGAATAAAATCTTGTACTGCACCAACTTCTATCTGAGATAACAATTCCCTTCGTTTGTCGATCATCTCCTTTCCTCCCATATCTGGAAGGAGATATTCCTGAATGTCAGGATCTGTGTAACAAACAGAAAGGATCCTAAATGCCAGATCTTTCTTTTCTGATTTTTTTGAAATACCATAAGACACATTCAAATTCAAATATGCGGATGTCTTCTGGAGCGGAATTTCAACGTATCCAGGAAACTCAGCCCTTCCACTTTGAATGATTGCGAAAATACGATCTTGGGGGACGTCTTCCATTACCGGATAAGATAACACGCCATTTTGAACATCCTCCGCCATGCCAGATATCAACTCTTTAATTGTCTTTTCTTCAGAAAGGTCTGCAAAACGTTCGCGTTTCAGATCGAAAGGAATACTATACAAGTACCTGCTGTAATCCGTAAAAGCCTCTAAAAGAGTTAAGTCTTGAAGTATAATCATCTTTTCTTTCTGCCCCGACTGATCATATATCTCTCTTAACATCTCATATGAACCATCATAATCCGAAAACAGATCAGCATGTTTCTCAGGCACATACATATATTTCGATAATCCTATGGATGACGAAGGATTAACCATCAACGGAATGGCATATATACATCCATTCACAGTTGTAAACGCCCACTCGTAAGGAGTAAAAAAAACATTCAACACTCGTCCATCATCAGAATTCAGATAGTCCGAAAGAGAAATGTACCTCTCCTGAACGAAATCCATTGCCTTAAACACATCGTAATTCCAACTCCCCGTATATAGTATATCGAATGGCGGATTACTCGCTTCATACTTCTCCAACCACGGGATCCTGTCCTCACTTTTAAACGCACCAGTGCTGACAAACTGGATCTCACAATCGTACCCCTTTTCCATAAGCAACCGATTGATCTGATTTTGCGCTTCTATCTTTGGTGTTGCATAAGGGCCTAACTCCCAAATAATATAATTGCTAGCAGTAGGATAATCCTCAGTTGACGACGATGCAATTATTCCTATTTGTTCATCATTCTCCACTGTACCACTACTCTCGATCGGCTTATACGATGAACCATAAATCTCAGAAGAAGCGTGTGAATCCTCGGATGCACACCCAAACAAAGCCATTGAATTTATAGTCAATATCACCAGACCTATTATCTTTTTCATCTTAGGCTTCCTCCTAGCTAACAAAAAAATCGGGATTGATGTCCATCAATCCCGATACAACAAAAAGCAAAAACAAATTACGGAATCGTCACCAAACTAGGTACATAGAAATCCACTTGCTGATAATAGGCGTGATGCGTTGACTCTGCTCTGTAAAATCTATAATTATCATTGGGTACATTCATATGGTAATTGCAGCCATGCTGCCCTACATTGCCACCATTATAAGTAGCGTCAACACCAATATCCGGTCCATTTACACCGTGATAATAGAATGTTGCCGAAACGGATGTAGACGTACCATACTGTGGTCCTGAAATTGTTGTCTCTGCCTCGGCATGCTTCATGTCCTCTGATATCTTGTTTCTAGCCACAACGGGGTAATCGCCAATGCTGCCATTCTGTATAGACTCGTAATCGGCTGCAAATACGACGCACACCTGAACCACAAAAGCCAAAGCCATACACAAAAGCGCAACCATTTTTTTCTTTCTTGACATAATGAAACCCCCTTAAATTTTTTTGGCAATGAAGTCACACTACAAACTACATACCACTTGTTAGTATTATAATTCTTTTTTTCATCATTGTCAATAGGATAATCTAATAAGGTTAGTACGTAATGTAAGGAAGCAACGAGCATTTCATTCTGCCTGTCCCGGCTTCCCGCCGGTGAGGTAAAAGATTGCAAGATTCGTGCGATCCCGCAGGTTCAGTTTCGCTAAAATGTTGCTGATGTAGTTGCGCACGGTGCCCTCCGAGAGGCACAGTTTATCCGCGATCTCACGGTTTGAAAGTCCGCAGCTTATGAGGCGCATGACCTCCGCCTCCTGTTCGCTAAGACCGAATGCTTCACGGTCGAAGCCCTCCTGCTTCTCCTGCCGGATCATGGACGGGAGGCGGCCTACGACATCGCTGCCGAATACGGTCTGGCCTTCCTGCACGGCTTTCAGCGCCGGGATGATTGACTCGAAATCCTGCTTGATGATGTAGCCGCGCGCCCCGATGGACAGTGCCTTCACGATATACTCGTCATCGTTAAACGTCGTCAGAAAGAGGATCTTCGCATTCGGATACTGCGCGCGGATCTCCTCCCCTGCAGACAGACCGGTGCGGTCCTTCATACGGATGTCCATCAAAAGCACATCCGGCATATACTTCTTATACAGACGGATCGCGTCAGCCGCGCTGTAACCGACGTCGACCACGGTCATATCCGGGTCGGCCTCGATGATCATGCGCAGCGACATCGCCACCAGTTTATCATCATCCACAACCAATATATTCATGTTTCCTCCTTCGGCTTCGGTATCGTTACAAAAACCCGAAAGCCGCGTTCACGGGATATATTCACATAGCCGCCGACGCCGTTCACACGCGCCTCGATATTCGAAAGCCCGATCCCGCTGTCGTCGCTTGCGGCACGCTTCTTCATTGCCGTGCTTTCCTCGTGGACTTCCGATGGCACGTGCTCCGGATAGTCATGAATGACCAGCTGATACATCGACGGATGCTCATTAAACGTCACATCCACACAGTCGTTCACGCTGTGCTTGATCACATTGGAGATCGCTTCCTTGGCGATCCCGATCACGGCATATTTGATGTTTCGCGGCACCGCATGGTCGACATTGACCTCGAAATGCACCTGAAACCGTTCATGCAGAGGCTTCACCATCTGCTCCAGCGCAAAATGCAGATCCACCGATTCATCGTGCAGATCGTGCACACTGGTCCGGATATTCGTCATGGCTGTGTCCAGCGTCTCTCGTAGCATGGCCAGTTCCTCGGCGACCGGCTCATCCTTATGCACCGTCATCATGGCGCCGACCTGCAGGATCCCGCGGGTCAGCATGTGCCCCACATTGTCATGGATCTCACGGGCAATGCGGTTTCGCTCCGCCAGCTGCGCCGTGTAGACCTCGCGGTCCTTCGCCTCGAGTACCTCATTCGTCTGCTCGCGCAGCTTCTCCTGCTTCACCTGGTCGCGGTCGCGCAGGTGGATGAATTCTTCCTCGAGTTTGACATGCCTCGCCGTCCGCCAGGCCAGAAGCACGGAGGACGCGCAAAGCAACGCCAGGTAGGAAAAAAGCAACGTCTGATCCATGACGGAATACGTTTCCGGGAACATATCCGGAAGGTGGATCGTGATCCCAAGCGCACCGGCCGCAGCCAGAATGACGATCGCAGCAAAATTCCTGCATGCGATCATATCATACAAAAGCATGGGCGATGCGGTCACCGCACCCGGCAGGGTTGCCGTCAAAGCCGCCGCTACGCACTGGACGCTCTTTCGCAGCATAGGGCGCATCCGGGGCTCCTCATCCTCGGGAATGGAAAGCCAAAAACAGATCGCGGCATAGGCGATCACGGCGTATATAACGACAATAAGGTATCTGCCACGCAGGCAAACCTGCATGGCAAATACCGATAAGAGAAACAGTATAAGTTTATCCGTAAACTGTTTCATAAACCAAGTCCTTTAAACTCATCCGGCGCGCTCGGATGCCTTCGACAACGCCAGACCGATGGCCAGGCAAGCCAGGCCGAATAACAACTCAATGCCAAAGTACGGCAGAACGCTTGCGAAGCCTTTGCCTTTATCCAGTGCCTCTACCGCCGTCGCATACCAATAAGTCGGCAGGAAACGTCCGATCATCTTTACGCCTTCGCCCAGGTACTGCATCGGGACGAACAGGCCTCCGAGGAAGGCAAAGCCCAGCGATACGACCGTCGAAACGATCGAGGAAAGCACGGATGCCTTCAGCGGGATGACTGACAAAAATGCCATCATCATGACCGTGGAGAACGTAAAGATCAGAAGGTTCAGCGCCATCAGCCACCACATTTCGGAAAATGTCTCGCTGCCGCAGACAAACGCCAGGATCACGACATAGATCAGGCAGAATGCCAATGCGAACACGAGCGAACCGAAAGCCAGTGCGAAGCTGCGTTTCCAAACCGCGAAACCGGAGGCGTTTTCTCTTCTCTTCTTCTCCGATTCGCCAAACGACATAACGGCCGGAAGCAACGATCCAAATACACTGCACATTATAACATACGGGATGAAAATAAACAACAACCGGCTGGTACTCTCGCCGCTGCGCTCATTTACCGTGCCTTCCTCCGTAGCCTCGCGGACCAGGCTCACATAATTGTCAGAAGCCTGCGTCTGCTCGGCCTGCGCTTCCGCTTCCGTAAGAGACATGCCGCTGTGATAGAACGCGTACATACTGTTTAAAAACGACTTGAGTTGCAGGTTCAGCATGTGTCCTTCCGCCAGGCCTTCATCGACCACGCTCTGGATCTCCATGCGATCTCCCGTGTTTTTGTCGGTAAATGCCTGACCGAAGCCCTTCGGGATCGTGATCGCTGCTGCCAGATCCTGATAGTACAGACGCTCCGTGAGCATTTCGTCGGAACACTCCGCTTCATCGACCTTATGCGTTCTTCTCAGATAGTCCGCAAGCAGGGACGAAACTTCGCTTTGATCTTCATCCGTGAGGTAGATGGGCAGGGACATGGACTGAAAGCCGTTATCGGAGGTGCTTCTATGCGCCATCGCATAATTCATGATGAGCATCAACACACCCATCAGCGTAAACATGATCGCAGGGATCATATATCTTTTCTGAACTTTGAAAAAAGCCTTAAATACTTGCATAGCTTCTCCTTCCGGACATGCAAAGTCCGATCGCGGTCAGAACGACCGTCATGACCACCATGGTGATCAGGGAACGATAGAAACGCTCTCCCATCCCGAACACATTCAAACTGAAGAAGGCGTCATGGATGATCGCCGACGGGTTGATGCGGTTCAGGAGCGGGAAACTCTTTTCCACAAGCAGTTTCACCTGATGGGCCATCAGACCCGACAAAAAGCCGCCGACTGTCACGAACAAAAGCAGGATCGCTTCCTTCGTGTTCTTCCGGATGCTCGAAACATGGCCCAGCGCAAACCCGAGAGAACAGCCCAGGAGCGTTCCCAGGATGCTGACCAGGATCAGCATGGCGTCGCTACAACCCATATTGGCATGGAACACGAGCCGGATCAGGGCTACGCCGACCAGTGTGCAAACGATCTGGATCAAAGATGCCGCGCCCAGGCTGACCAGCTCATACATCCTGTGGTTCACCGGCGTAAGGGAAACACGGGCGCCCTGCTGTGTAATATTTGCCTGCGAATCGATCGGGACCTGCAGGCCTCCGTTGGAAGCCATCACACAGATCATCGCCAGCAGTGCATACATGTAGGATACATAGGGATCCTTGTTTTCGCCGGCCGCATTGATCTGACGCAGAAGCTCCGGCTCCTCGGTCATGAGCTTTGTGATCGTTTCCGCCGCCTGCGGATCCTGCATGGCTCTCTGCGTCAGCACTGCATTTCTGCGGAACACGCCGACCACATGCGAAAGCACATTCTGCGCCACCTCATCCTTCGCGATTCGAAGCTGAATGTCGCCCATATTCGCGATGTCCATAATTCCGGCGACCTCGTCTTCGAACAGAAGTTTCTGTTCATCCGCATTCTCCGGGATCACAACCTCAAACATCGGTGCGCCCTCTTCGGTCCGAATGCCCTCCAGCGTCGTTTTCACGAACTGTGTGGTCTCCTCCGAACCATTCACCAGCGCAACACGATACGTCTGCACGCCCATCTGACCATAGATGGAACTGAAGGTCGCGTAGAAGAACGTTCCCAGCAAAATGGGGAACAAAAGCGACCAGAGGATCAGTTCGCGGTCATGGATATTCTTTTTCAATCGATAGATAAATACACGAAAATACATAGTCATCCACCTCTTTACTCGTTGTCACGCAACTGTTTACCCGTGATCTCCAGGAACACTTCGTTGAGCGTCGGCAGGATCGAATAGATCTGCCGGTACTTCACTTCATTGTCCGCGAAGCAATCGACAACATGTACGATGTTGTGCTTGCCGCCGCTGCATTTTATGGTCAATGTATCGTCGTGGTACGACACATCGTACACATGGTTGAGCGCCCGGATCTTCTCGATAAACGCCGGCTCCAGATCGCTCGCGTTCACGATCACACTCTCGGTATTTTTGATCATGCCCTTCAGTTCATCCTTCGTACCGATCGCGACCTTCTTCCCGTGATCCATGATCAGGATCCGCGAGCACAACTGCTCGACTTCCTCCATGTAGTGGGTCGTGTAGATGATCGTGGCTCCCTGCTCATTCAAACGGGAAATGCCTTCCAGGATGCGGTTTCTGGACTGCGGGTCTACCGCCACCGTCGGCTCATCAAATATGATCAGCTCCGGCTTGTGGGCAATGCCGCACGCAATATTCAGTCTCCTGAGCAGACCGCCCGACAGCTTCTTCGGATAGAATTTCTTAAACTCTTGAAGTCCGACGAACTCGATCGCTTCTTCCACATATTTCTTGCGTGTCTCTTTATCTTTGATGTACAGACCGCAGAAGAAATCGATATTATCGTATACGGTCAATTCTTCAAATACCGCTACCTGCTGCGGAACGACGCCGATGCGCGCCTTCAGATCGCTGCGCTTCGAAGTCATCTTCTCCCCGAACAACTCGATCTCGCCGTTGTCATAGGAAAGCAAGGTAAGCAGGCAATTGATGGTCGTCGTCTTACCCGAACCGTTCGGGCCGAGCAGGCCGAACACCTCGCCCTTCTGGATCTCCAAGCTGAAATTATCCAGCGCAATGAGCTCCTTATATCTTTTTACCAGATTTGTGATCTTTACTACTGTCTCTGCCATGTTCAAAACCTCCTGTTTCGGCAACCGACCGGACCTGTTTCCGATCTTGACCCCATTATACCCCGCTCCAACGGCACGCAAAAGTGAACGCTGTCACAACCTCAGTTGACAAATGTCACATTCCGCAGTGACACCGGACATCGGCGGCTGCACATCCGATCTTCACAGCTTGTTTCCGAGGGTTTTATGTTTCATACTACGATCATCATCGTCCAATTCACTGCGCGCTGAAAAACATTCCGCTCATGTCAAAGTCGGAGCTCGGGGGCCCGTTTCGACTGAGGCCGTTTTCTTGATAGCGCCAGGTTCCCACCTGTCGCGAAAACGGCCTCAGCGAATGCAAAAAATGATTTCGGAAAATCATTTTTTGCCCTGGCTCCGCCTTTTCATTCGCGGGTTTTTCATGCGCTCGCTCACATGTCCGCTGATGACCGCATTATGAAACACCCCCGGAAACAAGCGCCGAGTCTGCTCACAGCCGGAATGTTCGGAGTTTGTGGGAACGTAACATCTCTCAGCCCCCATGAGGTTGCTTAGCTTAGGCGGTCTAAAGTTTCATCTGCAGCGCCTCACACCGGAAGCGGTTCGTCCCGGGGCTGTCGCAGTGGCAGGCCGCACTTTGTTGATCGTTTCCGAGCGCTGCGTGCAAAAATACGTTCATGAGGCGGACATAGGAGCGAGCGGTTGATGATCGCGCGAACGAGAAGACGGATCAGGGGAGAAAATCGGGTCTCCGAGACCGATTTTCGCGCTCGCTGAGGTCGTTTTCATCAGAAAACGGCCGAAGTCGAGACGGGCCCCCTGAAATCCGGCTTCGAGCTGAGCGCACAGTTTCAGATTTCACCGAAATCTGGAACACGATCATCACCGCGCAGTGAGTCAGGCCGCCGATGAACGTATTTTTGAACGTCCTTCTTCCCGGAAACGCACAAAAAAACCGGGGCTGTCGCAGTGGCAGCCCTCGTTGTGTCGATCGTTTCCGG
>DBXX01000047.1 GCA_002309675.1 Lachnospiraceae bacterium UBA1201
GCACAGCCCGTATTATTATATACTACTTCTCTGTTTCTAGCAAGCAATTTATTGCACCGATGAAGGTTTTTGCCTCTTCCAGGATCTCTTCGGGCGTCATTTTTACCTTTTTTTGCGGTTCCCACACGAAAAACGGGTTCTTTCCGCCGACATACTTCATGGTCCGGCGGTTCTCCGACAGCACCTCGGTCGCCTTCATTCCGTCGATCGCGGGTCCTTCGTTGAAGAGTTTTGCTTTCAACTGCAAAGCATTGCCCGAGAGTTCCTCGATGTAGGCGGCGTGCGCCAGAGCTTTCACCTTCGCGATCTCCAGCAAAAGCAGCACCGGCTGCGGGATGTCGCCGAAGCGGTCCGTAAGCTCGTCCTGCATATCCATGCAGTCCTCATCGCCCTCGATGGTCGCGATCTTCTTATAGACCTCCAGACGCGTGCTCTCGTTGTGGATGTACTCCTCCGGAATGTAGGCTTCGATCAGGAAGTTCACCGTGGTCTCAAAAGACGGGATCCTCGGCGCAGCGACGGCCTCTCCGTTCTCTGCGGCCAATGCTTCGACCGCCTCCGACAACATCTTACAATACAGGTCGTAGCCGACCTCCTGCATGTGGCCGGACTGCTCCGCGCCGAGCAGGTTCCCCGCTCCGCGGATCTCCAGGTCGCGTAGCGCGATCTTCACGCCCGAGCCCAGCTCCGTGAACTCGCGGATGGCCTGCAGACGCTTCTGCGCCTCCTCCTTCAGGATCTTATCCCTCCGGTACATGATGAAGGCATATGCCATGCGGTTTGAACGTCCGACACGTCCGCGCAACTGGTAGAGCTGGGACAGGCCGAAACGGTCGGAGTCGTGGATGATGATCGTATTGACATTCGAGATGTCCAGGCCCGTCTCGATGATGGTCGTCGAAACGAGGACCTTGATGTCGCCGTTGATGAAGTCCATCATGATTTGCTCGAGCTCTGCCTTCGGCATCTGCCCGTGGGCATAGGCGACCGTGGTATCCGGCACCAGTTTGCGGATGCCGTCCGTGAAATCCGCGATGTCCTGCACGCGGTTATACACATAGTAGACCTGACCGTCGCGCGCCAGTTCGCGGCAGATCGCCTCGCGCACCAGTTCGTCCTGGTATTCACAGACATAGGTCTGGATGGGCACGCGGTCGCTCGGTGCCTGCGTGAGCACCGACATGTCGCGCACGCCGATGAGACTCATGTGCAGTGTTCGCGGGATGGGCGTCGCGGTCAATGTCAGGACGTCCACCTGCTGTTTCATCTGCTTGATGCGCTCTTTATGCGCCACGCCGAAGCGCTGCTCCTCGTCGATGATGAGCAGGCCCAGGTCCTTAAACGCCACGTCCGCCGAAAGGATGCGGTGCGTACCAATGACGATGTCCACCAGCCCCTTCTTCAGGTTCGACAATGTATCTTTTACCTGCAGCGGTGTGCAGAAGCGGGACAGCATATCTACCCGCACCGGATAGTCCTTCAGCCGCTGCTTAAACGTATTGAAATGCTGGGATGCGAGAATGGTCGTCGGCACCAGGTAGGCCACCTGCTTGCCGTCCTGCACCGCCTTAAACGCGGCACGGAGCGCCACCTCGGTCTTACCGTAGCCGACGTCGCCGCAGATCAGACGATCCATGATCTTCGGGCTCTCCATATCGGCCTTCGTCTGCTCGATCGCCTCGAGCTGGTCCGGCGTCTCCTCGTAAGGGAACATCTCCTCGAATTCCTTCTGCCAGACCGTGTCGGGTCCGTAGGCGAAGCCCGTCCCGTTGTCACGCGCATGGTACAGCAGCACCAGCTCGCGCGCCAGGTTCTCGACGTGCGCCTGCACCTTCTGCCGTGTCTTCTTCCAAGCGGTAACATTGCCCAGTTTATTCAGTTTGGGCTTATGCTCACCTTCGCCACCGCCGGAATACTTCATGATCTGGTCCAGGTTCTGCATGAGCACATAGAGCTGACCGCCCTGATCGTACGTGATCTGGATGTAATCACGCTGGATGCCCTGGTCTTCCTGGCGGGAAATGCCGCGGTAGATGCCCAAGCCGTACTTCTCATGCACGACATAATCGCCGATGGAAAGCTGGGACAGGTCGCTGATCTTCTTTCCTTTATACTGCGTCTGCTTCCGCTTCACCTTCCGCTGCTCGCGGACCATATCGCTCTCCGTGATCAGCACGAACTGCACCTGCGGGTATGCGAAACCGCCGTGCAGGCTTCCGACCGTCACGCAGATCTCACCGGGGTAGACCTGTTCGGCCGGCGTCTCCTTAAAAAACGCCAGCAGATCCTCCTGCGACAGCTGGTCCGCGAGTCGCATGGCACGTGTCTTCGAACCGCACAGAAGCACAACGCGAAACTTGTCTTTATGGTATTTTTGCAGGTCCTTAAACAGGATGTCCTGCCCGTTCTTATAGGTATGGATGGTCTGCACGTGGAAGGAGAATGCATGGCGGATGGTCCCGCGCGGCGCCGAATCCAGAGTACTCACGCAGACCGTTTTCGGCCCGTACAGACGCCGCAGCACCGATTTTTTCTCATGCAAAAGTCCCGTCTGTCCCGGAAGGAGGTACCCCTTCTCCAGACGGTTTTTCACGCTCTCCAGATATTCCGTTTCGATCCCCGTGGCGCTCTCGCCGACCAGCTGCGCCTCGTCGATGATCCACTGCACATTCTTCTCGGCAAAAAAGTCCGCGAAATGCAGTTTCTTCGGCAAAAAGTACGGGATGTATGCATCCATTTGGGCGAATGCAGGCAAGTACTCCATCTGCTCGATGAAGCGGAGCGCATCGTCACGCGCCGTCGATCCGGGCGCTGCCGCATCGGCCTCCTTCTGCACCGACGAAAGTCCTTTCTTCACCTGCTTTTCGGTCAATACGAACTCCGTCGCAGGAAAGATGCGCGTTTCCTCTAAGGTCAGCACCGCACGCTGGCTCTCCACGTCGAAACTTCGAAGCGAATCGATCTCATCACCCCAGAGTTCCATTCGGATGGGATATTCCGCGGTCAATGAAAACACGTCCATGATGCCGCCGCGAACCGCGAACTGGCCGGGGTTTTCGACCTGGCCGACCTTCTCATAGCCCAGCAGGACCAGCTTCTCCGCTAACTCCGGGTAGGAGATCTCATCTCCCACCTGCACCATGACCGCGGCATCAAAGAGCGCCTCCGGATCACCCATGACATTCATCATGGCTCGCATGGTCGTGACGATCACACCGCCCTTACGCTTCGGATCTCCGACTGCCTCCAGAACAGAGAGCCGGTTTCGCAGGATCTGCTTACTCTGCAGGTCCGACTGAAAAAAGATGACATCCTTACCCGGAAAAAGGTAGACATCATCCGTGAATAAACGATAATCTTCGAAGATCTCCTTCGCGCGCAGTTCGTTGTATGTGACCACGACCTGCCAGGAATCTTCGTCCTTCTTCTGCGACTCGCGTCCGAGCATCTGCATCAGGTCGACCTTCTGCGACTCGACACAACCGCCGGCCAGGACCGGGCCGCCCTCCTTCTTCAGCGTTTCGAGCAGTTCCTCGAAGGCCGCCATCTCGGGAAGCGGACTGAAATAGGTTTGTTTATACTGCATGTTCCCCCCTAACCGTTGTACCGGTTCATGGCCGCCTGCGCGTCCTGTTCCAGAATGAGTTCGATCGCGCTCGCTGCATCTACTACACCCTCGCGCACGAGAGGCATCTCCTCTGCCTTATAGTGGGACAGCACATAATCGGCCAGATCCATGCGGGGCGGCTTTTCGCCGACGCCGACACGCACGCGGACGAACTCCTGCGTACCCAGGTGCTGGATGATATTCTTCATGCCGTTGTGGCCGCCCGCGCTGCCTTTTTCGCGCACGCGGATACGCCCCAGATCCAGAGCGATATCATCATAGACCACGATAATATCCGCCGGAGTCACCTTGTAGAAATCCACCAGTGCACGAACGCTCTCGCCGCTTAAGTTCATGTAGGTCAGAGGCTTCGCGAGCAGGACCTTCTGTCCGCTGATCACGCCCTTACCGAGAAGCGCCTTATGCTTCACCGTATCCATGGTGATATTGTGCTGATACGCCAGGCGATCCACCACATCAAAGCCCATGTTATGACGTGTTCCCACGTATTTGTTCTCCGGGTTACCCAGTCCGATGATAATATACATTTTCATACTCCTTGCGGCAGGTTTCCCTTCGAAAACCTACCCTTTTTTAACGCACGAGGGAGGCTGCTTATCTTGCAGCCTCCTTATGCGAAACTATTTAGCGCCTGTTCTGCTTAAACAGAACCGACATTACAAACTGTATCTTTCGTTCTTCTCCACAACGATCTTGATATCGTTCGGATCGCCGATGTAGGTCGTGTTCGCGCGGATCGTATCGCGACTCTCGACGATGCAGTTCTCGATGACGGTATTGTCCCCGATATAAACATCGTTCAGGATGATCGAGTTTTTGATCACGCAGTTATTGCCCACAAACACCTTCTTAAACAGCACGCTGTTCTCCACCACGCCGTTGATGATGCAACCGCTGGAAACCAGGCTGTTGTGTACTGCCGAACCGGGGTTGTACTTCGCCGGCGGGTTATCGTCTACCTTCGAGTAGACATCGGGGTACTCACGGAAGAAATACTTCCGGATCTCCGGCTTCAGGAAATCCATGTTCGTGTTGTAGTACGAACGAACGCTGGAAATGCTGCTCCAGTATGTGTCGATCTTATACGCGTAGATGCGCTTCAAGTTCTTATACCGGATGAGGATGTCGTTAACGAAGTCGTAACGATCCTCTGCCGCGCAGCGCTCCAAAAGTTCGATCAGCTGACGTCTGCGGACAATGTAAATGCCGCAGGAAGCGGTGTTGTAACTCGGCACCATGGGCTTCTCCTCGAAGTCCAAGATGCGGTTGTCGTCCGCTAAGCGGACCAGACCGAAGCGGGTCAGGTCTTCCTTCGCGGGATCGAGGTCCTTACAAACGACCGTGATGTCCGCCTTCTTCTGGATATGATATTCCAAAACCGCATTATAGTCAAGTTTATAAATTCCGTCGCCAGATGCGATGACCGCATACGGTTCGTGGCTGTTCTTCAGATAGTTCAGATTCTGGTACATACTGTCCGCGGTTCCGCGATACCAGTTTCCGTTATCCATGGTGATCATGGGATTGTAGATGAACAGTCCGCCCTGCTTACGTCCGAAGTTCCACCATTTGGAGGAATTCAGATGCTCGTTCAGGGAACGGGAGTTGTACTGGGTGATGACGGCCACCTTGTTGATGTGGGAGTTCGTCATGTTACTCAGTGCAAAATCGATGCTTCTGTAACTGCCGGCGATAGGCATGGCCGCTACGGCACGCTTCTGCGACAGTTCATTCATGCGTTTGTTGTTACCGCCTGCTAAAATTATACCGATCGCTCTCATACCTTACCACCTGCCTTTATGATGTAGCCGCCGCTCTCCAGAGCGCCGTCCGGATAATCCTCGGCAGTCGTAACGCCGGAGATCGCGGTGTTTTTGCCGACACGAACGCCGTCGGGAACGACAGAATTCTCACCGATGGTCACGAGGTCGAAAACATAGACCTTCTTATCCAGTTTGCTTTCGGCGTACTCGCCAACGCCGAGATCACAGTTCTTACCGATCACGGTACCCTCAGCGATGATGCACTTCTCGAGGTGCGTTCCCGCGCCGATCACTGCGCCTTGCATGATGATGGAGTCGCGTACGACTGCGCCCTCCTCGATCACAACGTCTGCGCCGATGACACTGCTGTATACCTCGCCATAGATCTCGCTGCCCTCACCGAGGAGCGAACGCTCTACGTGTGCATTGCCCGCGATATACTGCGGGGGCAATGAATCCGTACGGGTGTAGATCTTCCAGAACTCTTCATAGAGGTTGAATACCGGCACGATATCGATGAGCTCCATATTGGCCTCCCAATAGGAACCGAGCGTTCCGACATCCTTCCAATAGCCATTATATTCGTATGCGAAGATACGCTCTCCGCGCTCGTGGCAGTACGGAATGACATGCTTACCGAAGTCGCAGTTCGGAACGTCCTTCTGCGCGAGAAGTGCCTCACGAAGCACCGACCATGTGAAGATATAGATACCCATGGACGCTAAGTTGCTGCGCGGGTTCGCAGGCTTCTCCTCGAACTCACGGATCCGTCCGTTCTCATCGGTGATCACGATACCGAAGCGGCTCGCCTCCGAAAGCGGAACGGGCATGGTCGCGATCGTAAGCGCGGCATTGTTCGATTTATGGTAATCCAGCATCACTTCGTAATCCATCTTATAAATGTGGTCACCCGAAAGGATCAGCACATAATCCGGATTATAGCTGTCGATGTAATCGATGTTCTGATAGATGGCATTTGCAGTACCGGTATACCATTCGCTGTTGGTACTCTTCTCATACGGAGGCAGGATGGAAACACCGCCCACGTTGCGGTCCAGATCCCACGGAATACCGATGCCGATATGGGTGTTCAGTCGAAGTGGCTGATACTGAGTCAATACGCCGACTGTATCGATTCCCGAATTGATACAGTTACTGAGCGGAAAATCGATGATACGGTACTTTCCGCCGAATGCCACCGCCGGTTTAGCTACCTTGGAAGTAAGAACTCCGAGGCGGCTACCCTGTCCCCCTGCGAGCAGCATCGCGATCATTTCTTTTTTAATCACAAAATCACTCCTTTGATCTATATTCTTAGAGGACGTGCCTCTCAAATGAATCCACTACTCTTACAATGTATCCAATATCCGCTTCCACAGGTAGCCAACGCCTAAGAATACGCCGATCCAAACGGGAAGTTCGGGCTGGATCCAAACCAGAAGCGCTATGATCAGGATGATGGTGACCGCTGTCGCGGCTACGATCAGATGCCAGCGCTTATTGCTGATATGCTTTAATTCTTTACGAACTGCTTTCTTACGGCAAATGGATGCCTGCAGAACGCTGTCGCGGTAATCGCCGAGTTCCTCGAATAAGCTGGCCGCCTCTTCGAACTGCTCCGGTTCATATGCCCACTTCATGGCCTGCTCAGCCCGCTCGTAGGAAGCAGACATCGACTTCTTTTTCGCCTCATCCATGCGCTTGGAAGCATCACGGAACTTACCGAGGTTCTCAAATGTCTCCGCCGCCGTACGCAGGATCTCCGGATCCTTCGAGTTCTCCATGTCAATGAGAGCAATCAGGTAATCACATTCATTGGCACGGATACTGAATTCACGTTTGCGGCTGTTTAAAGCCTTCCGGATCTCATCCGGAACGGTCTCGGGTATTTCTTCTTCTACCAGTTCTTTATATCGTATGGACAGGTCCGTCAGGAGTCTGCGATCCTGTACAGAAGCAGACGAAAGGTGATCCTGCACCCTGCGTGTCTTATCCAATGCCCGATCCATACAGTTCAGCATCAGGTTTTTAGAGTCTTTATAGTACTCCAACTGAGCGAACGTGTTGGATGCATTCATCATGCTCTCCGCATTTCCGTTCGCTTCCAGGATCATGTTTGCCGAGCGATAGCGGCACTCTTTCGCCTTCTCCAGGCATTCTAAGCGCCGTTCCTCCAGTGCCGCGCGGACTTCTTTATCGTCTCCGGGCTTCGGGCGTGCTGCCGCCAGTTTTTCATAGCGGTTCGCCAGGTTATTCAGGGAACGCGTATCCAGGATACCACGCGCGAGGATACGATCTGCCTCCGCTAATTCCGGATCTACGATCTTACGCTTTCCGAGCACAGCCGGTAACAACGAAACCGAAGTCTCCTCCTCGGATGCGCCGGACGAAGTATATTCGGAGCCGTCCGACAGCATGCGGGACTCATCCGTCTCTCTCGAATTCACTTCCCGCAGATGTTGCTTCTGGATAGCCGCGATGATGCGGGCCTCTTCCGAGATCACTTCAAACTGCTCCGGAGAAGCCAGTTCGGTCGCACGCAAATAGTTATCGTCAGCCAGGATGCTCTGATACTGCGGGTTATCACACGCAGGGATCTTACGTCCCGTGTTCGGATCGTCCACATAGTGAACGCCGTAACGGCACAATACTAGGCCCCAGAGGAGATCTGCATCCTCCGACTTCGATGCCAATTCTTTGTAGATCGTCGTCGCCTTATCATAATCGCCGCTTAGGCGGAATGAATTCGCCCGGTTGATCTTATCCAGGTTTTCATTGCTTATATCTTTGGGAACCAACTGGATAGTCTTACACGCGTTACATTCGCGGGTCTGCATCCCATCCATCACGAACAATGGGGTTCCGCACATTTTACAATTCATTACAGCCAAGGTGTATATCTCCTTTACGTTTTGTCTCGATCTTTCTCGTTTTCGCACATATTGGATTCCGATATTCCATCTGTCTGTTATTATAGCACATTGTTTAAGATTTGAAAAGACTTCAGCACAGAATTACAGCCACTTTTTCATCATAAAATCGCCGCCTTTGGGGTCGATGCCTTCTTTGTTGATCTTCCGTATCATTTTTTTCAGGCTTTTTTTTGCCTCCTCGGCTTTCTCTTCGGAATCCCTGTAGTCCCCGAGGGATTCAAACATGCTTACAGCCTTCTCGAGGTTTTCGGGTGTCCGGGCGCATTCCATCGTATTGACCGCCGTGGAATAGACCAGCTCCTGCCACTTTTCTTTTGCTTCGGCAGCCTTCTTCGGAGCATCCTCAAAGTTCCCGAGGGAGTTGAACAAATGGATCGCCTTGAAGCAGTCGGCCGCCGTGCTGCCGCTCATGACCTTAGTGGCTTCCGTATATAGCATCATATTTACGCATTCTTTCAGCAAAGCAGCCGAATCCCTATAATCCGTCAGGTATGCAAACATCCGGGCTGCCTTAAGGTTTTCCACAGGATTTTTATAACCGTGCATCAGTTGCACCGCTGTATGATACGCTTCTTCCGGTTGCGGATAGCCGAAGATCGTCATAAACTCAGGATCTCTCCTCAGGTCTTCGATATCCCGGATGCGGCTTGCGGCAGCCAACAGTTCTTCCCGGGATGTTGCATCCTTTAGCTCCTGTGCCGCCTCATGGATCCGACTGAGCGTATATTTTCTCTCCAGACGTTCTACGATCGCATCGCTGTCCTTATAACCATCCATGTGCCGGAAACGTTCGATCAGTTCCCGGATCTGCTCCGGCGGGTTCCACCCTCTTTCCAGTTCGACCGTCAAAAACCGTTCATACCGTCCGACAACGGCACTGTATTCTTTCTCCCGAATCATAAGGAGCATGCCTTTCTTGAAGTCCTCATCCCCGAAGCGAAGCACCTTCTGAAAATCCCGGTCGCTCAGAAGGTCAAATTCCTCCTTTGATGCGCCCAGCTGCTCCACAGTCTTTATCTTCCGTTTCGCCAAAACCAGGTACAGGTAGGCCTGCGCGCATTCCGGGTAAATGTCCAGCGTCTTTTCGCAGTACTCCATGGCGCTCGCGAAATCGCCGTCCTCCATGAACATACCGACACGTTTGAGCAGTGGCTCCACGTTAGAGTTTGAGGTGATCACGACGGTTTCCCGGGCTCGGTTTTTGTTTTGAAGTTCCTCTTCCTTATTCTGCAGTTTACGGATACCGCGCGTCAGATCCTGCAGGAAGCCCAGTTCTCCCATGTCCTGCGCCGGATACATCGAAAGCGCATCCGGAATGTCATAAGGGTTCATATCCTTATAGGCCACGATCAATGAGCGGAAGCCCTCCTCCTTCATGACGGAGAGGAAACGGGCCCACTCGTTCTTCACCCAGGGCGCGTTAAAATAGGCCGGCTCGGTGCCGATCACGACCATGGTTCGCGCTGAATGGAGCGCAGCAAAAATATAGGGTTCATATTCGGTCCCGAGTTTCCCTTCCAGGGTAATCCGGGCGAAAAACACCTTAAACCCTTCCTTAGTCAGCTGATAGTACATCTCCTGCGCCAGGACGCTGTCCTTCGTGCGCTTTCCGTCCGCATCCGTCTCTTTGTAGCACAAAAAGACATCGAACGGCTCCTCACGCTCCGATATCTCCAGGATCCTCTTCTGGACCGATGCGATATACTGCGCCTCCTGCTCATAGTAAGCGCGGCGCAGCGGATCCGCATTGTCCACAGCCTGCAGGTAGTCCGAGTCGTCCAAAATGCTCTTATACTGCACGCGATGACAGGTCGCGACTCCCTGATGCGTCACCGGATCGTTGACATACTCGATGCCATAACGGCACAGCGCCAGCGACCAGAACAGTTCCGGGTCCACGTGGCTCAAACTCATGCCTGAGCCGCCTTCGATCGCAATCATCTCTGTATAGGTATCTGCCGCTTTATCAAACTCGCCGAGCTGGCGGAAATGATGCGCGCGGTTAATGCGGTTCGCCGCCTGTTCGTCATCGATCAGTGGCAGCGTCTGCCGCGTTTTACAGTATTCACAGGTGCAGATGGCCGAGCCTTCTTCCGGCTTCAGTTTTCCTCCGCACATTTTACAAGTATATACAGCCATTATTTATCCTCTCTGCCCTCTTAAAACTACGCAGTCATATAAAGGGAGCGCTCATTTGTTAATCCCAGTCCGTTTCGAGAAAACTTTCCAGAAGGGCGCCTATTGTAAGATTGCCGGTTACTAATCCGATGATTATGAAAATAATCGCGATAATAACCAGTATGGTCGTAATAATGCTTTTCGTATCTAACTCACTCGCGAAACTGCGGCGGCCCCCGCCCGATTTACTCAAAGCGCGCTCACGCAGATGATCTTCTTCGGCTTTCTTCCTCTGTTTCTCTCTTTCTCTGGTTTCGGCCTTATGCCGTTCCACGATCGTCTTTGCATCCCTGTAATCGCCCAATTCCCTCAAATGGATATAGGCAATACTGACCTCATCCGGGCGTGACGCACGGTTCAGTTCGGCGACTGCTGCGTAGTATCGGCATTCCATTACCTTCTCCTCACCGGTCTTACTCCGGAGAGCCATATTCTGCCGATCGAGTTCATCCATTTCCGGATCCGGCTGCATTTTCGCGATCAGCGCATATCTCCCCGCGAGTTTCCGAAACGGTGAAGGATACTTTTGCGGATCCTGCATCAGGCGTTCCAGATCCCGCTCCGCGTCGACAAACATCTGTTCCGAAAGCTTCTGCTTCAAAGCGACGCATTCCAGCAACTTTTGATCGGCATCCTTGAAGCCCGGGATGCTTCGGAACTCCGGAACCGTATCCGGAAAATGTTCGGCATCCTCCGGATGCTGCATTTTGTTTATCGCATCGTTGTAGATCATCTGCTGGTCAATGCGCTTCAGTTTTTCCTTCAGTTCCGCATCCGCAAAACGGATCGCTTTTTTATAGTTATCGTCGGCGGTCACGCCGTCATTGTCACATATCTGCTCCAGTTCCTCGAGCGTATGTACCTTCTTTTCGACCATAATGGAGTATACGTAGGCCAATGCGCACTCCGGATCCAGGTTTAACACACGGTCGCAGTACTGCGCCGCCCGGTCGAATTCGCCGTCTTCGAGGAAGTAACCGATACGACGCAGCAGAGGCGCTGTCTCCGTCACATCCGAAACGACCAGCGTTTCACGGCGGGCCGATGTTTTTTCCCGTTCCTCCTGATCTATGTTTTGGATCACGGTCAGGATATCCTGCATGGAGCCCAGTTTAGACATATCCTGCGCCTGAAACATCGAAAGCGCCTCCGGCAGGTCGTACGGATCCATGTCCTGGTACGCCGGGATCAGGCGACGTTTACGGTCATCCCGCATCAGGGCCAGATACC
>DBXX01000019.1:0-146 GCA_002309675.1 Lachnospiraceae bacterium UBA1201
AGAGTGATGTTCGAGAACGGAGCCTGGGTACCCCAACGGGAAGGCGTATTTACACCATATACGAAAGCTTCGATGCACTTCTTGACTTCCGGATAGGTCAGGTGATCTGCCTTAACGAACGGTGCCAGATAGGTGTCGAACGAGGA
>DBXX01000019.1:164-31493 GCA_002309675.1 Lachnospiraceae bacterium UBA1201
GCCCACTCGTTCTGCATGATACCGAGAAAGTTAACCATCTGGTTGCAAAGTACGGACAGGTGCTTTGCAGGTGCAGATGTGATCTTACCGGGAATACCGCCGAGTCCTTCCACGATCAGCTGCTTCAGGGACCAACCTGCGCAGTAACCGGTCAGCATGGACAGGTCATGGATGTGGATGTCAGCCTCACGATGCGCCTTCGCGATCTCCTCGTCGTAGATCTCAGACAGCCAGTAGTTTGCCGTAACGGCACCGGAGTTCGAAAGGATCAGACCGCCGACCGAATAGGTAACGGTAGAGTTCTCCTTAACACGCCAGTCTTCAACTTTAACGTAGCTGTTAACGACATCTCTGTAGTCCAGGATCGTGGACTTCATGTTACGGATCTTCTCACGCTGCTTACGGTACAGGATGTATGCCTTCGCAACATCGGTATATCCGGACTGCTCGAGAACATGCTCTACGCTGTCCTGGATCTGCTCGACCGTGATGCATCCGTCCTTCTGCTTCGCCTGGAAGTCTGCCGTAACACGCAGAGCGAGAAGCTGGATGATGTCTTTATTTACCAGTTTCTCGGTTGCTACAAAGGCCTTTTCGATCGCCGCTTCGATCTTCGCGATCTGAAATTCCGCCGTTTCCCCATCTCTCTTAATAACCTTGATCATAATAATACCCTCTTTTATATCTTTTTCGAACGCCCCTTAAGCTCTGTCGTAAGGAGTAGGTTTTGTGTTGTTGTACCCTATTCTAGCACACAATATAGTGGGTGTCAACACCAAAACGCACAATATATTGGGTGTACGTAAATAAATACACGCAATAGCCCACAATATTTTGTAATCGGGTCATTTATCGTCAGATCTTCATCTCTTTCGGCAGATATGCACAGATAAAAATGCCGTCTTCACGATATTCCTGACTGATAAGGCGTCCATATTTGCGGATCAATGTGAGCTTGGCGCTGTCCTCAAAAGGGATCAGACTCTCCCGATAGATCATATCCCTGTGCATATAGGATGCCAGCAATTCTCTCAGATCCTCTATCCCTTCTCCGGTCTTCGCGCTGATCATAACCGATGCTTCAGACGAAAAATCACGCATCTTCGGTAGTGTGCCTTCATTTTCCTCCCTGACGACATCACATTTATTAAACACGGTAATGACCGGTTTATCTGCGGCATTCAGTTCCCGGAGAGTCTCCTTTACGACCTGCATCTGCTTATCCATCGCAGGGGAAGAAGCGTCCACGACATGCAATATAAGATCACAATGGACCGCCTCCTCCAAGGTACTCTTAAAGGCATCAATAACGTCGTGCGGAAGCTTATTGATAAAGCCGACAGTATCGGTAAGCAAAAGTTCTTCTTTATTTGCGAACTTCATGATGCGGGTCGTCGTATCCAATGTGGCAAAGAGTTTATTCTCGGACAATACATCTGCATCCGTCAGATAATTCATCAGCGTCGATTTGCCGGCATTCGTATAACCGACGAGAGCCGCCGACATATGCAGGCTTCTCTTTCGGTTTTTTCTCTGCGCCTCGCGGTTCTTCACCACTTTTTTGAGTTCCTGTTTCAGAAAGCCGATCCGTTCATGGATGAGGCGTCGGTCGGTTTCGAGCTTCTTTTCACCGGGACCACGCGTTCCTATACCGCCGCCCAGTCGCGACAGGCTCTTACGCAATCCGACCAGACGCGCCGCGCGATATTTCTGCATGGCCAGTTCGACCTGAAGTTTACCTTCTGCAGAAGCTGCATGCGCGGCAAATATATCCAGAATCAGCATCGTACGGTCCAGAACAGCACAATCCAGCGCCTCTTCCATGTTGCGATATTGGACCGGACTGAGTTCATCGTCACAGATCACGCCGTCGGCATGCAGGCCCTGAACGAGCATGCGTAACTCTTCGAGTTTACCGCTTCCTACATACGTCACCGGATGGATTCGCGTCAGGTTCTGCGTCAAACTGCCGCAGGCCTCGCCTCCGGCAGTCTTCACTAATTCTTCTAATTCTTTCAAAGAATCATCCAGTTCGCTCTCCTCGCCGGTACTTACACCGACGAGCACGAAACGTTTTATTTCTTCCTGTGTATCGATCATTGGTTTTCTCCGGGTATATGTTCGATCTTCATATTGATAAGAGATATCTCGGAATCGATTTTATCATCATCCGGATAGGTTTCTTTGTAGGCCAATGCTTTATCATATGCATTGGCGTAATCTCCGAGTTGATACAGGATCATGATCTCATTCCATGCCAGATCATCATTGCATCCATGGTCCCCCAGTGCGATCGCGGATGCGATATTATGTTTTGCGTTGTTATAATCGCCGAGTTCGTACTGTGCATAGGCACACTGCGCCCAAATCGCCTGGATCTCTGGTGTATTCCGTCCTTTTGCTCCGGTCTGAAGGAAGCTCTTATAGATCGATTCCGCTTTCTTGAAATCTCCCAGATTTTCCTGGCACAAGCCTGCATATAATACCGCTGAAGGATCGTTGCTCTTTATCGGAGCGGCCAGTTCCTGAAGTGCGTTGGAGTATTTTCCGAGGAGGTAATACGCCTTACCCTTCAGCAGGTGGATACTGTCCGAATCCTCCGTGCTCTCAAATATCTTATTCAGGAAATCCACTCCGGACTCCGCGTAGCCGAGCTCCGAAAGCGTCTCATAGATCCGGAAATCCAAGAACGGGTCTTCGGAAAGATCCGCACATTCTTTCAAATCATTGAAGCCAGCCTCAAACGAGCCGCTGCGGATGTAGACGGTACCGCGCAGGAACAGGGAATCGGTTTTATGTACGTCGAGTTCGATCAATGCATTCAGGGTCGCAAGGGCTTCCTGATAGAAACCTCCCTGTGCTTCAGCCTGTGCGCGATAAGAAAGGATATCATAATCGATCGCTCCGACACGGGTGCCGGTGTTTTTGATCGCCTGGGTAAACTGACCGATCGCTGCGTCATAGTTCTTCTGCTCGAGATAGACCAGTCCCTTTCCGCGATACGCTTCCTGCTGATCCTTATCCAGGGAAATCGAGGAATCAAAAGCTTTAAATGCCTTTTCGTACTCTTTCATCTCGAGATAATTCATGCCCAGATCGCAATAGATGGAAGGATTTTGATCATCCAGCGAGATCGCCTGAAGGAACAGGCCTTCCGCCTCTTTATAGTTTTTCTGATTATACAATGTGATACCATCCGATCTCATGATGGCAGCTTCGGAACTGCATCCGCTTAAAGCAGCGATCAGAGGTAATATCATCCATGCTTTCTTTTTCATAATGATCTCCAGATACTTGTATCCTTTCGGAATATGTGTTACAATGATTAACACGTCAGATACGTGCAATGCAAACGCACAGAAAGGTTTTTTATGAAACGATTTTTGATCTCTACCGACTCTACTTGTGACCTGCCGGACGATTTCGTGAAAGAGTATAACATTCCCGTTATCAGTCTTTACTACATCATGGACGGCGTTTCCTACGGTCCGGACTGCCAGATGGCGCCGCAAACATTCTATGCTAAGATGCGTGACGGTTTATTACCGACTACCAACGCGATGAACCCGGAAGGCTTTATCGAAAAGATCCGTCCCTATGTTGCGGAAGGATATGACATCCTTCATATCGCGTTTTCTTCAGGTTTAAGTTCAACCTGCCAGAATGCATTTTCCGGAGCCAATACTCTGATGGAGGAGTTCCCCGATCGAAAGATCATCGTGATCGACTCTCTCTCCGCTTCTTTGGGACAGGGCCTCGTTGTATATAAGGCCGTTATGATGAAAGAACAAGGTAAATCCATGGAGGAGATCGCAGACTGGCTTAAGGAAAACATCCTGCATTTCTGTCATCAGTTTACGGTCAATGACCTCTTCCACCTGCACCGCGGCGGCCGTGTTTCAAAAACAGCGGCGATCGTCGGAACTTTGGTAAATCTGAAGCCTGTTCTTCATGTGGATAACGAAGGTCTTTTAAAGCCCGTCGGCAAATCCATCGGCCGTAAGAAGTCCCTGAACGCGCTGGTCGACAACATGGGCGCCACCTTAGGCGACTGGGAAAACGATACGATCTTCATCGGTCACGGCGACTGCCTCGACGATGCGAAATACGTTGCAGCTCAGGTCAAGAGCCGCTTCGGTATCGATTGCAAGATCATCAACTACATCTCTCCGACCATCGGAGCCCATTCCGGTCCCGGAACCGTCGCTCTGTTCTTCATGGGAGAGAAACGATAAAACCGATCGAATGAATAACCTACGGCTGACCCGTCATCTACGACGGATCAGCCGTATTTTTATACGATGCCGGTGCTGCCGAAACCGCCGCGATCCTCACCATCGAGACTCTCGACTTCTTCAAATACGATCTTAGGCTGGTTCTCCATGATCCGGAACTGACAGATACGGTCTCCGACATGGATCTCGGTGTCACGCATCGCAAGCGCCGGAAAGCGCCAGATGTCATTGTTCCCACAATATGAGCAGTCGACAACGCCCATATGATTTGCCTGAAGCACTCCGAAATTCTTAAATGTCGAACTTCTCGGTACAATGTGAGCCTCATATCCTTCCGGCAGCTGCATGCACACACCGAGGCTGATCAATTTGAACTCGCCCGCCTTTAGCACAACATCCTCCGCTGCCCGAAGATCGATCCAGTCCGACTTACCGTCAATATAGGTCAGTTTCTCGATCTGATCGGAAACATAGCGGATCTTGATCTTTTTCATGATTTGATTCTCCATGGGATCATCCTTCCTATGCGGCAGTCGCCTGCCTGTTTCCTGTCTTCATTTCTGATGCATTGCAGTGGTTCTCCATTACCGCAGATCAGTCACAAAACAATACAGCTTCTTTATCTTCGCTCTGCAGACTCTTCTGAACATCGATCACTTTCTGGTTCGAGCTCCCCCGCCACTTTAACTGATTATCCAAAAGTTCCGCTACAAATGGACCGTCGATCACAACATCGATCTGTTTCATCATCGGCAGATCGCGGATCGCCTCCCATTCATACCCCGTATACAACCAGATCGTCTTATCCGGGAAGCTTTTACGGATCTCAGCGATCAAATCGGCTACATCGGCCCGGTTTTTATAGAACAGCGGATCGCCGCCGCTGAATGTGATCCCGGAGATATAGTCTTTTGCAAGCTCATCAAAGACTTCCTGTTTAGCAGCCTCATCAAACGGCAGCCCACCTTCGCAATCCCAAGTAACAGGATTTTGGCAGCCTTCGCAACAATGCGAGCAGCCGCTGACCCAGAGGACCACACGAAGCCCGTCGCCGTTGAGCATATCATCCTTCGTTATATTGTGATAACGCATCTTATATCTCCGTTTACATTGATTTTCGTTCTGCGATCTCTGCCATCTTCGCTGCGTTCAGGCGTGTATCGCCTTTAACACGTGAGTACGAAAGATAGCCGTTCATACGATCGATCTTCGTCAGGTTACGACTTCCGCACTTCGGGCAGACATCCATTTCGAGTTCCTGATGGCCGCAATCGTCACAATAAGCAAGTGACATATTTACGCCCTCGTAGAAGCCCATCTTCATGGCACGGCGTACCAACGTCTTGATCGCCTCTTTGTTGTAGTCGATCGGATATTTTACATACTGGATCTTACCGCCGTTCGACAGTTCCCAGAAACGATATTCGAGATCCTGCTTCTGGATCGGTGTGATATTCTCCGTAACGTGGCAGTGGAAACCATTGCTCACATATTCACGATCGGATACATTTTCAACGATACCGTACTTCTTACGGAACTGCTTCACCTGCAGACCGCAGAGGTTCTCAGCAGGCGTTGCATAGATCGCATACAGATGGCCGTCGGCCTCCTTATACTCTTCGATCTTTTTATTGATATAGGTCAGAACTTCCAGTGCAAACGCACCGTCTTCCACGAGAGATTTGCCGTTATACAACTGCTGAAGTTCATTAAATGCCGTAATACCGAAGGATGCCGTAGCTGCCTTCAGAACCGGCTTGATCTTATCATGGATGCCCAGATGGCCGCCGTAGAAGCCGCCTTCGCAGTATGCGAGTGGATTCGTGGAAGCCTTCATCTCACCGAGGTATGCATAAGTACGAATATGCAGCTGACGGATCAGGTTCAGATAATAGTCCAGTACTTCATAGAAGTCTCTCGACTCCTGACGGGATTTCGCCAGAATCATCGGTAAATGCAGGCTGACAACACCGATGTTGAAGCGGCCTACAAATATAGGCTTATCCTTATCATCTGCCGGGTGCATTCCGCCGCGCTCATACCAGGGCGACAGGAAAGCTCGGCATCCCATCGGGGAAATGACTTCGCCGTAGTTCTTATACATGCTGGCGATATAACCCTTACCGGTCAATGAGAGCCAGTCCGGATACATGGTCTTCGAGGAGCACTCGATGCCCGCCTCGAAAACATCCTCCAGCTCACAGTCGGGACCGTGCAGGTTCTCATCATACAGGAATACGATCTTCGGGAAGAGAACCGGTTTCTTACACTCGCTCTTACCCTGCCCTTTGCGGCGCACCTGCAGCATCTTGATGGTCGCCATCTTTGCGAAACGGCCTGTCCCGATACCCGCCGTCACCGTAATAAACGGATAGTCACCACGTGAGGATGCTACGGTATTGAATTTATACTCCCAGCCCTGGAAGCCCTGCTCAAAGTCGCGCTCTATGTCTTTGATTGCTTCTTCCTTTGCGCGCTCCTCACTGATGCCGAGATCGGTATATTTCTTGAAATATTTTACGTACGATTTTTCTGCATAAGGCTCGAGGATCTTATCTGCCTGCGGGATGGTGAACCCACCGTACTGCTGGCTGGCAGCCGAAAGGACGATATCACCGATAACGTCGAATGCTACATCCAGGGTCTTCGGCTCATTGTACCAAAGATTACCCATCTCGAAGCCGCCGCGCAGAACTTCCTCTACATTAAACAGACAGCAGTTCATGGTATCGCGGCGAGCAGCCATATCGTGAATATAGAGGTATCCTTCACGGATCGCCTGCAGTTCCTCCGTCGTCAGGAAGAACTTCTTATACAGGGACTTATTGAGCTCATTAAAGATCAGGCTTCGCTTCGAAGAAACCAGTGCGCTGTCCGTGTTGGAGTTCTCCTTATCGCCGATATACATGATGGACTGGCTGGCCTTATAAACGTCATCCAGCATCTGCACGAAATCCTGCTTATAGTTGCGGTAATCGCGGTAGGATTTCGCTACGGCCGGGTTCACGCGTTCCAGTGCGCCCTCTACGACATTATGCATCTGCGCGATCGCGATCTCCTTAAGGCCCAGTTCCTCGACCTTCTCTTCTACAAATTGACATATGAAATCGAGCTCTTGCTGCGTAAACGTAACAAGCGCACGATAAGCGGATTTATTAACAGCTACAACGACTTTCTGGACGTTAAAGTCTTCTTTTGTGCCGTCCTTCTTTATAACTTTGACTCCCTGCAACATAAAAATACCTCCCTGCTTTTATGTCAAACGCCGTTAGCCTTAAACAACTATATCTAGTGCGATTTATGGAGCTTAATCACAAGATATCGTATTCAACACGCTAAGCATATCACAATTCGACCATAAAAACAAGAGGTATTTTTTGTTTTTTATCCGAGTGTTTATTTTTTTGATTTCGCAGCCTCTGCCGCTTTTTCTTCTTCGTCAATGATGCGGCCCAGAAGTGTCGTACTGATGCCTACGAAATTATCGTATTCCGTAGAGCCGGTCATCTCTTTATAGGCCTTTCCGCATTCGATCGTGCGGCGCAGCATGTGCTTGCAGATCTCATTACGTCTGCATACGAAGAAATACTGGGCAGAAAGATAATTGGCCATGATCACATCGGGCAATGCTTCTTTTTCATTTATCTTTTCGGCTTCTTCGATCTTATTTACACCCTTTTGATACATCGCAGGTGCTTTCGAAGCTTCTTCGCGAACCCGGGTATAAGCGCCGGCCAGATTCAGACAATGACGGCACAGAAGGATCTTTATGTTGAGAGGATCCGATTCCTCTAACTCTTCCAGAACGAAAATCGAGTCCTCCAAGACTTCGATGACCTTATTCATGTCATGCTGACGGTTATATATGTTCGACAGGATATTCATCCGCATCGCAAGATGAATGCCGCTCGTACGGTCGTCACGCTTTTCATAAATGGCTTTCTGGAAATTGATCGACTGTTCCATCGCGGTAACTGCATCATTATAGTTCCCAACGTTGGCATATAAAACGGACATATGCTCCAGCGCAGTCGCATGCAGGGTCACGACATTGATATGACCTTCTTTCAGACGGTCGATCGTATAACGGATCGCGAGTTTATAATAATTCAGGATCGCATCGTAGATCTTCTGGTCGTCTTCACTCAAAACGCGGGGTTCGGGCAACAGACCGCCAAGTCCGTTGCATACACGGCCCAGAGCGCCGAGTTTAAAATATGCGGTGGAAACGCGAATGCAGTAGATATCCTCGTCTCTCTTGTAGAGTTCCATGGCCGCTTTCAGCATCTCTTTCAGATTTGCTTCACATTCCGGAAACTTCTGCGCCATCAGGCGAAAATCCGAAGAAACCTCATAAAGATTGCACTTGCACTCATAATATTCATTACTTTCCATGGGAACGATCTGATCCAGTTCCTGAATGATCGCATCCACGTCAGAAATACCGGTTTCAATGTCCTGTTTCGCGGCTTCGATCGCCTCATCCAGTTTTTTATTGACTTCCTGTACTTGAGCTTCAAACATTTCCAACTCCTCCAACGCCGATTTTTTCACCCATACTCACTTTCGTCTCGATCTCAAGGCTGCTGTGGAGCATGATATCCGGATCCGGCACGACCCGGTCTTTTTCAAAGAACAAAACGATCGTCGAACCGCCGAATTCGAAGCGTCCCTTCTCCTCGCCGCGGTAAAACCGACCTTTTTGCTTATAATTCACAATACGGCCGACATTCAAAGCACCGACCTCCATCATGATGACATCCCCGAAATGGTCGGTACGCATCATGCAATACTCTCTCGTATTCTGTTTGTATATGGGGTACATGTCTCCGGCTACCGGATGCACGGTATGGAACACACCCGGGATCTTACGGTTATGCGTTTTTTTGCCGCTGTCGATGTAGCAATATCTGTGATAATCATCTACAGACAAACGGAAAATGAACATCGAACCGCCTTTGTATTTTTCTGCCAGGCGAGGATCACGCAAGAGTTCGTGCATCGTATAGGTCGTGTTCTTTATCTGCACGCATAGATCATCTTTGATCTCATAGACCAAAAGTTTCGAATCACACGGGCTGATCAGATGATCGTTCGTATGATCTACCGGTCTCGCATTTGCCACCAGTTCACGGGTGAAAAAATCATTGTATGATTTAAACTCGTCTACCTCACGATTCACAAAGGTCATATCCAGATTACACTTGCGGATAAAATACGGAATCAAGGTACGAGAGAAACCGCTGTCGAGAAAACGGCCGCAGACCTTCGATACAACGGGTGAAACCAAAGGTTTCAAAACAGCCCGTCCGATGGTCGTTCCGTATAAAAAGCGGAGCATTTTCTCCTGGGTACCGCTGTCGTTTACGACCAGTTCGGCCGAAGGATAACGATCCCTGGGTATGCAATTGGTCATTCTTGTGTAATACTGCACCGAATGTACCTCCTAGATCAATTTCAGCATAGACAATACGACTAAAGCCACGACGATTACGATGACCGCAAGCTGCGCATTGTTCGGCTTTTTAACTTTAAAATCCACAACGAATAAAGTACCGACAACTGTCATACAAATATGGATGAGGAGCACATAAAACTTATGCTCCAGCTGGCTTCCGATCAGATAAAAGATCGGGAGCGCGATCGAGATGGAAGTGATCGGAAGGCCGGAATAGAACTTTCGGTTCTCAGTCGTTTCTTTCTGGCGCTTCTCTTCCATCACGTTATAGTAAGCCAGGCGGATAACTCCGTTCATAACATAGAACAGAAGGATCACGATACCAAAGATACGGTCCATGCCGTTTCGATAGGCAAAATACGCAGGGAACACGCCGAAACAAACGATGTCGCACAGGGAGTCAAGCTGGATACCGAAACTCTTCTGCTCATCGGAACGGTTTTTCTTCGTGCGGGCGATCTTTCCGTCGAGCATGTCACAAAAACCGGACAATGCGAGGCACAGGATCGCATACTTATAATTCGACTGCGATGTCAGGAAAATACCAAGCATGGAAGAAAACAAACTCAGGAAAGTCGTAACGATCGTATAATCATAAAAACCTATCATGTAGATACTCCTTGTTTTGATCTATGATCTCTTCTCTTGAAAACAAAGGTGGAAACCAACGTAACTATAGCGCCGATAAATACGATGGAATAAAACGTTACACCACGCATCAGCAGGTTCGCGGGTGTCAGAAGCGCTGCCGGATAGACCGCAGCGAAACAAAACTCGAACATGTGCTCCGTGATGCCCATACCGCCGGGGAACGGCAGCATGTCGACCGCAGTCGCGATCAGGGCCTGCAGGAAGATAATGGTCCAAAAACCGGTTCCCGAAAGTCCGAACGACTTATAGACGCACCAGGAAATACTGAAGTAGAACAATCGCTGAATGACCGTGACCACCATTACATTGCCCAGCATCTTCCAGTGACCGGCTATCGAATTTGCCGTGTCCTGATAGTTCTTCATGAAACCGATCAGTTTCGCTTCCGCCGCCTCATAATTTCGGATCAGATGGATCTTCTTCAGGAAGCGAAGTCCGAGGTACAGGATCTTACCTGCCCAGTTGATGCGGAATAAAAGCAGAAGCATGAAACCGACGCAGATGATGTTCAGCAGTACTCCGAGGTAGAGCCAGAACGCGGCGGAACCGACATGTTCCTGAACATAAGGGCGGCCCCAGATCACGAGCGGAATACCGATCAATACCAGGATCAGCTTATAAGTGATCGTAACGACCATGATGACCGGCATGCTGACACCGTATTCCACGTTTTCGCGTTTCAGATAGTACATCTGCATGGGCTGGCCGCCGGTAGCGGAAGGGGTAATGTAACAGTAGAAAAAACCGATCCACGATACCAATATGCATTTCCAGAGTTTTACGGGCGATTTAAGCACCCGCAACATGTAGGAAATGATCACGGACTCGCTGCAGATAAATAATACGGTCAGAAGCAATGCCAGAAAAAGCCATCGTTTTCTGACCCCGAGAATGGCATCCCATATGGATTTGAGATCCTTCCCCTTCAGTACGCTATACGCAGTAACCGCAAATATAACTACAAAGAAGATGATTTTAAATATCTTTGCTTTCACTCTCATCCCCCACTACTTTGCAACGGAACACGAAGCCCGTCACGCGGTCGGCAACTTTCGCATATTGTTTCCACCAAGATACATGTTGTGAGACCCGGTATAAGATCTCAGCGATCAAAAAACCGCCTATGACATCCAATAATACGTGCTGCTTCGTCGTCATCGTAGAAAGGAAAACGGCAAGTGCAGCGAGCAATGACAACCACTGGTAAGCCTTTGGAATCTTCTTCTGTCCGCGGATACCGATATAGCAGAACCAGCTGACCAGACAATGGATGGACGGGAATAGATTATCCGCATCATCCACGTTATACAGGAAGCGCATACAAAACGGAATGAAACCATCTCCAACGACCTCAGGACGCACATTTGTTGTCGGGATCAGGATGAAAAAGATGGCGCATACGACACGGGACAACATGTCAGCAACGCAAAAGCGATAACAGTGCTCGCGGCTGATGCTTCCGATCAGGATGTAATTCACGACCCAGAAGGCAAACGCACCGAAATAGATGAGCACCGTCCACTGCCAATACGGCGTCTGCGTATCAAATCTAAGCGTCATATCATAATGATGACGCCCTCCCGTGATCAGACGGGTTCCGAAATACACGAGGGAATTAAATAAAAAGCAACAGATCAGCGGTAATGCCGCATAGATCGGCATAAACCGCTCGACCAGTTTACGTAAATGTACCATGATAATTCCAATCCTCAAAATTCAACGAGAAAACTTTCATTAACGGAAGTATTCAACGCCGGACTCGAAGATCTTCATATCCTGATCTCCGTAAATATTTATCGCTACCGAATCGCCGCGACGTTCGGAGTGTGCCATCTTACCGAGGATGCGGCCATCCGCACTGGTTATACCCTCAATGCAAGCGTAGGAACCGTTTACATTCCACTCTTCATCTGTGGAAGCATTGCCCTCGGGATCGGTGTACTGCGTCGCCACCTGTCCGTTCTCGAACAGTTTGCGGATCCACTCTTCGTTTGCTACGAAGCGACCCTCACCATGAGATGCCGGATTGCAGTATACTCCGCCGAGTTTCGCCTTAGCAAGCCAGGGAGACTTATTGGAAACGACCTTTGTGTAGACCATCTTCGAAATATGACGGCCGATCGTATTATAGGTCAATGTAGGCGAATCATCCTTCTGTGCCGCAATGGTTCCGTACGGTACCAGACCTAACTTAATGAGCGCCTGGAAACCATTACAGATACCGAGCATCAGACCGTCACGGTTGTTGATCAGATCCAGGATCGCTTCTTTCAGTTTTTCATTACGGAATGCCGTCGCGAAAAACTTCGCGGAACCTTCGGGTTCGTCACCTGCGGAGAAACCGCCGGGGAACATAACGATCTGGGCTTCCTTTATCGCCTTCTCGTATACATCGACTGAATCACGGATATCATCCGCGGTCAAGTTACGAAGAACTTTGATGTTAACGTTCGCCCCAGCACGCTCAAAAGCTTTCATACTGTCATACTCGCAGTTCGTTCCCGGGAATGCCGGAATGAATACGGTAGGCTTAGCGACTTTATTCTTGCAGACATAGATCGAAGGTGCCTTATACAGATCGGAAGCGACCGGAGCTGCCTGCTTCGAAGCGCGGGTCGGGAATACCTTTTCCAGTGGCTTCTTCCAGCAAGCCAGAGCCTGATTCATAGGGATGCATGTGTCACCGTAGATAAATGCAGGTTTTTCAATAACTTCACCAACGACCTCATAATCGCAGCCTTCAAGATAGGTGGCATAGGAAAGATCATCGGCTGCTTCTAAGATCAGATCGCCGTATGCAGGCGCAAACAGACGTTCCTTTTTGATCACGCGGGCAAAAAGCTCTGCGCCGAAGCCGTTACCGAAGCCCATCTTGCTGACTGCTTCTGCATAGCCGTTAGCACCGAGAGCATAAGCGGAAACGAATGCCTTATTCTGAATTGCTTTGAAGACTGCGGCATACGTAGCCTTGATCTGCTCATAATCCGGCAGATCATATTCGTTTTTATGGATATGGACCGCAACCAGTTTATGGCCGGGTTTCTTGAATTCAGGGGAAATGATCGTCTTATCGGAAGCTACATCCACTGCAAAAGATACCAGTGTCGGAGGTACCGAGATATCGTTAAAGGTACCGGACATGGAGTCTTTACCGCCGATAGACGGAAGGCCAAAGCCAAGCTGCGCGTCATAAGCACCGAGAAGTGCAGAGAAAGGCTCGCCCCATCCCTTCGGATCCTCTGTCATACGACGGAAGTATTCCTGATATGTCATGCGGATCTTGGAGTAATCACCACCGTTAGCAACGATCTTCGCGATCGAATCTACTACAGCGTAGATCGCGCCGTGATACGGGCTCCAGGAAGAAAGGTAGGGATCAAAACCGTACGCCATCATGGTCACGGTATCAGTCTTGCCTTTGAGTACAGGGAGTTTAGCGACCATGGCCTGTGTCTCGGTCAGCTGATATTTGCCGCCGTAAGGCATGAATACGCTACCTGCACCGATGGAACCATCAAACATCTCAACCAGGCCCTTCTGCGAGCATACGTTGAGGTCGGAAAGCATGGAGGACCACTTCTCTTCTACATCCGTTACCGGAACATCCGTGAAATAAGTATCCTTAGCGGAAGGCACGGAAACGACTACATCGGCTTCCTGATGTGCGCCGTTCGTATCCAGGAAAGCACGGGACAGATCGACGATGGTCTTTCCTCTCCACTGCATAACGAGACGCGGCTCTTTAGTTACGGTAGCGACCGTGGTAGCCTCGAGGTTCTCTTCCGCTGCATAAGCAAGGAAGGCATCCAGATCCTTAGGATCTACGACTACAGCCATACGCTCCTGGGATTCGGAGATCGCTATCTCGGTTCCATCCAGACCTGCGTACTTCTTCGGAACGCGGTCCAGGTTGATCATAAGGCCGTCGGCCAGCTCACCGATGGCAACGGAAACACCGCCGGCACCGAAGTCGTTACACTTTTTGATCAAATGGCTGACTTCCGGACGACGGAACAATCTCTGCAATTTACGCTCGGTAGGCGCATTACCCTTCTGGACCTCTGCACCGCAGGTGTCGATGGACGCCTCGTTGTGAGCCTTCGAAGAACCGGTTGCACCGCCGCAGCCGTCACGGCCGGTACGGCCGCCCAAAAGAACGATGATATCTCCGGGATCGGAGGTAAGACGAACTACCGCGCTTCTCGGAGCAGCGCCCATAACAGCACCGATCTCCATACGTTTTGCAACGTAGTTCGGATGATAGATCTCTTTTACATAACCGGTAGCCAGACCGATCTGGTTGCCGTAGGAACTGTAACCATGCGCAGCTCCGCGAACCAGTTTCTTCTGCGGAAGCTTACCCTTAAGGGTCTGATCCAAAGGCTTCGTAGGATCGGCAGCACCTGTAATACGCATTGCCTGATATACATAGGTACGTCCCGACAGCGGGTCACGGATCGCACCGCCCAGACAGGTAGCGGCACCACCGAAAGGCTCGATCTCGGTCGGGTGGTTATGGGTTTCATTTTTGAAGTTGATCAGCCACTCTTCGGTCACCCCGTCGATGGTAACGGGAACTACGATCGAGCATGCATTGATCTCGTCGCTCTCTTCCTGATCGTCGAGTTTACCTTCTTTCTTCAGGCGGCGCATCGCCATCAGGGCCAGATCCATCAGACATACGAACTTATCGTTACGACCTGCGAAGATCTCCTTATGATCCTTCACGTAACGCTCGTAGGTCTCCTGCATCGGCTTCTTATAGTCGCCCTCCAGGAAGGTAACATTCTTAAGTTCGGTATTGAAAGTCGTATGGCGGCAGTGATCCGACCAGTACGTATCCAGAACGCGGATCTCCGTCATGGAAGGATCGCGCTTCTCTTCATTTTTAAAATAGTTTTGGATATGCTTGAAATCCTTAAAGGTCATCGCAAGGCCCAGGGAAGCATATAATGTATTCAGATCGGTGTCGTTCATGGAGCAGAAACCGTCAAAAATGATGACATCTGCAGGTTCGTCAAACTTTGTGATCAAAGTCTGCGGTTTCTCGAGAGGGATCTCTTTGGAATCCACAGGGTTGATGCAGTGGTGTTTGATCTTATCGAACTCTTCGTCAGTGATCTTACCGGAGATCACGTAAGTAGTCGCCGAATGGATGATCGGCTCCTCGTCTTCTTTCAGAAGCTTCACGCACTGCTCTGCGGAGTCGGCGCGCTGGTCGAACTGGCCGGGCAACGACTGAACCGTAAAAATGCGATCATCGTCGTTATGCGGGAAAGTCTCCTCATAATATGTGTCGACCGGCGGCTCGGAAAAAACGGTCGTCAGTGCTTTTTTATACACTGCATCCGACAGATTCTCGATATCATAGCAGATCAGGACCCGAACGCCTGTGACACCGGCAATATTCAGATAGCTTCCGATCTCCTCCTGTAATTCCTTTGCCGCAACGGCGAAAGGTGTTTTTTTCTCGGCATAAACTCTTTTTACACTCATGAATGACCTCCGGTTTATTTGCATTTCAATAGATGCGGCCATGAAGCCGCACTCCTAGAACATTTTAACACTTAGCCATACAAATTTCAACCGGATGTTATTAAATGTAATAAAATCGTAAAAGGCGGCATACGCTGTTGCGTATACCGCCTAAATCATCGTTTTATTTCGATCTAAGATCTGTATTATTCAGCCTTCGCGGGTAACTCGGAAGTACAATTCGGGCAACGTGTTGCTTCGATTGCGATATCGGTGATGCAATACGGGCACTTCTTCGTTGTGGGCGGAGCAGCTTCTTTCTTCTTACGCATCTTATTCATGGCCTTGATGATCAAGAACAGAACGAACGCGATGAGAACGAAGTCGATGATCGCCTGCAGCAATTCGCCATAGTTAAACTGAGCGTCTGCGATCTTGAAGAAAAGATCTTTTACATTCTGACCACCGCAAATCAGGCCTACCAAAGGCATCAGGATATTCGCAACCAGTGCATTTACGATAGCCGTGAACGCGCCGCCGATGATGATGCCGACTGCCATGTCCATAACATTACCCTTGGAAATAAACTCCTTAAACTCTTTTATCATTTTCCACCTGACCTTTCTGCTTTTTTGAAAAAAGCATGTTGTTGTATGATGGCTTCATCATATCACAACCACTTTCGAACTTCAATATACTTTTCGGAAAAATCATACACAAATTTCGTTTCTTTTTGTCCGTCCCGTTTCGATATTCACTTGCAAGCATCCAGCGGAAATGATAAAATATCTTTAGTTTTTGTTTTCCATTCGGAGGTTGACATGAAAAGGAATTTTAATCTGGATTTATTGCGAAGTATCGCCTTTCTGATGATCTTTGTATTCCATTTCAATCTGATGATCGGGACCTATAATATCGATACGCCGGTTCCTCTTTTTGTTCGCGCGGAAAGCTGGACGCTCGGCTCGTTGGGTGTCGGTATCTTTTTGATGCTGTCCGGCTATGTTCTGAAAAACAGTTTCGAGCGCTCGGGAGAAAAGATCTCCACGTTCTATAAGAAGCGTCTATTGGCTATTTTTCCGCTGTTTTATGCGTGCTATTTCGTCGCCTATCTCTGGATCGATCTTCCTGCGGGCAATCTACTCTCCAGATACCATATCTGGTCGGTCTTCGGTTTCGATGGTTTTCTGTCCATGCGCGGTTTCAGCACCTGTTATCGCATCGGAGAATGGTACCTCGGCGTGATCCTGATCTACTATCTCCTGTTCCCTTTCCTGTACAAGGCAGTAAAGAAGGCGCCTCTCGTCTTCGGTCTGAGCCTGCTGGTGCTTCATTTTCTTTTCATGTATAATTATGAAACTCTCGCAGCCCGGATTTCTGATCTTTTCAAGCATCCGATCCTTCCGCCGGAACCGTCGGCATCTGTTCTGGTCCTGCTGCCGCAGTTCGTAGCCGGAATCTACTTAGCATTCTATGTCAAAAAATGCCATCCTGCCCTCTTGCTGGCATGCGCATTTATCTTCGGAGTTTTTTCTTTCTTCGATCTTCCGGCCGGTCTACTCCCGGAAGGTACGTTTAATGGCTCATGGATCTACGGAAACCTTATCAGTGTGTTAGCCGTATTTATGATCTTTGCATATGCATTCAGCAATAAGAAGCGTGAAGAAAGCAAGGTTTCCTGTATTCCGCTCTTGAGCGGTATCGTCGGTACCATATCAAAGTACTCATTTACGATGTTTCTGGTCCATCACATTCTCCAGGATCGCCTGTTTTCCAAGTATTCCGATAAAGTGGTAAGCACCGGTTTATCCGCTCCTAAGTACTTCCTTTTATTTTTCTTCGCTTTGATTCTGACGTTCCTGCTCTCCTGTCTGATTCAGAACGGAACCGACACGATCATGAAGAACCTGAAAGCCCGTTTTGAAAAAAGAGCTTCGAAGGGTGCGAAGGCCAACGATCAAGCATCGATTAACACATAAATACACTCGGAAAATACATTTACCCCGTTCCTCCCTGATGATATACTTTAGGAAAATCATCGGGGAGGCTTCTTTTATGGAATCCATTAAAGCATACCAGGTACATTTGGGTCCGGCAGCCTGCGCAGTCGATCTCGGAGACGGCAGCGAACGCGGTCCCTACGTAGATCAGGACTATATCCTGCGGAAACTCGGACGTCCGCATCGTGCGATCAATCTAATGTATTGCTACTATCCACTCGACGAAGGATTTCCGGGCAGAGCCAGCGTCGTGCATGCAAATCCCAACGTTTCGTTTGCCTGGGACTATCCCTATGACGATTACTTTACCTACAAAGGCGGGCTCATCGGGGATAAGGACGATGAACCGTTTACTTATATGCGTGACATCCGCCGTCATGGCCAGGATGTCCTGCTTACATTGACCATCGATCCTCATGTGAGTGATGAACATCTCATAGCGATCGCAAACGACCTTACGACCTTCGGGCGGATATTCTTACGCATCAACCATGAGGCAACGGGCAATTGGTTCTCGTTCAACCGACGCTGTACATATCAGGAAGTCGCCGACTTCTATGTCCGTTTCCATAAGATCATCAAGAAATATGCGCCCAATGTATCCACGATTCTCTGCATCGGCGGCATCGAGGATCCGAACAGCGAAGAGATCGTGATGGAGAAGGAGTTCGCCGAAGCCGTTCGTGCTACGGATATCTGGTCCGTAGACAAGTACATGGCCCTGCACTGGGGATGGCCCTATGACATCGCCGAGCCCGGCGGTAAGTCGCACAAGCGTGAAAGTGCCGGCGAGATCTACGATATGACAAAGCGCAGCTACGAAAGATTTAAGTATCTGTGTAGCGGCGTTGAGAAGCCCATGGTAATGAGCGAATGCAACGCAGACGGGGATGTTACCGGCCCTTACGAGCAGGTCGATATGATCCGGAATTTCTGCAGATACATTAAAGAAGATCCGGTTCGCTGGTTCTCGGGCTTTACCTTCTACCAGTTCCGTGACGACGGTCGGCTAGGGCTCGAGATCTCCGATCCGAACAATGCTTCCGTCGGTGTGGAGCAGCCTGTCCTGACTGCATATAAGCAGATCATTTCCGATCCCTTCTTCTCTCCTTCTATGAATGTCGGTGAAGAAGCCGCATTTCCCGCGAAGCTTCGCTGGGGCGGCTCGGAAGACTCCGAGGGCATCTGTATTCCTCTTAGTTTTGACGGCGACCCTCACTTCGCTGAGGTTTACTTCGATGATGAGCTGGCTTCGTTAAACCTGATGATGGAGATCCACGGAAAATGGTTCTATAAAGCTCCCGGAACCAAATGCATCGACCTTATGCCCGCCTTCTTTGAACGGCGTTTGACCGGACCGTGTGAGATCCCGCTGAATATCTTCGCCCCGCCGTCAAGCGGCGAAAACGATCCCTCGCAGGGTCCCGACTGGCAGACGAATTATTATACCGTTCTCCCGAAACTTCCGACCGTCCGGCTCCGTTTTGCGCCGACCATGGAAGCAAAGCCCGAACATTTTCACGGAAAATGATGCGTCGGCATTGACATTTACCGTAAAATCGGGTATACTCCCTTTCGAGAAAGCATCTTTTGCATAACTCTTAAACCTTACAACGGGGTTGTACTGGTTTCGACGGGGATTTTGCAATCGTGACAGCCATCTGCAGACCGTGACTGCATATCAAAACGGAAAACAAAATATAAACGCAGAAGATAATAATTTTGCTTTCGCTGCCTAAGTGCAGCTGTCGGCCGTAAGTCCCGCATCGCTTACGAACCGGCATCGACTTGATGCGCCACTCCTGCCCTTAAGCTTTGCGGGGCCGGAACATTGATGAAGCTACCTTTTATGTGCGCCTGTCCTTCTGTGCATGTAGGAGGGAAATTTAAAGAATGACTGTGATGGGAGAAATTGCGATGAATGGGTTTTCGGACAGGGGTTCGATTCCCCTCAGCTCCATTCTTATGGACACGTAAAATAAGCGCCCGCAGGTGAACACTTCACCTGCGGGCGTTTTTGTATTTTTACTTCTGGTTTAAAGCGATAATACGTTCAGTCACTTCCTGAGAGATCTCGAGAAGCATGACCGATCTGGGTTTGGATGTACAGAAGCCCTGGATCAGATCTACATTCAGCTCGATCACGGTACGAAGTTCATCATCCGTTTCGATACCTTCCGCGATGACCTTAATACCATGCTGACTCGCAAAACTTACGATATTCCGAACCAGATGCTGCTTCTTGGTATCCTTATCGATATCCACGACCAAAGCACGATCGATCTTAATGAAGTCCGGCTGACAGCGAAGCAAGTTCGACTCGTTCGCATAACCGCTTCCGAAGTCATCGAGTGCAACCATCATATTATGCGTTCGATAACGCTTCTGGATGATCTCATCCATCTGATCGCTCAGATCCAGTTCTTCGGTGATCTCTACAACGATACGGTCCAGCATCGGTCCGTACTGCTCGATCAGCTGTTCGAAAAACTCATCCGGCACATAACAGTCCGGTATACTGTTGATGAACATCTTCTTAGAGGAGAAAATGTCTTTATTCTCATTCAGGATACGCATCGTATTGGAAAATGTAAGCAGTTCGACTTCTCCGAGGCGTCCCTCTTCCTTAGCGATACCGATGATCTCGCTCGGCGTCATGGGAACATCCGTGCGCGGACGCATCAGCGCCTCAAATGCAAATATCTCGCCGTTATGCGCGCTGACGATGGGCTGGAACTGATAATCGAAAAGATTACCGTTGATAATACGGTTGAAGGTCTGCACACGCATGTACTTCTCTTCACGCTCAGCGTAAACATCCTCCGAGAACTCTATAATGCGGCCCAGGCGCTGCGAAGTTGCTTCGAACAGTGCAAAGTCCGCCTTCGAGACCAGTTCCGTATAGGTCTTGCCCTGCTCCGGAAAATGCGCGAAACCGCCGGCAAAAAGGAGCTTCGTATTATTCAGTTCATTAAAACTCTCCAGATAACCGATGATCTCCTGGGATAATCCGACTGCACGTTTATATGCATCGATCGCGTTCGAATTGAAATAGTACAATGCGAAACGGGTCTTCGAGATACGTCCGCATACAACGTTGTTGTTCTGCTCATGACGCTTGATAAGTTTCGACAGATGGTCGAGACCGCCGTCGATCTTCTCTTTCTGCTGCGTAGTCGCACGATCCACGCCGAGAATCTCCAGTTCGGCATAACCGCCGTAATCCGAATGGGATACCATGAACTCTTCCACCCGCTTCACCATCGCATCCTTCGAAAGAAGCTTCGTCGCCATATCGTAATAGGTAAAGGAGATCAGTTCCGCCTTATTCGTGATCATGTCAGTCACATCGGATAAGATGTAGACCTGCATGCCACGCTCACGTTGATAACGGATCTGAATATATTTATCGCGGTTGGAGACGCGGATCTTATAGATCTTCTCTTCTTTATTCTCGACCGTCTCCGTGATCTTCCCAAGCAGGACCTCGAGCTGCTCGCGCGTCATCGTCTCGCTCATGGGTACCCAGTCATCCACCAGCATCTGGCTGTTACCGGAAACCAATACCGTACGGAAAGCGCTGACCCACGTGAAGATCGCAACGTCAGAGAAACATTCGCGCATGATATTCAGGTTCGTCTTATAATAGTTATACAGTTTTTGTAGTTTATACAGTCTCCAGCAAAGTACGACCGCACAGACCAAAGATAGAAAAACGATGGTCTTGATCTCAAATATGACTGCCATCGTCGCAAACAGGACGATACCCATCAGCCATATCATCATTTCCTCATACCAGTGATTAAACTCACGGTCCATGTTGTTTTTACTCATATACCCTCCGATTATCGGAACATTCCTACTTCCCTCTTAACGCACACTTTCAAGGGTCGTTCCTACTTCGACCCTATTTTTTATATTAGTACAACCAATGGTAAATGTCAATTTATTTACCGTTTCTTCTCTTATTCGTTCCTTTACTTTCATAAGTGATTATGGTATAATCAAATGGAGTATTTATGCCTTCAGACGGCCTGGATCTTCCGTCCGAAAATGTGTGCGATTCAAAGGCATTAATACGTAAAATGTATCAAGGGAGTATACACATGAACGCAAAAATAGAAGCAGTAACTAAGCAGATCGGCCAGGTCATTAAGGGAAAGGATGATATCATATATAAACTTCTGGCCGCTATCATTGCAGGCGGACACATTCTTCTCGAAGATATCCCGGGTGTAGGTAAGACCACACTCGCTGTCACCGTTTCCCGAACGATGTCATTAAAATACAAACGAATGCAGTTTACACCCGATGTACTTCCCAGTGATCTCATCGGTTTCAATTTATATAATAATCAGACCGGCAGTTTCGAATATAAAGAAGGTGCCGTATTCTGCAACCTGTTCCTCGCAGATGAGATCAACCGTACCTCTCCGAAGACCCAGTCGGCTCTTTTGGAAGTAATGGAAGAAGCTAAGGCGACCGTCGACGGCGTGACCCGTGAGCTGCCTTCTCCTTTCATCGTTATTGCGACCCAGAATCCCTTCGGTTCATCCGGTACGCAAAAGCTTCCGGAATCCCAGCTAGACCGTTTTATGATCCGTCTTTCCATGGGCTATCCGGATCATTCGAATGCCGTTGCCATCCTGAAGGGAAATGTCGGCGACGTTCTGAACACACTCACCGGTCTGTTGGGCCAAAATGATGTCGCAATCATGCAGCAAGAAGCTAAAAAGATCTTCGTTCACGACTGTATCTACGACTATATCGTGCGTCTCACCGAGGCGACACGTAACGAAAACTATTTTTCTCTCGGCTTAAGCCCCCGCGCCTCTCTGTCTCTTCTGAAGATGGCGCAGGCGACCGCATTCATCGAAAGCTGCACCTATGTTCTGCCCGAACACGTACAGTCGATCTTTAACGATGTTTCCTGTCATCGTCTTGTGCTCAGTTCCAAAGCTAAAATGAATGGATTTACATTGGAGACCGCCATGAAGGCGATCGTAGACCAGACACCGCTTCCCAAAATGTAATCAGGAGTCTCTATGATTAAAAAGATCCTGCGAATCGTCGGATATCTGGTCACACTGGCTGCCCTATATCTGGGGCTGCGTTTTTTCCGACTCTATTTTTTCGCGATTTTACTGTTCTTCTTTTTGCTCTTCCCGTTCGTTTCTGTTATTCTGGCGCGTTACGTGATCAAGCGCACCGATTACTCCTGGTATCTCCCGGACACGATCTCGAAGGGTGCCGAACTCGAAGTGACGATCGGCATGCGAAACCCGACGATCTTTCCGATTCCGAAACATCTGCTCGATCTCACGATCTCAAATATCTTATACCCAAATGAAGACGTTCATACGATATGGACCGGACTTAAGATTCGCAGTGAACAGACCGTCACGATTCCCCTTAAGATCCTTTACTCCGGCTATCTGCGGATCGAGCTTAACCGCGTATGCATTCCGGATTATCTGAACTTTTTTACGTTCAAACGTAACTTAGACCTGAAGAAGGACATCTTGGTCCTTCCGATCCGGCTGAACGATACTTTTTCCACGATGGCTGTCGGCGGCAGCGGAAACGTTGAACTCTCCGAAAGTGACGTCGTGGGCAATGATGCGACCCAGATGATCGACGTACGCGAATACCGCCCCGGCGACCGTCTGAACACGATCCACTGGAAGCTCAGCGTCAAAGCCGGCGAGATCATGGTAAAACAATTCGGTTCTCTCTCGGACAATGATGCCTGCATCCTGATGGATCTGTACCGTCCCGAAACCAAAAACAAACGTGTATACAAAGAACAGGAAGATACCGAGGCAAAGATAATCGAAGGTCTCGATTCTTCCTACGATATGCTCGAAACATTGGCCACGCAGTTGCTTCATGAAAAAAGGCCTATTTTGGTCTGCTGGTACTCCCGACGGGCAGCCGAGCTCAAAAGCATGGAGATTCTGCGCCGCTCGGATCTGACCGATCTCTACCGCATACTCTACTACGAGGAGCCCGTAAAAGATCCTTCGATCACACTGGAATACTTCACGAAAACCGACGATAACTACAACGATTTCTTTTATATTCACCCGGCCGACCAGAATGTTCCGCTGAATCATTCGCTCCTCTTCGGTAACGAAGTCGAGCAGGTCTCCACAGTACATCGTAACTAACGGAAGGCAATATATATGCAGATACAGCAAAATAAGATACGCCCCTGGCAGTTCATACGCTCCGGTAATGCGAGCAGACAGGCTGCCTTGCTGGAACGCAAGTCGCACCGGCAGGGCTTTCTTATCGAGCGCAATATTGACCTGCCGTCGCCCGCACGCGCCTATTCGTGCCTCTTCCGCGGTATTCTGCTGTTTCTGCTGATCTATACTCCGATCACGATGATCAATGCAGCCTATGAGATCTCGGACAATACCGCGATCGTCCCAATCATTTTGCTTCCGTTTGCTCTTTTGGTCGGTTTCTTTAACTACAATGGTTTATGCCGTACCTTGGGCTACATCTTTTTCTTCCTGTTTTTCGTAGTCATATCGACCTCGGGCTACTATTACATCAACTCCGGTCTGAACGCCATCATCAATATTACGTTCGAGACCGCGTCCTACGAATTGAATACATCTGCCATCCGTTCCTATAACGAGGCTATCGGAGACCGAGCCGTGACGATTCCGCTCTTCTATCTCTACATCGGTATCGTAAGTGTGATCTTCCTGAACTTCCTGATCAATAACTTCATGAGCATTCCGGTCGTTCTGTTTGTATCCGCCCCTTTCTGGCTGCTCATCTTCTATTTTGATTACCAACCGCAGCCGGTCCACTACCTGTCTTACGCCTTCTGTATGATGAGTATGGTCATCCTGAAGAGCACACAACAGTATAATCTTCCGGACCGACTACATAAATACTACGTAATACGACATTCGTCCGATAAACACCTGTACCGAAGCACATCTAACGGTAAGGTCATGGCACAGACGTCAGCGTTCGTCATCGGTGTTCTGGTCTTCATGGTGCTTCTGAGTAATCTTCTCTATCCTTCGAACCGGTTTTCAACTCCGAGGGAATGGGCTTCCATGAAAGAAAGCACGGAGGATTACGCTCGTATCTTCTTCACCGAAGGTCTAAGCGGTTTCTTCAAAGGCTCAACCAAAAACAGCATGACCTCCTTCGGTAATCTCTATTCCGGCGGAAAAGTACAGCCGACCTTCCAAAAAGTGTTGGAAGTCGATTATGTTCCTGCCAGTTATGATGCCGTATATATCCGTCAGTTTATCGGAAGTTATTATACCGGGTCCTCCTGGTCAGATACGATCAACACCGATCTGGAGATCCTGAAGGAAGACGAATATAAGGCCAATGAAACGCTCCGGAAGATCTACGAAGATCCGGATCATCCGCTTCACAAATATGTATATAAGGCATCCATGAACATTCGCCCAATGAATGAGAGTGGCGCACTCATCCCCTATTTTTCGATCGAGGATTATGAGAACCCGATGTTCAAATATGATATACTCAGACGGGGTGCAACAACGACCCATGAGGCCTTCGATTATTTGACTGCTTACCAACCGCAATATGCATCGTATCCACCCGACCCGAACCGTCAATATACCTATGAATACTATCAATTCATTCCGGAATTCGGTTCCACATCGGATATCGAACGCTATCGGATGTTCGACTACACGCCGCCGGACAGCAGTAAGATCAATCTACAGTCGACCTCTCTGGAACTGAGTAAATTTATCCTCGTCAGTGAGGAGGCTTATCTGAACCGTATGAAGACGATCTCCGATCCCGATCCGAGCCAGCCGAAGATCGCCCGCCAACTGATGAGGATCTGTCTGGAGCAGAACTTTCACGGATCGGTACTGGATCGCGTCGAGCAGTTGCAGGAATTCTTTTCGAACTACACTTACACGCTGAATCCGGGTAATCTTCCTAAGAACGAGGATTTCGTCATCTATTTCCTGAATAAAAGTAAGCACGGCTTCTGCCAGCATTTTGCATCCTCGGCAGTCCTGCTTCTGCGGACCATGAACATTCCCGCACGATACGTCGAAGGATATATGTTCTCCTTCTCGGATGTATCTTCCAATGCAGAGATCTTAAACGATGTTGACCCGAAAACCATGCATGAAGGTCCCAGTTCATTCAACGATGCTCCTGTCGTAAATGTTCCGATAAATGACTCTTCCGGTCACGCCTGGGTAGAGATCTGGTTTCCGGAGCTCGGCTGGGTACCCTTCGAATTCACGGTCGGTATCAACGGAGACGAAGACGAGGAAAGCGATTATGAATTCTGGAACGGCGGCACCATTCTGAATGATATCGATTTCTCACCCATGGCAGGCCTGTTCCAGGTCGATCTTTCCTTCGCTGCGAAGATGTTGCTTCGTTTCCTCATCATCGTTGCCGTAGGTGTAACGATCCTGCTGATCGTACGTTTCGTTATCATCCTCGTGAAAGAGAAAGAAACGCCCGAGATCTATCATCGCGGTCTTAATCTGAAGATCATGGAAACCTATCGCTCCATCTGCCGTAAGTACTCTCTGTTCGGTCTGCTCCCGAAGGAGGAAATGCTCTACAGGGACTTCTCAGACGAAATGCAAAGCAAATACGGTTTCTCCGAAGATAAGGCTTCTACTCTTCGCTCTTACCTGGAGGATGCAGCCTACGGACCGAACGATATTTCCGAAGATCATTTTCACGAAACAAATGTGCTTTTGACGGAAGTTAAGCAAAAACTGGACGGTACATTGACCGCTAAACAGAGATTTAAATATCGTTTCCGCTCGATCTTCAGGCGGAAGAAAACAAAATAAAAGCATTAAAATACGGCGCCGGCTTCCTTACGAAGCAGCGCCGTATTCTTATATTTCAAAGCCTTTACTTTTTATCCAGTTTATGGAAATCTTTGAAGTTTCCGACTCTGCTCCGCTTCGATGCCTTAGAAGCGATCTTCGAGCCGGTATCCTTACCGTTTCCGGGCATTCCGGGTTTATCGGTAGGTGTACGATGGAAGAAAACGTAGAACGGTCCCTTTTTGAATTTGCCGGTAAACAAAGCATGATGCTCGGGGCAATGCTCCTTCAAAAACTTCAGGGCAAAAACAAGACCTACGATCGCAATGACCAGCTTAAGGATCTGTGACACAATGCCCAAGTCATTTGCAAATAATGTATTATCCCAAAGCAGATAAGAACCGGTATACATGACTGCCGTCGCAAAGCAGGGCTTTGCTTCTTTCTTCGACATGTAGCAGTGGATGTATATAACCAGAGCCAGAACGAAGAAGATCGTGGAAATAAAACCGATGATCATTTCCACACTGTAAGAAGTGGTATATCGGTTGATATCCTCCAGGAAACGTTCCAGTTCCTTTATACCGTTCTCATCCATCTTCGCAGTCAACTGCGCGTAGTTTTCCATCTTATTGATGGATTTTGCCGTAAGAATGGATAAGCCGAAATTCACGATAAACAGAAGGAACTCGATAAATGTGTAACCGAGTGCAACATTGACCGTGGAACCCATCGTAGGCTTCTGCTTCAGCAAAATAAAGAACTTATAGAAAGCAAAGAGCCATGCGACCAAAACGAGCGCTTCCAAAAATACAAAGACCAGACTGACAAACGGAGCTGCCGGATGCATCGTGATCGTATCATCGGCAGCGACGTGAACGAAGCCCGCCAGGCCGAACGAACGCAGCAGGTTAACGATGACCGCGAAGCACTGGTGATACAGGTAGCAGCCCAGGCCGCCCCACAGCATCGCCATAAAATAGCCGGAAAATGCGTTATGTGCATACAGGAAATATAAAGCAATCAACACGATGAGAATGATGATCATGGCGAGCTGCCAATTGATCACACTGCTACTGATACGTATTACATCTTCCGGAGAACGTTCCGGAGCGAACATTACGTGACCGAACATAAAAACACCTCTTTATAAAAATCAAATCCTATTCTATCAAAGGCACCCGAAAGTGTCAAGCAAGGTCGCGCAGTTCCTTCAGTTCTTCAACCGAAAAATAGTAGTTTGTGTTGCAAAAATGACAGTTGACCTCGATCTCTTTTCCATCCTCGATCATTTGATCGAGTTCTTTCTTACCGATGGAGATCAGAGCCTTTCCTACACGCGTCTTGGAACAATCACACGTAAATCTGCAGGGATAATGTCTGCTGATCTCCGGCTGCATGTCATGAAGGATCATCATGCAGATATCTTCCGGTGTCATGCCCTTTTCCAAAAGCGCCGTAATGGAGGTAACTTCTTTCAGGCGTTCTTCCAGGAGCGATATTACGCTCTCATCGGCATCCGGCATCAGTTGAAGAATCATGCCGCCGGCGCATTTCACCGTGTTCTCCTTCGACATCAAAACCCCGAGGCCCACCGAGGAAGGAGTCTGCTCACTGGTCGCGAAATAATAGGTCAGATCCTCGGCGATCTCACTGGTGACCAAGATCGTGTCGCCGATGTACGGTTCTTTCAGCCCGATGTCCTTTATGACCTGAAGCACACCGACGCCGACTGCCGAAGCAACATCGAGTTTTCCTTTATCATTCGCCGGTATCATAACGACCGGATTATTTGCATATCCTTTTACGTTTCCGTTAGCATCTGCCGTTACGGTCAGCCCACCGATCGGGCCGTCGCCGTTGATCTTTATCGTCAGAAGGTCGGCGTCATTCTTCATCATGGCGCCCATCATCACACCGCCTGTCAACAGACGGCCTAACGCAGCTGTCACCACAGGGCTCGTATTATGAGCTTTTCTTGCAAACTCCACTAACTCTCCGGTAGTGGCAAAAAAGCCCCGGATTCGGCCTCCTGCGGCCGTTACGCGAATAAAATAGTCTCCCATAACTCTTCACCTTTATTTCATTTGCTCACGGCAGACGAAAAACAAGCGTTCTGCCGTTTCTTCCCGGCCCGTTGCGTTAAGCTCGGTGCCGTCTTCATTGACCTCATATATCCGTTCGAGCCGTAAACCGGACTTTCGGATCAGTTCCTGTACTGTCTCCGCGGAAAATGCATTCTGCTCATGGACCTCTTCGCTTCGCTCGTAGCATCCATCTTCATTTTCCAAAAACATGGTAAGCCGATACGTGTTTTTACCGGTCTCCTCCTCGAATTCATTTTCCCAGATCAATGCCATGTCATCCCGAACGTCCGTAAACGTGCGATCCCCGACGACATCCCGAAAATAGTGACGGGTCTTAAGATCGAATATGAATAATCCACCCGGATCCAGATAATTATTCACCAGGCGAAAGACCGTTTCCAGATCCCCGGGGCCGGACGCATAATTCATCGTATCGCACATCGCGACAACGGCTCCGACCGTCCCGTATAACTCAAAGGAGCGCATGTCCTGTTGCAAAAACAGGACCGGGGCTTTGGTATTCCCGGACTCCTCTTCGCTTTCCAGGCATTCATAGTATTTTTCGCGTGCTACCTCCAGCATGGATTCGGAGATATCCGCGCCGATCATGTCATAGCCCAGATCCCGCAGTAGCAGTGTAAACGTACCGGTCCCGCAACCCAGATCCAGAACGAGGGCACTCGGACCGATCCCGTATTCGTCAAACTGCCGCTTCAGGAAACCGGCCCACGCTTCATACGGGATATCGTCCATACAGGCGTCATATATCTGCGCAAAATCAAAGTAAGGACTTGACATTTTTCCTCTCCTGTGGAAAATAGATACTGTAATTCATTCAACCCCAAAGGAGAAGAAATGAAAAAATTAACGAAAAAACAGATCTTTGTGATCGTACTGGTCGCATTTATCGTGACCTTATATATCTTGGCGTTTTTGTTTGCTATCTCGGGCATTGAAGCCCTGCAAAGCTGGGCCTGGGTCTGCTTCGCGCTGACCATCGTTATCCCATTCTTCATTTACTTTCATTTTCTCGTTCTGAACTGGATCCGTAAGACCCGGGAAGTTGACGAGGCAAAAGAACAGAAGCAAAATCAGGACGAAATTGCTTCCGAGGAAGAAAGCGGAGAACCGAAATAAGATCCTATTGGATGAATTCCGCCATGATTTGATTTGAAACTTCCGCGCCGCGCGGGGTAAGCACATACGCTTCCCGCGGGGCGTTTTTCTTTTCCATCAAGCCTTGCTGGATAAAACGTTCAAACAAAGCCGGCGGATATACCGTCTCGATCCTTCTGCCGAACATATTTCGGAAGTGCTCGCAATCGATACCTTCCTCCAGCATACGAAGTCCCAGGAAGCAGAACTCTTCCATCTCGTTGTGGATCGGAACCTGCGTGATGGTTCCCGCCGTCGGATGCTCCAGGTATTCTTTCAGATTTCGCGTGTTTTCGCTGCGGATGCCCGGATCGCCGAAGAAAAATCCCGACGCACCTAAACCTACGGCCAGATAGTCCTGCATTCTCCAGTAGCGCAGATTATGTCTGGATTCATAACCGGGTTTAGCAAAATTCGAGATCTCATATCTGTGCATTTCGGCTAACTGCGTCCAGGAAAACAGGATCTCTTCCATCTGGGCGACGGCTTCTTCGGAAGGAAGTTTAAGCTGCCCGGAATGATAGAGATCATAGAACGGCGTTCCTTCTTCAATGATCAGCTGATATGCCGAAAGATGCTGCGGTGCAATATATAAAATGTCTTCCAGACTCTTTGCGAAATCTTCGACCGTTTGTCCGGGGATGCCATACATCAGATCGACGTTAATATTCGTAAATTCGGCCTTGCAGGCCGCTTCATAGGTCAGGAAAATGTCCTGAACGGAATGGATGCGTCCGAGGTTCTGCAAATGGTTCTCACATGTAGACTGCGCACCGATGCTTAAGCGATTGATGCCCGCCTTTCGTAGCATCATCAGTTTAACACTGTCACCTGCGGAATTCGGGTTAACTTCCAGAGTCCATTCATAATCCGGGTCGATCTGGAACGAGGTTCCGATCGCATAGCATATCCTCTGCAACTGTTCGAAAGAAAGCAAAGAAGGCGTGCCTCCGCCGATGTAGATCGTATCTACGATATACCGATCGGCGCAGACCGCTGCCTGCTCCTGTATATTTCGAATCAAAGCGTCCACATAAGCTTCCTTCGTCTCCTCATTCGCAATCGGAAACGAAAGAAAATCGCAATAGCGGCACTTCTGTTTACAAAAAGGGATATGCACATAGATACCCAGTGTTTTTTTCTCGGACATGATCACTCCTCATCCAGTTTCAAAACCGACATAAATGCTTTCTGCGGCACTTCAACGTTGCCGATCTGACGCATACGCTTCTTACCTTCCTTCTGCTTCTCGAGCAGTTTTCTCTTTCGGGAGATATCGCCGCCATAGCACTTCGCGAGCACATCCTTACGCATCGCTTTCACGGTCTCACGGGCAATGATCTTATTGCCCACAGCTGCCTGGATCGGAATCTCGAACAGATGACGCGGGATCTCCTCCTTCAGCTTTTCACACATCTTGCGGCCGCGCTCGTACGCATTGTCCGCATGGAC
>DBXX01000019.1:31630-31998 GCA_002309675.1 Lachnospiraceae bacterium UBA1201
TTGAGCGGCAGCTCGTATTTCAAAAGGGCGCGCGTCGTCTCGATATATTCCATGCCGAGGTACACGCCGCGGCGGTTCTGGCACAGTTCCATGATCGGGCCGATGAACTCCGTGGTCACCATGATCTCGGCGGAAACGACCGGTTCCTCCATGGACAGGATCTCCGAAGGATCCGGCAGGTTCGAAGGATTCGTCAGATCGATCTGCGTACCGTCGGTCTTGTTGACATGATAGACAACGCCCGGCGCCGTCGTGACCAGATCCAGATTGTATTCGCGTTCCAGACGCTCCTGGATGATCTCCAGGTGCAGCAGGCCCAAAAAGCCGCAACGGAAACCAAAGCCCAGGGCAATGGATGTCTCCGGCTC
>DBXX01000019.1:32065-50606 GCA_002309675.1 Lachnospiraceae bacterium UBA1201
CCGCAGTAGACCATGGATTGTACTTTTTTATAACCGGGCAGCGGCTCGGCAGCCGGCCGGTTTAGTTCGGTAATGGTGTCGCCCACCATCGTATCTTTCACGTTTTTGATGCTGGCGGTGATATAACCAACCATTCCTGCCGGAAGCTCGTCGCATTCGATGAAACGGCCTGCTCCGAAATAGCCGACTTCAACGACATTGGCCGTGGCACCGGTCGCCATCATCTTGATCGCCATCCCCTTGCGGACCGTGCCTTCCTTAATGCGGCAGAATACGATAACGCCCTTATAGGAATCGTAAATGGAATCGAAGATCAGCGCCTTCAGCGGTGCTTCCGGATCGCCCTTAGGGGCAGGGATCTTCGTAACGACCTGCTCCAGGACCTCTTCGATATTGATGCCGTTCTTCGCGCTGATCAGCGGCGCATCCTGCGCCTCCAGACCGATCACATCCTCGATCTCATGGATGACGCGCTCAGGCTCGGCACTCGGCAGGTCGATCTTATTGATGACCGGGAACACATCCAAATCGTGATCCAGCGCCAGATAGACATTGGCCAGAGTCTGTGCTTCGATGCCCTGCGCCGCGTCTACGACCAGGATCGCACCATCACAGGCAGCCAGGCTACGGGAAACTTCATAGTTGAAGTCCACATGTCCGGGCGTATCGATCAGATTGAAGATATATTCATTGCCGTCATTTGCCTTATAGATGATGCGGCAGGCCTGCGCCTTGATCGTGATACCTCTCTCGCGCTCCAGTTCCATATTATCCAGGACCTGCGCCTGCATTTCGCGCTGTGTAAGCAAGCCCGTCTTTTCGATGATGCGGTCGGCCAATGTCGACTTACCATGATCGATGTGGGCGATGATACAAAAGTTTCGTATGAGTTGCTGATTGATAGACATAAATACTCCGTAAGATTTTATAATTCGGGCATGGCCTGTGATACGGATCTCTATCTGCCGTAAATGATCTGATTAAGCAGATTACGATTTGCCGTGATATCAACGGAAAGAACGCTCTTACCATTGATGCGGACCGACTTACCGGTGCCGTCCCAAGGCACGCGGAATTCCGATATATTATACTTCAGTATGGAAGGCAGGCTCCAGACGATATCGTTCAAAACGCCCTGCGGCATATTGGTCGCGATCTTCGGAAGCGCTACATTCAGGAAACTGTTAAGTTCACCGAGGCCCATCTGCCGCATTTTCCCGGCAACCGTCTGAAGCACGGTACGCTGCCGCTGGGTACGGGCATAGTCGGAACCGACATAGCGGATACGTGCATAAGCCAGTGCCTGCGGACCATTCAGATGGTTCACTCCGGCGCTCGTGATCTTATTTTGCGCTGTTGATGCCGAATTCACGTGAGGAAGCTCGGCTTCTGTCAGATTGATATCGATACCGCCGACTGCATCGACGATATCCATGAAACTGAAGAAATTAACGCGAGCGAAATAATCGATATGGATACCGAAATTCGCTTCGATCGTCTGCATCAAAAGATTAGCGCCACCATAAGCATGCGCTGCATTCAGACGATTGTTGGCGCGGCCGGGAATAGCTACGTAGCAGTCACGCATTAAAGATGTCAGAATGATCTGCTTCGTATTCCGATTGATGGACATGATGATCATCGTATCCGAGCGGCCTGCATTGGTGTCGGAACGCGCATCGATACCGATCAAAAGAATATTTAAGACATTCGGGTCCGCCCCGACTTGCGGAAGGACGCCGTCGCCGGCTCCGCCGTTAGCTAAACCGATATTACCCGCTTCCTTTCGTCCGGTCGTATAGAGGCCGGTGCTTCCGGCTACCTTATTCCCTGAAGAAGAGGATCCGGATGAAGAACCCGAAGAACCTTGAGTAGGATTCCCCTGTTGTGTCGTATTTCCTTGCTGTGGCTGGGTCTGGCCCTGTTTAGGGGTTCCTGTCTGTCCTGAACCACCGGGGCTTTGCAAAGCTGCAGAAGTATCCGAGATCTCGGGGTTCTGCGGGTCATCGATGTTACCTTCGGTAGGATCTTCTATAATATCCGTGTCGGGTTCTGTGTAGGCTGAGTTGTTTTTATCGCCTGCACTCGCACGCATCTTTTCTTCGTATTCACGCATAACACGGGCCAATTCATCCTCCACCGCAGCGACCTCTTCGCTCGGGGAATCCGTCAGATCCGGATCGTCATCTCCGGATTCGGGTTCGAGGGTTTCATTGACCGCCATCGTGATATCCGGATGATCCGCGTCCACGATCTGCAATTTATTATAATAGTGGCTGAAGATGAGCTTATACGCTATAAAGAGACACAGCGACAGAATCGCCAGCGACATGAACACGATCAAAAGGACCTTCGCCCATTTCGGCATGCGCTTCTTTTTCGGTGTCTCGGCCTTGGGGGCGGCTTTCTTCATCGAACTACTGATTACCCTTTTTGCGGGTCTTTTCTTCTCCGTCATTTTAACTCCTTCCTTGCAATACACATGACTTAAAAGCATTGCCTGGATGAATTTGCTTCTTTCCGCAAAGCAAACCAGTCTAATTATACTACAAGCAATATGCAAGCGCAAGTACTCTTGACTTTTTGCCCCTTTTATACTACATTTAAGGTATTCCGAAGGCACCATTTTTTTGGAATTTTGACCTTGGGGGAGGTTTCATATGGCACTACCGAAAACAGGAACGATTTTTTATCATCATGCAGACGCTTCTGCCCTAACGATCGATATGCCGCAAAGCTATCGGTATATGCAGATCGGCAAATGCGGCCCTGATGAGGATCTGAAAAAGCAGATTGATTTGGCGCTGGAAGCACAGCTGTCCGTATGTAAACCGAACGCGATCTATGCTTACTTTCCTCTCACCTTCGAGGAGGAAAAAAGCAGCTGTAAAGACAAACATTACTGCATCGGCGCAGGTTTTACCAACATTTGCTCCGACACACTGTATAAACACATCAAAGACTGTAACGGCGTCTTTTTGTTCGCTGCGACGATCGGCGTCGGATGCGACCGTCTGATCGCCCGCGACCGCTTAAAAAACCAGGCGCTTCCCATGATCCACCAGGGTCTGGGTGCTATGCTGGTGGAGGTCTACTGCGACCTTCTGGAAGCGGACATCCACAAAATGTACGGAGACGAAAACATGGCATTTGCCACACGTTACAGCCCTGGATACGGAGATTTCTCGCTCTCTCACCAGATCGACGTCTTCCGCTTCTTCGGAAAAGCCGCACGCGATATCGGGCTTAGCTTAAATGATTCGCTGCTGATGCAACCTACTAAATCTGTCACCGCTCTGATCGGCGTTAAGAACGCTTCTTCCTGCGGAGGCAACCCAAACGAGTAAAGAGGAAAAAGACATGTCCAGAATTTCGATCGAAGAACAACTCAGATCCGGGAAAATGCTCTATTTTGACGGAGGAACCGGTTCGATTCTGCAGGAAAACGGTTTGCAGCCCGGCGAGCTTCCGGAGCGTTGGAATCTCTCTCATGCGGACTTTATTCGCGGTCTGCACGAAAACTACTATAAGGCGGGCGCAAATATCATCAAGACCGATACGTTCGGGTTGAATTGCCTGAAGTTTGCTGAGGATGAGCTTAAGCAGATCGTAAATGCCGCCCTTGCAAATGCGAACGCGGCCCGCGAAGCGATCGAGAATTCCGACCATACATTTGCCAAAGCACCCCACTATATCGCACTCGATATCGGACCGACCGGTAAGCTGTTAAAGCCCCTCGGCGACCTCGCGTTCGAGGACGCGGTCGATGTATTCAAAAGCATCCTGAAGCCTGCTGCTACGTGTGGAGGCTTTGATCTGGTGCTGATCGAGACCATGAACGATGTATACGAAGCAAAGGCGGCCGTTCTGGCAGCAAAAGAAACGACCGATGTACCGATCTTCGTTACGACTGTATATGATGAAAACGCAAAACTGCTTACAGGCGCGGATCCCGAGACCTGCGTCGCATTATTTGAGGGACTCGGAGTTACGGCCGTCGGCCTGAACTGTTCACTCGGTCCGAAGCAGATGGCGCCCATCGTACCCCGTCTCGTCGCTGCATCGAGTATCCCGGTAATCGTTAATCCGAACGCCGGACTTCCGCGCTCGGAAAACGGTAAGACGGTTTACGATGTGGATCCGGATGATTTTGCCGAATGCATGGCAGAGATCGCGAAGGCCGGTGCGAATATCATCGGCGGATGCTGCGGTACAACGCCGGCACACATTGCCCGCATGGTCGAACTGACGAAGGATATTCCCGCGGTCTATCCCGAGCCGAAAAACCTGACTGTGATCACTTCCTACACCCATGCGGTGTATTTCAAAGACCGTCCGATTCTGATCGGCGAGCGCATCAACCCGACCGGTAAGAAGCGCTTTAAGCAGGCGCTGCGCGATCACGATATCGATTATATCCTGCAGGAGGGACTGACCCAGCAGGATAACCACGCGGATGTACTGGATGTCAATGTCGGCCTGCCTGAGATCGATGAGCCGTCGCTGATCTGTGACGTCATCACCGAGCTTCAGGGCGTGCTCGATTTGCCGTTGCAGATCGATACGACCGATCCGATCGCTTTGGAGCGTGGTCTGCGTCTCTATAACGGTAAAGCGCTGATCAACTCGGTCAATGGTAAACAGGAAGTCATGGATACAGTCTTCCCGCTCGTTAAGAAATACGGCGGCGTTGTCGTTGCCCTTCTGATCGATGAAGACGGTATTCCCGAGACTTGCGAAGGGCGTCTGAAGATCGCCGAGAAACTGTATGCCGAAGCAGAAAAATACGGCCTCAAAAAGAGCGACCTTCTGATCGACTCGCTTTGCATGTCCGTTGCGAGCGACGACGTCGCCGGACGCGAGACCTTAAAGACCGTTGATGCGATCACGCGCAATTATCACGGTAAGACCATCCTCGGTGTATCGAACATTTCCTTCGGACTGCCGCACCGTGAGATCGTTACGGCCGCCTTCTTCCAGATGGCCATGCAGGCCGGGCTTTCCGCCGCGATCATCAACCCGAATTCCATCGACATCCAGAAAGCCTATGCATGCCACTGCATGCTCTCTGGCTTCGACGAAAAGTGTCTGGATTATATTACGTTTGCCACGGAAAATGAAGACCGACTGACCGCGGGAACCGCTCCGGCGACTGCAGGCGCAGCCGCTTCAGCCGGAGTTGCTAAACCCGGCGCTGCTTCGGATACGCTCGAATACTTCATCACAAAGGGCTTAGCCGAACCTGCCGCCGAAAAGACAAAAGCCATGATCGGTGAAGGCGTGGATCCGATGGTGATCATCAACGACCACCTCATCAACGCCCTCAATATCGTCGGAAAGAAATTCGAAGAAAAGACCCTCTTCCTGCCGCAGTTACTCATGAGCGCGGGCGCCTGCTCTGCCGCCTTTGACGTGATCAAAACGCACATGATCAACAGCGGTACACAGCAGCAAAAGAAATGCAAGATCATTCTGGCCACCGTCAAAGGTGACATTCACGATATCGGAAAGAACATCGTAAAGACCCTGCTCGAAAACTACGGTTTCGATGTCATTGACCTGGGAAAGGACGTTCCGCCCGAAACGGTCGTTGAGAGCTGCATCGAGCACCACGCTCCGCTCGTAGGCCTGTCGGCGCTGATGACGACGACCGTGCCTTCAATGGAAGCCACGATCAAGCTACTCCGTGAGAAAGCTCCCTGGGCGAAAGCCGTGGTCGGCGGCGCCGTACTCACGCAGGAATACGCCGACATGATCGGCGCGGATAAATACTGCAAGGACGCCATGGAGACCGTAGGCTATGCGACCGAGGTCCATGAAGCGTGGATCAAAGAAAACAGCTGATAGGGTAAAGCCTTTTAAAGAAAAAGCGGTACAGGCCATAAGACCTGCACCGCTTTTATATATGTATGTACTTCTTGCTTATTTCTTTTTGGTTCCGAGATTAGCAAAGCCGAAAAAGCTACCAGCTACACCACCAATGATGTGCGCAATATGCGAAACACGATCATAGGAACCTACCTGATAAAACTCTTTACCAAGCCAAAGAGCTACAATGATGATAAAGGAGATCGGGATCTCGCCTTTTTCAACTGCGACTACACTGGACAAAACGATAAACATAAATACGATACCGCTGGATCCGCTCAGAGTGTGCTGCATGAATAGAGCGTTAACGATTGCGGTAATGACCGCAGTGATTACGATCATGAAAAGAATCGGTTTGCTTCCGTATTTTTCTTCAAGGATCGGTCCCAAAAGAAGGAAGAACAGCATATTGTTGTAAAAATGTTCCCAATTTGCATGCCCTAATACATGGCCGACTGCCCGAACATATGCCAAAGGATCCAAAGGTGAGCATCTGTAAGTGGTGAAAAACCACTTATCAGGGTTAAACGAAGTTCCCTTCATCATGGTGGTCCACAAGAAAGCAATAAAGGATACAACAGCAAACGTCAGAACGACCGGCGCATTGTACTTGAAACGAATTGTAAAACCTTTAGTTTTTGATGCCATTTGTTTCTCCTTTCCGGCTACTTCTGCCGTGACGCCCCGCCCTTTTTATAACTCAGGGGCGAAACTTTATAGTATTTCTTAAACAACTTGGAAAAATGATATACATCATTGTATCCAACCGCTAACGCGATCTCTTTGATACTCTCGCCGGGAGCCGTTTCCAAAAGCGAGCAGGCCTTCTCCAGGCGAATCTTGATCAAATAGTTGATCGGTGTCTCGCCGGTCTCCTCTTTGAAGATCTTCGAGATATAGACCGAGGACAGATACATGTTTTTTGCGATACGGTCCAAGCTGATCTTCTCTGCATAGTGTTCTTCCAGATACTTACGGATACGCTTCACCGCATACGATTTATGGAAGTTTTCAAACGGATAGGTCTTCTGCTCGACTTCTTTTTCACGTGTCGTCCGGATGATCCAGGTCAAAAGCTGCATCAAGTAAGCCTTCAGCATGAAATAACGCCCGGCCATCTCACTGCTTCCTTCTGCGACCATATCAAAACAGATCGAGAAGATCATCTGCCGGTTAACACCATCCGTGTGCAAAACGTGCGAGTTCGAATTCGGAAACTGAAATACGTTTTGCGGCATGTCCCGAAAGTGAAAATCGGTAAATCCGATAACAAACTGCACAGCAGGATCCTGACGGTTCGTCACAACATCCACATGCAATTCACCGGCGTTGCATACGATAACGTCGCCGGTCTTCGCCTCGATCTGCTCCCCTGCTACGACAAACTTCTGTACGCCGGACAGGATGACGAAGATCTCGGTATAATCATGGGTGTGAAATACGCCGTCTTGGGTTCGGGTATTTTTGACTGCATAAAAGACTTGCGGATTCAGGTCCGAGTAAGTCAGGTCATAATCCCTGTCTGCCATGTGGCCTCCTCAAAAGAACGGATGCAAAAAAACTATCGATCGATACGCTTGTATTTTAACATAGAGCGTATTATATGTCAAACCTCTTTTCCTTTCAGAATTCTGTCATTTACGCCCGAAAACCTTGCAAATTCTTTACGAAAAGAGTTTCGGGAAGCCATACTTTTGAATAGGTTTTTTCCATTTTTTACCCCTGAAAAGCATTGGTAAATAAAACACATCTTTATGTTGGGAAATGACATTTTTTTCTCGCATGACTTGCAATATAATTCCGACTATAAATAAAGTAAACCTAGTACCTGTTACGACATGCAGTAACATGTCGTGTGGAGGCAAACATGGCACAAGAAACTACAAAAAAGCAAAGCAGAACCGCGGTTCCGGCGCCCCTTTCACGAGAGAATCTCCTTAAAAATCACATGCAGGATAAGCCTTGGCCCTGGTTCTATTCCTTTCTGAAGAAATATCTTCCCGTCATGATCCCCGGATTATTCATGGTCGTGATCGCCAGCGCGATCGCCATCTTCAATCCGACTATCTCGGGTAAGATCGTCGATGAAGTCATCGAGAAAGCACAGTATGACAAACTTTCGTTTTATCTGATCCTCCTGATCGGACTTACGGTGCTGCGCGGTGTTTTCCGTTTTTCCTTCACGATGCTCTTCGAGTACTGCTCGCAAAATACTTTGTTTGCGATGCGGGAGGCCGTATTTCGTCGGCTGATGCTCGAGGATTTCAATTTCTTCAACAATAACCGTACCGGAGATCTTCTCTCCCGCCAGACCGGTGATATGGACGCCGTGCGTCACTTCATCGCCTTCGTTATTTACCAGTTGCTGGAGAACGGATTATTGTTCATCCTCTCATTGACCATGATCATCTTCTACAACTGGAAACTGGCCCTGGCGCTCCTGGTCGTATTGCCCTTCACGGCCTATACCACGTACCGCCAGAGCAAGGAAGTCAAGCCCGCCTTCCGCCGCAACCGTGACGCTTTCTCGAGCCTGAATACATTCGCCCAGGAAAACATCAGCGGTAACCGCGTGATCAAGGCATTCGCAAAAGAAGACTTCGAGGAATCGAAGTTCGATAAGGAGAACAAGAAGTTCCGTGACTCCCAGCTGGCTTCCGCGAAGGTTTGGTGTAAATTCATTCCCCGCTTCGAGATCCTCTCAAACGTCATGACAGTCGTAGTCCTCATCGTCGGCGGTTTCTCCGTGATCGACGGCAGCATGTCAAAAGGTGATCTGGTCGCAGTTACCGGTTACCTCTGGATGCTGAATAACCCGCTCCGAATGGTCGGCTGGCTGGTCAATGACCTCCTGCGTTTCTTAACGAGTCTCGAGAAGATCCACGCGACCTACATGGCAGAGCCGGATATCAAAACTCCGGATGAGCCGGTCGCTATGAAGCAATTCAAAGGTAAAGTCGAATTCAAACACGTTTACTATAATTCCCATGACGAGGACATTCTGACGGATATCAACTTCACCGCCCTGCCCGGCCAGACCATCGGTATCATCGGCGCGACCGGCTCCGGAAAGTCCTCACTCGTCAATCTCATCTGCCGCTTCTACGACGCCAACTTAGGCGGCGTATTCGTAGATGATGTCGACGTAAAGAACATGAATATCAATGTACTTCGAAGCAATATCGGTATGGCGATGCAGGATGTCTTCCTCTTCTCCGATACCATCGAGGGCAATATCTCCTACGGAGATCCGAACTGCTCATTCGAGGATGTCGAGCGTGTCGCTAAGATCGCGAACGCGGATGGTTTCATACGGGAAATGCCCGACGGCTACGATACCATCATCGGTGAGCGCGGCGTGGGTCTGTCCGGCGGACAGAAACAGCGTATCTCACTGGCACGCGCCCTTTTGAAAAACCCTTCGATCCTGATACTCGATGACACCACTTCCGCCATCGACATGGAAACGGAAGCACAGATCCAGAATGAATTGGAGGCCGTATCCGGCGATCGCACCATCTTCATCATTGCCCACCGTATCTCTTCCATCATCAATGCAGATCAGATCCTCGTCATCGACGGCGGTAAGATCATCGAACAGGGTACGCATGATGAACTCTTGAAACAAGGTGGACGCTACGCAACGGTTTTCAATCACCAATATGGAGACTTTGAAAAGCAATGAGCCAAAGCCCTGCATTCACATGCTTGCATGGGAAATGCGGGCCTTGGCGAATGCCACCAATGAGCCGTGTAGCGATGGAACATCGCGAGAGCGGCGAATTGGTGTAGCGCAGGTAAAGACGCGAAGCGTCGACTGCGCGTAGCTTTTCAAAGGCGTGGCTCTTAATTTCGTTTTATAGATCAAGGAGTACAATATGGCTAGAAATAAGTATGATATTGACGAAACCCTCCAATCCAAATTTGATTTCAAACAGTTAAAGCGCCTCGGCAAATACCTGACCCCTCGTCGTAATAAATTCCTGTTTGTCATCGTATTGATGTTGGTATCCAGTGCGCTCGGCCTGCTCTCTCCGATGTTTATCCGAACCATTCTGGATGATTATATCCCTGACGGCAACAAAACCGGCATCGTCTTTCTGACCTGTCTGATGGTCGGAATCACCTTAGTATGCGCCTTTATCCTGGTGCTGAAAGTCAAGCTCACAAACGAGATCGGTCAGGGCATCATCTTCGATCTGCGAAAAGAACTCTTTACGCACCTTCAGGAATTGCCCTTCTCGTATTATGATAACCGCCCTCACGGAAAGATTCAGGTCCGCCTGGTCAATTACGTCAACAGCTTAAGTGACCTCTTAAGCAACGGTATCGTAAATACGATCACAGACCTCTTCAGTTTGATCATCATCTTCATCTACATGCTCATGATCAGCGTGCGTCTGACCCTGATCTGCATGTGCGGTCTGCCCATCCTGTTGCTGGCCGTATGGTTCATCAAGACGCGCCAGCGTAAAGCATGGCAGATCTCCAGCAACAAGCAGAGCAACCTGACCGCTTACATCGCCGAGAGCATCAACGGTATCCGTGTTACCCAGTCCTTCGTTCGCGAGGATAAAAACATGGAGATCTTTAACTCTCTCTCGAGCAGTTACCGTAAAGCATGGCTGCGCGCCGTACTCTACAACAATATGTTATGGCCTTGTGTCGACCTGATCTCCATCGGTACCACATCCGCCATCTACATCGTCGGCGTTTCCATGCTGACGAACAACTCCGACCTCATCACCGTCGGTGTCCTGATCGCATTTATTCAGTACATCGGACGTTTCTGGCAGCCGGTCAATACATTGGCCTCCTTCTACACTTCCCTGCTAAATGCGATCGCTTACCTCGAGCGTATCTTCGAGACCATCGACGAACCCGTTCTGGTCCATGACGCTCCCGGCGCCGGGGAAATGCCTCCGATCGAAGGCCAGGTCGAATTTAACGATGTATGCTTCAGTTACGAAGAAGGCATACCGGTTTTGGACCATGTCAGCTTTAAGACCCGCGTCGGCGATACATTTGCCATCGTAGGCCCGACCGGCGCCGGAAAGACGACGATCATCAACCTTCTGAGCCGCTTCTACAACATCGACTCGGGAGCCATCACGATCGACGGCGTAAACATCCAGGATGTCACGATCAAATCGCTCCGTAAACAAATGGGCGTCATGCTGCAGGACAGTTTCATCTTCTCCGGGACCATTATGGACAACATTCGCTACGGCAACATGGAAGCAACCGACGAGGACGTTATCCGTGCCGCGAAAACCGTTTGTGCCCACGACTTCATCATGCAGATGGAGAACGGCTATCAGACCGAGGTCAATGAACGCGGCTCCCGTCTGTCGGCCGGCCAGCGTCAGCTGATCTCTTTCGCCCGCGCGCTCCTGGCCGATCCGAAGATCCTGATCTTAGACGAAGCGACTTCCAGCATCGACACCGAAACCGAGATCGCACTTCAGCGCGGATTAGCCGAACTGCTGAAGAACCGTACCTCCTTCGTTATCGCCCACCGCTTATCGACGATCCGAAATGCGGATAAGATCCTCTATGTAGACCATGGTCAGATCTGCGAGGAAGGCACGCACGAAGAACTGCTGAAGATGGAAAACGGACTGTATCACAAACTGTATATGTCCCAGTACGATTTCCTGAACCGATAAAAGTAATAAATACAAAAAGGCGGAAGAGACAATACCATCTCTTCCGCCTTATTTTTTTGTACGAGTATACTAATTTCTCCAATCCAGATCGCCGGCGTCGATGCCCAAAATGATCGCTTCCGCAGTCGCGATGTTCGTCGCGAGTGGGATACACGCGATATCGCAGTTTTTCACAACGCGGGGAAAGAAATTCGAGTGCGCCTTATCGTAAACGGCGGATTCCGGATCTGCCGCCTGGTGGAAGTATATAACTGCATCCAGTTCATCCCTCTCGATCTGGCGAAGCAGCTGCTCCGCTCCACCCAAAGGTCCCGGCAGATACTTCGTAAGTGTCAGTCCGGTCGCCTCCTCGATCTTCGTTCCCGTAGTCTGGGTCGCGTACAATTCATGCTTCTTAAGCAACATCTTATAAGCTACACACAGGTTGATCATCAACTCTCTTTTGATCTGATCCGAAACAAATGCTATTCTCATTTTCTCATTCCCTTTATTTTATCGTTATCGTTCCCGCTGCATAACTGGAAAACGGACTCATCAAACGCAAGCGGTATAACTGCCAGCCGATCTCATTGAGCCATTCTCCGGTCGAATTCAGGTCCGTTGTGACCTCCGTCGGTGAAAACGTGTAATAGTCGTAACACTCCACCAGGATCTGCTCACCCTCCTCCGTTCGCGCCATGCGACGGCATTTACAGGTGATATGAGCGACCGAATAAAACAGATCGTCCTTCTGACAGGTGTAGAGAAACGTTGCCTGGTCTTTCCCTTCGATCGCCTTTTTTACCGAAGTTATAAATTCCTCCTCAGCGCAGAGGTCATCCCAAAACCGCTTTCCCATAAGGCTGGTTTCGCGCACAGTCGCAGATACAAACAGGGAATTCAACATGAACCGACGAGCCCCCGGGTACTGCTTTGCAAAATCCAGTTTCGGATGGTTCACCACGCGCGTGAGGATCGTCTTACCCCAGACCAGCGGGGGAAATATGTAAGAGGCCGTCTGTTTCACGGGCTCATCCTTACGCGCCACCCGCTCTTCGGAGTATCCGGTCAATATGGTGAACAGATCCTTCAAGCCATCGGCCGGGTCGTCGGAGGAATAATCCCGATCGCATAATATGCCCGTAGTGGCCGTAATCGCCTCAAATTCGCGCTTTTGGTCGTTTTTCGCATAAACACACGTTGTGAAGGCAAATGATAAAATCAGAGCCATACACACGGTTTTATGGAATGCTTTGAAAAGTCTCATGTCCTCCTCCTTACGTTTGTCGTTGCTTGTGATATATTAAATGGTTGAAAAATCGCGTCCGAGCATGGCCGCGCCGACGATGCCCTGGTTGGGATATAATGCTGCCGGCAGGATAAACTGATCCATCTGATTTTTATCCGGACGCGGCAGATAGTCGCCGAGTTTCTCTGCAGTCAACTTGCGGATCCTCTCCACAAGCCCCGGTGTATCACAGACACCTCCGCCCAGGATCACTCGCTGCAGAGAAAGCAGCATCGTAAGATCCGCGATCGCTTCCGCGATGTAATGGCTCTCTAACTCCAGCGCACCCTCCTGCATCCAGATTTCCTCAGGCGTCGAAACCTTATATCGTTTCAAAAGTGCAGGACCTGACGCCATTCCCTCCAGGCAATCCTTATGAAACGGGCAATTCCCTTCGAACCGGTCGCCGTCATAACGCGCAACACGCATATGCCCGCCCTCAGAGTGAAGTAAGCCATGATACGATCTTCCGTTTAACCACAGTCCGATGCCTATGCCGGTTCCGACGGTGATATAGGCGGCATGGTCGATCCCTCTAGCATTGCCCAAGACGACCTCGCCATAGAGGGCGGCATTTACGTCCGTATCCAAAACGACCGGAACCCCGATGTCTTCCTTAAGTGTCTTCAAAAGTGGAACGTTCTGCCATGCAAGTTTGGGAGTATTCAGGATGTTCCCAAACGTCAGCGAAGAAACGTTCAGGTCGACCGGACCGAACGCACCTACGCCCAGTGACTTTACATCCCGATCGGTAAAATACGCGACGATCTGTGCCAAGGTCTCCTCCGGCCCCTGAGTCGGTATCGACGCTTTATCCAGCACCGTACCCTTCTCGTCACACACGGCCATGACCATCTTCGTTCCGCCGCATTCTAATCCGCCATAGCGTAAACCATTCATAACGAAATACCTCAGCCGATCGGCCGGAACATATAGGCTCCGATACCGACCGCGATCGTGATATTTAACGAATCTACCTCATCACTCTGCGGAATCAGCAGGCTCGTACCGTAGTTTTCATATTCCGCCGGCAGTCCGGTCGCCTCGTTTCCGAAAACGAGCGAGAACGGGTTCTCCGGCTTCTTCGTGACTTCCTGTACGGTCAGTTGCTTCTTACCGGTCAGCATGAACGTGTAGATCTCATGCTCCGGGAAGTCCCGACGATATTCATCAAACGTCTCATAGCTGCGGATCCGCAGTGAGAACATGGCTCCCATGGAGGAACGCACGACCTTCGGGTTGTGCATGTCGACCGCCGTTCCGATGATCGCGATATCGTGATATCCGAAAGCGAGAGCGGTCCGCAGGATCGTTCCTGCATTGCCCATATTCGAAGGCGACACCAGGACGATATGCGGATCCTTTGCGGAAAGGTCCTGCGAATACTTCTCATACACGCCCATGACAAATACGTTTTCTTTATCGGACAGACGCGCCAGACGCTTTTCGTCCTCCCAGACCGGAATTTTGTTCTTACCGCAAACGGATCTCAGTTTCTCCATTTCGGTAAATGTCGATGAGACCAGCACGCCAAGGGCCTGTCCCGGCCGTTTATTCAAAAGTTCAAACGTCGGAAACGCGCCGGGAGTGTACGAGTATTCGAAATTCTTTTTATAAGCCTTCAATTCGGATCGGTCCATGCTCTTACCCTGCCTGTTATTTCTTCGAAATCTTATTAAAATACATCTCCACCGCTTCGGGGAGTTTTCCCGCACGGTCAATGAGGATCTGCGCTTTGTGCTCCTTCAGGAACCTCGCCGTGCGAAAGCCCCAACTGACGCTGATGCAGCCAATGCCTGCATTCGTAGCGGTTTGAATGTCCACATCGGAATCACCGACATAAAGTACATTCTTCGGATCGGAAACGTGAAGTCTGTGCATCAGTTCAAAAATGATCTCAGGCTGCGGTTTCTTCGTCGCCACGACACCGTCGCCGAGCGCGGCGTCGATCGTTTCGGAGAAGAACTTCTCCTTAAGCCCCTGCGTTGCCGCATCGTATTTGTTCGAGGCGATCGCCGTTATATAACCGGCCGTCTTCAGTTTCTTAAGCGCCCGAAGAACTCCCGGATACGGCGCCGTCTTAATGTCCATATGCTCGCGGTAATATGCCTTATTCTCATCGAGCACCGTCTCAAACAGTGGGTTATTCTCCCCTCCCGGAACCGCGCGCTCGATTAGTTTGCGTACACCGTTGCCGACGAAACCCTTCACTGCCTGCTTCGAATGTTCAGGCAAACCATGCGCCGCCAGTACCGCATTCAGACTGTCCGTCAGGTCTTCCAGCGTATTCAGCAATGTCCCGTCCAGATCGAAAATGATCAATCGTTTTTCCATAAAAAGTTCCAATCATACAAACAGGCAGGAGTCTTCGATCGAATTCCCCTGCCTGTGCTATATCCGATAAGGATCATCAATCCTCTTTGATAAATGTCGGAGCGTTCGGCGCTGCCTTAGCCTTAACTACGTCATGGTAGTAAGCATATGTCATCGGCTTACTCTGCTCATCCATGATCTCACCGCCGATGACCTCACCGATGAAGATCGTATGAGTATCGGTTTCCACCGTGTTGATGACCTTACAGCTGACGAAACCGAGGCTGCTGTCAATGATGGGCATGCGGCTCTTCAGCGTATAGGGAACGCCATCAAACTTCTTTACACGCTTCGCGGACGAATAACCCATCTTACCGATCAGATCCGGTGCCTGGTTTTCCGCCATGATATTCACTGCGAAGTGATTACACTGCTTGATACAGGTATTGGTAAAGTTGTTATGATGGATGCTGACTGCGATGGTCGCAGGCTCCGATGTGATCTGCATCGCACTGTTTGCCACACATCCGGTGGGCTTACCGCGATCCCAGGTTGTAACGATATATACACCATAGCTTAACTTGGTAAATACTTTCGGATTATAATCCATGATGCCGCCTCCTCTATTGATCCGTCTTCTTATTCTTCAAATTCTTTATCTCGTCTAAAGTCAGGAACTTATCATTCAAGATCGCAAAGACCGCCGTGTGCATGAGTATGTACAAAAGCAATGTCTTCGGACGCATCTTCATGCGCTTCTTCCGAGCTTTCTCTTTCAGTTTGATCTTTTTCTTCTGCGCTTTCAACGCCTGTTTCTCGAGTTTATCCATGGTTCTTACTCCGGTCGGTTGTGTTCATTGAAATTATTCTGCAGGTAAATGAATGCGGTCAATGCGGCCAGGATCGGAAGTGTCCCCTTCATATACTCTTTCTTCGCGTCCATCATGCCCTGAAGCTTCTTCATGCCCTGCTTATATGCAATATCGGGTGCATGTTTCTTCACTTGTTTTTTTATGAATGCCTTCATGCTCCCTCCGCGCGTTTCATCTCATGAATATCGATCGAAAATTAAAAATCATCCAGAGAAAGGTTCTTACCCTTCAGGCCGATGAAAGCGCCTTCCTCCAGACCGCCTTCAGCATGGCCGATGAGCCACTTGTTTTTAGCAAACAGGAGGGCATCCTCACCCTTCTTCTCGGGAATGGCAACAAGGTCTGTGTTGGTGTCCTTCGGAAGAACGACTGTGCCGCGGAAACCGTTTCCGTTCACACCGCAGGGTGCATAGTGAAGCGTAGTCGCATATATTTCAACAACGGTGCCTTCGGGAACCAGGAATGCCTCAACCTTCGATGTATCATATGTGAAATCTGCGGCAACATCTGCTTCCAGACCCAGCATAAGGATCATATCAGCGCCGACTGCAACATTGATCTCGGAAGAACGGTGATACTCGAGAGCGTTCAACATCTTATTGTGACCGTTGCAATAACCAACCTGGATCGGCAAGCCGCCGTAGAACATTTCCTGCATCTTCTTAGCAAAAGGAGTAGCTTCCAAAGCCTCTACACCGGGAACATATACAACGCCGTCCGGACAAGGCAGCTTCATCATCTCTTCTGAAAGCGCCTTAATATCATAGCCTTCTACAACCTTTCCGTACTTACGGAATGACGAATCAAATACACTTTTGATCATTTTACCCTCCATCGACGATTTTACGCGCAAATCGTCCTTCTAATAGTCTGTTTCCATTATAATGAAATGCCGAAACGATGTCAAGGAAATTTCGCGCAAAATAAGGGGAAATTTCCTTGATTTTCATACTATTTTGTTAGTTTTTTACATTTGCGGTCACGTGCGTCTGATCCGCGTCGCGCATCAGCAGACCGCGCTCGCTCGTCAGCATGATCGCATCGGAGATTCGGCTCTCTACGCTCTCTCCCATACGGATGTAACCGAAGTATTTCGCGACCGCCTTACCCAGGTCCGTGAGCGTCATATTGTACTGTGCCCGGAGCAATCCGTAGATCGCGTTGGAGATCTCCATCAGCGGAATCTCCTCCATGTCGCGCCTATCATTCATACCGGACGGATAGCGATAGATCATCCAGTTACCTGCCGGTTGCGTCTTCCAAAGGAAGGTCTCGCCGGCTTCTTCCGTGAAGAGATCCACCTTCACCCTGCCGCATGCATTTTCCAGAATATCATAGACCTTACTTCCCATCTTCGAGATGTGGAAGCAGGTACAGATCCTCTTATACAGAAGCGATTTGGCGATCGGTGATTCCGCGGTCAATGTCTTCTCCATCAGCCGTACGATCAGTGGCAAGGCCTGCGGTTTATAAAAGTCTTCGCTTTCGTAAGAAGTAGCGAAACTTACAGCACGGTAAGGGATCTTATACGGATCCTCTTCTGCCTCGAGCCTCGGCATCTGTGCCAACATCTCATCCGCCGTCAACTTCTTCTCGGGCTCTTCCGTTTCGTTTACGACGGTCTCCTCGGGCATCCGCATGCCTTCTAAAAATGCAAACAGTTCATTTTTCTGTTTCTCCGGGTCATCCAGCCATTCCAGCACCCATGCTCGGTACAGTTTCCAGCCCAGGCTCTCCAGCATCGCAGGTTGTGCGATGTTTCGGTCATGTGCGGTCTGTCCGGCCTTATACATCGCGCCGTCGCACATAATTCCGAGCATGTACTGCTCTTTATTTTCGGGGTCGCATACGGCGATATCCATCTTGTAATTGGATGCACCGATTCCGCAGTGGACCTTATAGCCGGCCTTCGTAAGGAAGGAAGCGATCCACTGTTCGGTCTGGCTTCTGCGAACTTCTCTTTGGTAAATGTCGTAGTGCCCGGTCGTTTTCTTGCTTCGGGCGAACTCGAGGAAGCCTTTGAGTCCGATCACACCCTCTGCCTTAGTGCGGCTCAGGTCGATCTGTTCGGGTTTCAGTACGGAGAAAATGATCATCTCGGTACGGGAACGTGTGATTGCAACGTTCAGTCGGCGCCAGCCGCCGTCCGCATTGAGCGGTCCGAAATTCATGGATACCTTACCCTCTTCATCGGGTCCATAGCCTACCGAGAACAGGATCACATCTCTCTCATCGCCCTGAACATTTTCCAGGTTTTTGATGAAGATCGGTTCCGGCAACATCGCCAGACGTTCTTCGAGCTTCGCATCCTTCATGATACGATCATCCAAAACGTCCTGTACACAGTTCTGCTGAACGAGGGAAAACGTAACGACGCCGATACTTTCCTTCACCAGACGATCGTCATTTACGCGGCGGACGATCTCATCGACCAAAGCGTTTGCTTCGGCTACATTTCGTTTTGAGCCGCCACGCTCATAAGTTCCTTCCACCTGGACCAGACTGACCTTAGAGACCATATTGCCCGGAGTCGGGAAGGTGTAGAGTTTATC
>DBXX01000019.1:50680-63134 GCA_002309675.1 Lachnospiraceae bacterium UBA1201
CAGTCATCCAGTAAGCTTTCCAGTGTGACCTCTTCGAACTCTTCTTCGTTCAGCTGCGTCTTAAAGAAGCTGGTAGGCGGCAACTGCTTCGGGTCACCTACGACAACACATTCACGGCCGCGCGCGATGGCTCCGACCGCCTCACAAGTCGGAAGCTGGGAAGCCTCATCGAATACGACCAAGTCGAACATCGGATACGACGGGTCGATAAACTGAGCGACGGAGATCGGACTCATGAGCATACAAGGGCACATCTTATGCAAAAGCCCCGGGATCATTTCAAAGAGTTTACGGATCGACAGACGTTTCCCGCCGCTCTTGATCGCTTTCTTCAGGGTAGCCACCTCAGAGGATGCCGCAACGTCGCCGCCTGCATTCGGAAGATTTGAGGACAGTCGCGCCGCCATCTCCTGCATCAGAAGCGCATTCAGTTCCTCTTCGGTCTTCTTGAAGCTCTCGATCAAGGCTTCGAACTGTGTCTTATGGAAGCGTGAGAGCACAGGCGTATTCCCGATGATCTGCATGATGATCCGGTAGGTCAGACGCTGATAGAACGCGCGCTGCAGTTCCTGCGGAGGAACCGCGCCGTCCAGGAGGGCCGAAACCTCATCCCCGAGGCCCATCGCGATCGCTTCATCCTGCATGTTCAGGAAGTTCACCCAGTCACGCAGTTCCGAAATATGGTTACGCCAATGCAGGCACTGGTTGCTCGCCGTCGTGAACCAGTCCGGTTCATTCCAGAAGGCTTCCATACGAATGCCATAGGTCGAACGTAAGGTATCCTCACATCCGGCTAATTCTTTCTGCAGCGTCGTGAAATTCTGAATATCATTTCCCTCTTCGCGATTCCAGTTCTCACGGTCATTCAGAATCTCGCCGACACGCATGCCGATCTCGCTTCTCTCCTGTGAAGAGAAAACCAATTTCGAGATGCAGGCACGGATACGCACGGAGGCTTCAAACTTCTGTGAGAGGACTTCAAAATCGGTATCGCAACCCTTCCAATCCTGACCGAGCATAGCAACTGCGTTCGGGTTCGCCATCTGGATATATTCCTCGATGTCGTGATATTTCTTCAGGGTCGCAAACAGTTCCGGTATAGTCTCTTTAGTAAGGGAAATGCCGCTCTCCGGCTTCACCATACCATTGATCTCGCGGACCACGTCCTTCACCTTTCCTCCCCGGAACAGGAAGAAAGCTTTTTCTGCCTTGTTGAGGCGCTCAAGCGCACCCTTATAATCGTAGGTGAGCATCTCGGGCTGATAGGTCGTGAGTAATTGCTCTTTCTGCGCCGTAAGCTCGCGGCCCTTCTCGATCAGTTCGCGCACGACGGCGTCTGCATTATCTACAGGGGACCCGCAAAGGATCTCTCCTGATAGGTACGGGGTCGTCAGGGTCAATGAAAGCAGTTCCGCCATCACGGGAACCGTGCTGTATTGACCCGCCTTTTGGAAATTCAGTTTTTGCGCATAATAGCGATAGTATTCGCCGACAGGCGTAACAACATTCAGGAAGTTCTTAAGCGCCGTGGAGATATCATCCCTGAGCATCGCATTGTATTCACGGGAAGAAAACAGACGGAAGGGATTTCGTACCAGATCCCCACATTCAACCGCTGCGCGAACACAACCATTAAGTACATCATTGTACTGAACGAAACGCTCCGGCGTGGTCTGCTCGATCAGTGAATCCGGGATATTCAATTCGTACGACGGTCCATTCGAATAACTCTCATACAAACCGACCAGATCATACAGTGAATACCCACAAGGGCGTGTCTTATGAAGTTCATTCATGACTTCATTAAGTTCGTCTTTTTCCTGTTGCAGGAGCAGGACCTTCGCGTCATAGCCGCCTGCCGGGGCAATGCGTCCGAGCTCGAGCGTACGCTGCAACTGTTCCAGAACATCGCGCTTTCGTGCCTTATTCGAGTGCAGTTCCAGACAGAACGGCCCCAGGCCGATCTTCGTCAGTCGTTTCTGAACGACGGACAATGCGGACATTTTATCCGCTACAAACAACACGCTTTTTCCTTGATACAGCGCGTTCGCAATGATATTCGTAATAGTTTGGGATTTACCGGTTCCAGGCGGTCCATGCAGAACGAAGCTGCTACCTCGGGCGGCCGCAACGACTGCCGTCAGCTGGGAAGCATCCGCCGAAAGCGGCAAGGCCAGGTTTTCATTGACCGCTGCAGAGTCCAGTTCCTCGGGTTTCGGGAACAAGTCCTCCGGCGCATAGGTGAGATACCCCTTCGCCAGGCTTTCGACCGTTTTGTTCTTCATCAGGTCCTCTTTACGGTTCTTCAGGTCATTCCACATGATGAAACGGCCGAAGGAGAAAATGCCGAGGAATGCCATCGGAACGATCTCAAAACGGGGCATACCCTCAACCAGCGATGCGATACTTGCAAAAACCTTTGCGAGATCCACGCCTTGCTCGTCATACGGCAGTTCATCCAGCCCATCGACTTTCATTCCGTAATTCTGACGCAGCATCTCCAACAACGTCACATTCATCTGCGGATCTTCGTCGCGCAGTTTGATCGAATACATCTGCTCATGGATCTTACGGGTGATATCGATCGGGAATAAAACCAGCGGTGCCAAACGCTCTTTCTCGGACTTATCATCCTCATACCAACGCAGAAAACCAAGTGCCAAATACAAAGTATTCGCGCCGTTCTCTTCCATGCTGTTTTTGGATTCACGATACAGCGCGAGAAGCATCTTCTTCTGCGCATCTTCCGTACAGCAGGTATACAGGCGGTTCGAAGCAAAGGCCTTCTGCACCGTCTCCGTTTCTTGTGATTTCTCTGTATGATAATAAAATCCGGCTTCTGCCTGCAATCCGGCAAGTGACTTTTCGGGTGCCGGCTGCAACCGGTACTCCGTGCCGGAACTGAGTGCATTTTCCAGATCGATCATTTCGCCTGTAGTAAAGATCTGAACAGCGCCCTTATTACCACGGAAATTCAAAAAAACATTCCGCAGGGAAAGATCCAAAAGATTACGCTCCCAGATTTTAAGACGAGTATCCATAGGCTTTCACACCTCCTTACAAACTACCTGTATTTTATCACATTGCGCCCCTTGTTGGCAAGTTTTATCTGCCGCCTCATATCCTGCTCGGCGCGGTTTAAATTTGGGGCGAAAGGGGGCCTGCGGTCGTCTGTCAGACGGTCGCAGGTCCCCACCACCACAACAATGAACGCGCCGATGTGGGTGTATGCGGCAGATAAAACCGCAAATTGGGATGCATTTCTCTCTTTGTCCTTTCCTCAGTTGCATCCTCTACTGCGATCAAGCTAGAATAGGATGCATTTCTCTCTTCGACCTTTCTTCAGTTGCATCCTCAAATTCAATAAAGCAAGAAAAAGATGCATCATCCTCTGTGGTAACCCATGGTTACAGAGAGATGTTTACATCTCTCTTGATCACCACACAGCACGATCTGCCGAGACTGTCAAGGGTGCGAAGCACCTCGAAGAGGTTCCCTTGACAGCCTCGGCAGATCATGCTCCCACCCACAGGCTTTACTCAAATTATATCCCCCTCTCTCAATTCCCCCTCAAACTCTTCTTCACCCCTTTAGTTTAAAACTAATCGAAGCATACTCACAGCCTAAGGTTTTCACAGACCGGGGCTTTTTGAATATACGATTGTGAGACCGGCATTGAATGAGCTTTAGATTTTCACAGTGAAGTGACCTGACCGTCGACGATCGTATATGAAAAAATATAAGACCCGGTCTGTGAAAACCGGGCCTTGTGTCAATATACTTCGCTTATCTCAGCGTAAATCTTAGTTTTTATATGCCGCGTCCAATGCCTGCTGCACATCTGCGAGGATATCGTCAATATGCTCGATACCTACGGAAAAGCGGATCAGATCCGGCTGTACGCCTGCTTCGATCAGCTGCTGCTCGGAGAGCTGACGGTGTGTATGGCTCGCAGGATGCAGTACGCAGGAACGAACGTCCGCAACGTGTGTAACGATGGCGATCATCTTCAGGGAGTCCATGAACTTCACTGCAGTATCTCTTCCGCCCTTCAGGCCGAAAGCCAGAACGCCGCAGGTGCCCTTCGGACAATACTTCTTCGCGAGTTCATTGTACTTGCTGGAAGCAAGGCCGGGATAGCTGACCCATGCAACATGCTCATTGGCCTCGAGGAACTCGGCAACCTTCTGTGCGTTGTAGCAGTGACGCTCCATACGAAGTGCCAGGGTCTCCAAACCAACATTCAACAGGAATGCGGACTGCGGGGACTGGATAGAACCGAGGTCACGCATGAGCTGCGCAGTCGCCTTCGTGATGTAGCCGAGCTTACCGAAACGCTCGGTGTAAATGATGCCATGGTAAGAATCATCGGGAGTTGTAAGACCCGGGAATTTATCTGCATGCGCGTTCCAGTCGAAGTTACCGGAATCCACGATGCAGCCGCCGACTGCCATCGCATGGCCATCCATATACTTTGTGGTGGAATGTACCACGATATCCGCGCCGAATTCGAACGGGCGACAGTTTACCGGTGTGGCAAATGTATTATCGATGATGAGCGGAACACCGTGGGAATGCGCGATACGTGCGAACTTCTCGATGTCCAGAACGATACAGGAAGGGTTCGAGATCGTCTCACCAAACAGTGCCTTCGTGTTCGGACGGAAAGCCTTAGCGATCTCCTCTTCGGATGCATCGGGATCCACCAGGGTAACCTCGATGCCCATCTTCTTCATGGTAACGGTGAAGAGGTTGGACGTACCGCCGTAGATTGGCGCGGAGCTTACGATGTGGTCGCCGACACCGGCGATGTTGAACATCGCGTAGAAATTTGCTGACTGGCCGGAACCGGTAAGCATCGCTCCTACACCACCCTCCAACTCACAGATCTTCTTAGCGACAGTATCACAGGTCGGGTTCTGCAGTCTGGAATAAAAGTAACCGGAAGCTTCCAGGTCGAAAAGCTTACCCATATCATCACTGGAGTTGTACTTAAACGTCGTACTCTGGACGATAGGCAAAATGCGGGGATCCCCGTTCTGCGGCTCATATCCGCCTTGTACACAAATTGTTTCGATTTTAGCGTTCTTGTTCATTTTCATGTTTCGGCAGAGGATCGGGATCCCCGCCATTTCCTTTCATTGAAGATGCTCTATATACAAGTTCGAAAATGATCTTCCGATCAGATTTCGGACTGTATGATCGAATCATAGTATTCACTGAGATCCGGATGGTCTTCCGGTTTCACATCCGAGAAAAAGAATTCGGAATTCACGTCGGAGGTAATAAGATCCTGCGCGAAATCAAAATAACCGGAGATCTTGGAAACCGTATCATACTTCGACATCTGCAGCCATCCGACCGAGGAAAATGTCAGTCGAACTTTATTCTCGACATCACATTGGCCATGTAAACGTAATGCCCCCTGGATGGTCGAAGTTTCCGGCGTCGCTGTTTCATCATCCAGTTCAACACTGCGATAAACCAATATACCATTCAGATTTCCTTCGGAATCCATCTCGTCCAAAACCAACATCAGATACTGGTCGACTTTTTCGGAGCGATGTAACTTCGCATACCAACGCCCCTGAAGAGTCATCCGTTCGATCTGGGAAGTTGATGAGCGGGAAGCTAAAACAAACTCACCGTTTTGATCGTCGTAGTTATATGCGGATTCACCGGAAATGGATACCGTCGCACGCTCAAATGCAAGCGTATATGCAAACGAGAGTTCCTGACGATGTCCTTCCTGAAGGATGCGATAGTTCGTGATCTCGAGGTTCGCGATATTATCCTCGGTCAATGTTGCGTCCGGCGCATACCCATAGCGGAACTTATTCTCGATCAACAACCTGCGAAGTTTCTTCTCAGAGATCATGTGGTTCGGGTTCCGGTAACCTAATTCTGTCTTAGGGCCGTATGATTCGATGTTATAGAAATACCAGCCGTCACTGTAATTAAACCGTAAGGTCACTTCGGTATCGATATATAACAGTTCGGTTTCACCATGTGCCATTACCTTAACGATGGCTTGATTATTCGAATGGTCGATCTTATCTTCGTCTATCTTCGTCCAGGAGACCTGTTCGAGGTTTTGGAAATTATACTCATGGTCCTGATACTCAACGCGAAGCTTTTCGATGGCTTTAGTGATCATATCGTCCGAGATCAGCGCAGTGATCTTCTGAACGACTTCGATCTGAATATTCCCGGATTGGATCCAACCTTTACCGGGCAGATATCGATAATTTCCCACGACCTTCAGCGTGTGGACTAAAGAATCACGTTCCAAAACGATCTGCATGGAGATACCCGACTGGTTCTCGGAGAGCTTCTCCCATGTATCGACATCGGACACAGCCGCACCCTTTGTAGCGATCGTATAGTTGATCCCGCCGACTGAATAGGTAAGTCCTTCCAGATCCGACAAAAACCGCTCCAGATCCACTCCGGCCATCGGATAGTCATTCCATTTATCGGTATCAAATGGTTCTAAGGACTGGACCTTCCAGCCACTATCATAGACCAGACTCAGGGAATAAATGCGCGAATAGTAAATGTCATCGGCCACAAACGCCAGATCAACATTCATTGTGTCTCTATTCTTCTTCGTATCCGATACCCGGTCATGGACCTCGAATACCGCAAACTTCGTCACATTGGCGAATTCACCGTCGCGAAGGTAGGAAAGCACTAATGCACTGATCTCATCCTCTGTCGGGAAGATGACTTTCGGCGCAGAACAGGCATGCAAAAAAACGATCATGCATAAAACCATACACATAATCGGTAACAGCGGACGTATTATTACTCCCGTTTGATGCCTCCTCTGTTCCATTCAAAAACCCCTTACTTTACACATCCACGCCGACCATCCCGGGCCGAAACGAAACATGCCCTCCTACAGACACGCGATCGCCTGTGAATAATGCCCGATCCCTCCGGGAGCATCTTTCGTAGATATGATCCTTATAAAAATGCCTCCCTAGCGGAAATTGTGTGAAAAATTCCGACAATTAACCGCGTTTACAACAGCGAAATGACAATTGTATGTAAGCAACTGTCTCTTCTCCTATAATTGTATCAAAAATTCGAAGCGTCCGCAATACTTACGGCAAACGTTTTTCCAAAATTTCCATTAAAAGTTCAGGTCTGCGCTTCGCAAAATCGCGAATCTGAGCAACATTCTCCTCAAGATTCTCGGGATTGCACCAAATACGCTCCTGTTCGAACCAGTTATTGGTCTTCAACGTATCCAGATGCTCATAATAATACCGCATCTCATTTGTACGTTCTTTCGTGATCTGATTCAGGAACTTATTGATCGTTTCCTCGGAAAAAGCGGTATCCAGAAGCGACTTGACCTTCTCTTTGAAATACTTTTTGCAGTCCTCACGTTTCATAAGCGAAGCAAACAAAGGAGCACTACGCTCATCTCCGTTTGCAAGCATATGCTTCAGCATATCGTAATCCGGCTGTACCTCACGCTGTCCGTAGAGCGAATAAGAATAGTCCATATCATGCGGCAGATAACGCCAGCGTCCGTCGTAAACGCCTTCGCCGTAGTCTTCACCGGAAGATGCGAAATATCGATAAGCCTTATAGTTATTGTTCGGCCAGTCCTTATTGCTGACGATAACATTGACCGCGAAATAATCCAAATAGTTTTCTACATCGATCAACTGACGAAGTTCATTATATGCACCGTCATCCGTCAGATCTGCCTTAGCGTAGACCTTATACATTTCATTATACGTCGCAGCTGCGGCATTCTTTTCTGCATCGTCGTCATCTTCCTTCTTCGACTGATCGGAACCTTCGACTACGATAAACTCACCGCGTCCGCCTTCTTTCTTACCGTACTTCTCCTTAAAATACTCGTCACAGTAAGATTCGTGGAGCCAGAAATAGCCATAATACTTTCCGTTCAGGTAGCACACTGCGGGAAGGACCATCTCATAATCCGAGAAACCGGCTTCTTTGCAGAGCAGCTGGTTGAGCTCATCACGCAGAAATGCGAACTGGAAATCATTACCGCCGTTACGGATCACGAGTTTATCATACACACTCATCACTCCGCTTCCGTCCGTCTTCGGGGTCTGGAAGATATCCGTCTCAAAATTCGGATGCGCGGAATCATACGATTTTCTGGAAAAGATCTTCATGGATTTGATCTTATACCGACGGGAATATGCGCCGTAAACGCGAACGCCGCCGTCCTGGTCAATGATCTGTTTGCCGTCTGCATCCCACATCTTTATCGAAACCGCACGCTCCCAGTCACGTCCGCGGTTCTCCGCATTTTTATCCGTGAAGATTCCACGTGCATTTCCGGTAAGACCGGCAGGATCGCCCACGATGCTGATAACGATATCGGTAAAACGCTGATCCATTCCGGGTCCTACGAAATAGACCTCCGTCGTGATGTCGGAAACATTATCATTCGCCCCGAACGAGCGCGCACGGATGATCGTTGCCTTCGGATTATGATCTGTCGTCGCATTTACATTGATCGGACCCTTATAGAGTTCGGATCTCTCAGAAGGCTCGCTGCCGTCGAGTGTATAACGGATATCTGCTCCGGGTGTAGCACTCAGCTCCAGCTGAAAAGCCTCGTTATAAAATCCGGACTTGACGGAAAATACGGGATCTTCCACGACTAGCGGACGCGGGTCAACGGGTTCCGTATACTCTTCCGTCGGCTCATTCGTTTTCGCCTCTGTCGGCTCGGCGGTCGGTTCAGTTCCCGTCGGTTCCGGTGCGGCGGTAGTGTCCGGCGCTGCTTTCGTATCGTCCTGTGTTTTCGTCGTTGTCTCTGTTGAAGCACTCGTATCTTTCGGGTCGCTTCCGCCCTTACATGCGACGAAATTGAAAACCAGAACCAATAACAATAAATAGAATTTCCATGAGTTATGGTGTTTCATGAAGTCTCCTTCTCTCAATGCCCTTAATCATTTGGAAAAAGTGGAACAGTATATCTACCATTCCACTTCTTCATCAGCAAATATATGGATATGTCAATAATATCAGTTCTTTGCCTTTGCTTCATAAGCTTCAACGTCCTTGATGGAGAAGCTCATGCGGCCCATCTTATCCTTACCGAGGCAAACCACCTTAACGATGTCGCCAAGTGTAAGAACTTCTTCTACAGTGCGGATACGCTCCTTAGCGATGCGGGAAATGTGAACCATTCCCTCCTTACCGGGAGCGAACTCGATGAATGCACCGAATTCCTTGATGCTGACAACCTTACCTGTGAAGAACATGCCTTCCTCAGGCTCGGTAACGATCGTCTGAATGTACTCGATCGCTTTATTGATGCCATCCGGCTCGGTTCCGCAGATGGATACAACACCCTCTTCGGAGATATCGATCTTAACACCGCACTCATCCACGATACGATTGATGACCTTACCCTGCTTACCGATCACATCACCGATCTTATCCGGATCGATCTGGATCGAAGTAATACGAGGCGCATACTTTCCAAGTTCCTTACGAGGCTCAGCGATGCAAGGTGCCATAACTTCATCGAGGATGTAGTAACGGGCAGCCTTCGTCTTAGCAAAAGCTTCCTCGATGATCGGACGGGTCAGACCATGGATCTTGATATCCATCTGGATCGCGGTGATACCGTCCTTCGTACCGGCTACCTTGAAGTCCATGTCGCCGAAGAAATCTTCGAGGCCCTGGATATCGGTCAGAACGATGTAATCATCGTCGGTGTCACCGGTAACGAGACCACAGGAGATACCTGCAACGGGCTTCTTGATCGGAACGCCGGCAGCCATCAGAGACAGGCTGGATGCGCAGACAGATGCCTGAGAGGTAGAACCGTTGGATTCGAATGTCTCAGATACGAGACGGATCGCATAAGGGAACTCTTCCTCGGAAGGAATAACCGGAAGAAGCGCTCTCTCAGCGAGTGCGCCGTGACCGATCTCACGACGTCCCGGTCCACGGCTGGGCTTTGTCTCACCTACCGAATAGGACGGGAAATTATAGTGGTGCATGTAACGCTTGGATACTTCATTGTCATCCAGACCATCCAGACGCTGTGCATCGGAAAGCGGTGCCAGAGTCGTAACGTTGCAGATCTGTGTCTGTCCACGGGTGAACATAGCGGAACCATGCACTCTCGGAATGATGTCGATCTCTGCAGCCAGAGGGCGGATCTGTGTGATCGCACGACCGTCGGGACGCTTGTGATCCTTCAGGATCATCTTACGTACGGTCTTCTTCTCGAACTTGTATACAGCTTCGCCGATCAGCGGAACCCACTCGGGATGAGTCTCGGCATAACGCTCTGCAAGCTTCTCTTCTACTTCTTTGATGTTTGCCTCACGGGTCTGCTTATCATCGGTGAATACAGCGGTCTCCATTGCCTCGGGGGTAATGAATGCAACCATATCCTCCCACATATCAGCAGGTGTGTCGATGCTCTCATAAGCATGCTTCGGCTTACCACACTCATCTACGATGTTCTGGATGAAAGCGATGACCTTCTGGTTGAGGTCGTGTGCTGCATAGATCGCCTTCACCATAACGTCTTCCGGAACTTCCTTAGCGCCGGCCTCGATCATGATGACCTTTTCCTTTGTGGAAGCTACGGTAAGAGCCAGATCGGATACCTTCTTCTGCTCAGCGGTCGGGTTGAAGATCAGCTCGCCGTTGATGAGGCCCATATGGGTTGCAGAGATCGGGCCGTCAAAAGGAATATCCGAAATGCTGGTAGCGATGGATGCGCCGATCATAGCGGTCAGCTCAGGGCTGCAAGCAGGATCTACGCTCATTACAAGGCAGTTCAGGGTTACGTCGTTACGGTAATCCTTCGGGAACAGCGGACGCATGGGACGATCGATAACGCGGGATGTAAGGATCGCATTCTCCGATGCGCGGCCCTCACGACGGTTGAAACCGCCCGGGATCTTTCCGACTGCGTACATCTTCTCCTCGTACTCAACGGACAGAGGGAAGAAATCGATACCGTCACGCGGCTTATCAGAAGCGGTTGCGGTACACAGAAGAACGGTCTCACCATAGTGGATGAAAGCCGCTCCGTTTGCCTGAGCAGCGACTCTTCCGATATCAACGCGAAGCTCACGTCCTGCCAGGTCCATGGTAAATGACTTGTACATTTTGTCTCCTTTTCCGGCGCCCATTCGTCCGAAACTACTGAAAAAACGGAAAATGCTTTTTCGCCTTTTCAGCGGTTTCGTGCGAACGCCTGGCGCCATTTGTTTGTGATAGATCAATAGTTACTGGGTTAACGGATCAAACACCCCTCTTCGTAAATAAGGCCGGACATATACATGCCCGGCCTTACATTGCCGCAGATATCTCTGCTTTTACAATTACTTACGAAGACCGAGTTTCTCAATCAGTGCACGATAACCTTCAAGATTTGTCTTCTTGAGATAATCCAGAAGACCTCTTCTCTGTCCTACCATCTTCATCAAACCGCGGGTGGAATGATAATCCTTCGGGTTCTGCTGAAGATGAGCGGTGAGCTCCTTAATGCGCTCGGTCAAAATTGCTACCTGAACCTCGGGAGAACCTGTGTCCTCGGGTGTTCTTCCGTACGCTGCGATCACAGCAGCCTTCTTTTCCTTTGAAATCATTTCAAAGTCCTCCTAAAATATGATGCGGCAAATGCCGTTATTTACCCTCACCGGTACCAAGGAGCGGTCGGAGAAACCGTCTTCTGAGCAGCGGCGCGATAAATCCAAATGAAACTATAACATACAAAACTTAGTTTGTAAAGGGTAAAATCGATCGAATTTCTTCAAATATGCGTTTTTTACGGGTATTTACGCGGACGGATGCATTATCCGAACATATACTCTCCCGAAGGCTGGATGTTGTCGTTCTGCCCCCTTTTTACCAGACGGATGGAATGCAGTTTCAGGCCATTTCCTCCGAACAGCATACGTACGACGCAGTAACGCGAGGAAGTAAACAGAGGTTTTGACATGGTCACCGGTTTTCCTTCCGTTCCGTTCCAGGTAAATACCGTGCCTAAGATACCCTGGAAATAGAATGCGATGGAGGTCTGCGACAGCGGAGAAAGTTCGGACGATGCGATCACCTCGAAGTCATAGACCGCACGCTCCGATACATCGAGTGCAAACACATAACTGCATCCAATGGCCACCTCGACTTCATCCATCGGGATCTCGGTCACGTCCCCGTCGACCTTATAGTAGACCATGCGGGACAGGTCTAACGGCTCGTCCTCTTCGCTTCGGTTGATCACCTCGACCTCTTCTGCCGTACCGTTCATGCGCTGCATTGCGCGTGTCGTAAGCAGGAATTTACAAATGTTCTTAGCGCTGCGGAGCAGTTCGCCGCGGGTCAATGTACCATCTTTCAAACTCTGCTCCAGATTATCGCCCGAACTGTTCTTCGAAGCATCGGGACACACTGCATAAAAATCGTTCTGGGCACGGACTAT
>DBXX01000019.1:63306-63662 GCA_002309675.1 Lachnospiraceae bacterium UBA1201
TAGAGTTCGCGAAGCGCACGCGCCGAGATGACATTGTCCGTGTAATGGCGGTTCTTCTCCTGGTTATTACCGCAGAAATGCTTCAGCGTACAGGATGCGCCTGCACGGTTCAAGCCGCGACTCTGCGCTGCCGCGATCCGTCCGGTCAGCATCGGATCCTCCGAGAAATACTCAAAGTTACGACCATTCAGGACATAACGGTGCAGATTCATGCCGGGTCCCAGCAGGCAGTCGATCTGGTTCGATGCCATCTCGAGACCCAGATGATAGTACAATTCTTCATTCAAGGCATCATTAAACGTACATGCAAGCAAAGTGCCGTTTGGCAGGGAAAATGCCTTCGTTCCGCTGTCCAT
>DBXX01000019.1:63699-65346 GCA_002309675.1 Lachnospiraceae bacterium UBA1201
TCCGAAACGCCGCCGAAGGCTGCTGCCGTTCCCGGGGTTACCTTCGGGGAACCCATGCCCTCACCGCGTACGATACAACACAGGTCTTCGTCGGAAAGCTGAGCCAGGAAGGCGTCCATGGACGCAAGGCCGCTCTGAACATCCTTCAGTTTCAGGCCCACATCGCCCGAGTAAGGAAGGGTCTGCGCAGGCAGATTTATGACGCGCTCCTCATCGTGCGTATTCGTTGTGACCGGCACATTTTCATACGAGATCATGTATTTGCCGTCCTTATCGATCGGCTTCATACGACGGAACGCCATGATCGGCTCCATCTGTGCAGATAAACGCTGGATGAGTCGGTCCTCGGGCAATGATGCACAGCAGATGACCTGCGCACTGCGCACGTCGCCACCCAGATAGAAACGATATTCACCCTTCTCGAGTACATAGCCGATACGTGCTGTTACCGCTCCAGTCTCGTCAAAGGATGCTATATCGTACAGGGAGAAGGAAATAGTGACCTTCTGGCTCTCGCCGGGTTTCAGTTCCTTCGTTTTTGCATAACCGGCCATGCGACGCGATGGCTGTCCCAGAACGCCCTGCGGCAGTTCCACGTACAGGATCACCGTTTCTTTTCCGCTCTCATTGCCCACGTTCGTTACAACCGCCTCGACGGTGCAAGTCTTCGCAAAGGGATCACCCATAAGGTTCGCGTTTACGAACGTCTTTACTACGTCGAACTCGGTATAGGAAAGGCCATAACCAAACGGGAACAGCACCTTTTCCTGGGCAAAGGTCTCGAAATACCGATAACCTACGTAGATATCCTCCTCGTAAAAATTCCTAGTCATGTCACCGAAATTAATGTGGGCAGGATGATCCTCCAGATTCCGGGCGATGGTATCGGTCAGACGGCCGCTGGGGCTGACTGCGCCCGAAACCAGACGCGCTGCGCCCAAAGCGCCGACCATACCGCCCTGCCAGATGTACATCACGGAATCCGGCGCGATATTCAGAATCTCCTTCATGTCGATCACGCTGCTCACATTGAGCAGAAGGACCATCTTCGGGAAGGTCTCGCGGACCGTACGCAGCATGCGGATCTCTTCCGCAGTCAGATAGTACGAGCCCTCGCTCGCCGTGTTATCCTGCTCCTCACCTGCGGTACGACCGATCAGCACGATCGCCGTGTCGGTATTTTGACGCGCTGCCTCGGCAACCTCTTTTGAAAGCGGCATCTCTGCCTGCGACCACGGCTCCTGGCCGAAGCCTTTTCCCCGCTTGTAGGGATTTGCCTCGTCATAAGCCAGATAACATTTCTCGAGTTCTTCGTCAAGTTTGAAGCCCTCTTCCTTTAGCGCCTCACGAACGGTCCAGACCTTCGAGACATTGACCATGCCGCCTGAGCCCGTGCCGCTCTTAAAGTAAAAATTCTGAACCCGGCCGAATAGAGCGATCGGCACATCCTTCGCGATCGGCAAAACGCGGTTATCATTCTTAAGAAGCACCGCACCTTCTGCCGCTGCCTGTATCGCCAGCTCGGTGTATTCTTTCCAATCCAGTATCATGTAATCCCCCTTATCTACGACCGATCTCGACATCGTCGTAGGACGTATTGCTGTTTTTCTTGATGTAATCGATCACGTAGTCCACATGGGTAAATGC
>DBXX01000019.1:65504-65878 GCA_002309675.1 Lachnospiraceae bacterium UBA1201
ATCGCTCCGCCGATCGAATAAACATAGCCGTTGCAGGTGCCGGAAACGCCGTGGTAAAACAACAGCCAACCTTCGTCGGTCTCGATCGGAGCTGCTCCGCCGCCGATCTTCAGGCTCTCCCACCAGTTCGAGCCGCGGCTCATCACATGGCGATGCTTCCCCCAATAGGTCATATCCGGTGACTCGCTCACGAAGATATCGCCAAAAGGTGTGTGTCCGCTGTCCGAGGGACGCGAAAGCAGAACGAAGTTTCCGCCGATCTTCCGCGGGAACAGCACCGCATTTCGGTTATACGGGATGAACGGATTCTCGATACGGGTAAATGTCTTGAAATCCTGCGTCTTAGCAATGTGGATCGCCGCTCCGTAGAAATC
>DBXX01000019.1:65921-70928 GCA_002309675.1 Lachnospiraceae bacterium UBA1201
GCGTACCGCGGCATGAAGGGTTTACCGGCCTCATCTACGAAATTGATCTTCTCCTCGTCGAACTTCCAGTCGATACCATCCTTACTGTGACCCAGATAGATGTACGGGATGCCGTTCGTCTGCTCTCCGCGGAACACGCCGATGAATTCGCCGTTATACGGCATTACGGCGCTGTTAAAGATGCGGGCTACGCCCGGCAGCGGATTGCGTCCGATGATCGGGTTCGCAGGATATCTCCATACAGGCGCATCGGGAAGGTCATCCGGCATCGGGACCCAGGGCATATTCGGAACTGCGGGACAATACATTTTTATTTCACTCATGATAATTCTCCTTTTTTCTATCTGTTGCGTTATCAGTCTAACGCGGATGATCTTATTGATGATTCACGTGTCACGATCTGCGTGGCGATCGCTACCATTTCCTTCGTTCGCTCCGGACTATCGATGCGCCAGAACAATTCCTGTACCAGCCGGATACCGAGGTCCTTATTCGGGATGTGAACGGTCGAAAGCGGCGGCGTCATGACCTGCGCTTCCTCCTTATCATCAAACCCGATAATGGCAACATCCCTGGGAATCGATATGTTCTTCTCCTTTAGGATGTAGTACAGATCCTTTGCGATGTCATCATTTGCGCACACGATCGCATCCGGGATGTATGGCATGGTATTAAATGCTTTCTCGACCTCTTCCCGGCTGTAATAGCGGTTCTTCACATGAGCCGTCTTAATGATATTCCGGTCGCGTTCCAGGTTCGCATCGATCAATGCGGCGGCAAATCCGCGGAAACGGTCGTGAATCGATTTACAGTAGGTGATGTCACCGATAAAACCGATACGACGCATTCCCTGTGCGATAAGGCTCTCCACCTGCATGCGCACGCTGCATTCCCCCTCGGGAATAACGATATCGCCGTATCGGAGATATCCGTCAAAATGCTTCGGCGCATCCAAAAATACGATCGGTACGCCGAGTTTTGCGATCCGTCCGATATATTCCTCGGAAAATACATACAAAGCGATGACACCGTCGACCTCGCTTTCAGTAAGGTCACGGGGCAATTCCATCCGTTCCTCCATGGCTTCATCGACAAAATTCAAAAACAGTCGACAATTGTTACGGGACAGTTCTTCCGATATTCCGGTGATGATCCGATGCCAGAACGAAGAGGAATCTCTTCCAAGCACCAATATGTTCCGGGTGCTGTTCTTCCTGTACATCTCCGACACTTCTCTCGGTAAGGGCATTTTGAATTTGGCATACCCCATTTCGTAGGCCTTCCGAAGTACCATGAGCTTCGTGTCTTCCGCCACGGCATCACTCCCAACTAAAGCCTTTGATACCGTATTACGCGACAGGCCGAGTTCCTTTGCGATATCCTGTATGGTCGTTTTTTTCATTTCTCTTCTCCATATGGATCTAGTTTTTTGTGTACTTCACGTGTGCATGTCTGCTGCAAATTTGCACACATTTGCATGATTATCCTTCAATTAGCCCTATCATATCGGAATAAGGCTGATTTGTCAAGGTGTCCATGCATGCTTTTGTGCATTTTGAATAAGAAAACACAAAAAATGCACAACAAAACGCATCCTGCATTTGTTGTGCATTTTCCGATCAGTCCGTATGGCCCAAATTCTGGTGGATGATCTCAACTACTTCGTTTATATCGTACTTATAAGAATACGCATCTGTATAACCTAAAACGACACTGTCGACACCGACCTGTCCGACTTTAATGATCTGTTCCTCTTCGTCGCCGGGCTTGTAATCGATGGCGAGCAGGGATTTTGACGAAACGCAGATGGTATCCAGCGGATCATCGTCCACATAGATCACGGAGTAATCATTAAAACCGTTTCCGGAAACGATCAGGACATTTTCCTTCGAATACACATCAGTGATCTCGATTGGATGTATGCCCATTTGCAGATCGGTCGCAACAAACGGAAGCTCTCCGTCGTAAGCGATCTGATCCCCGTAGAGGATATCATACTCGATCACTTCCAGTTCCTTCAGATATTGCTCCTCATCTTCAACGGTCCAGTCCTCGCCGGCATTTCGGCGATCCTCGAGATGCTTCTGATGCAGGCGGTAGATAAATCCCTCGTGAATGTCCAGCCGGGACATCATATACGGGATCACCTGGAATGCTTCCAGGTTTTCGACGATTCGCGGCATTTCATAATTCGTCCAGACCGCGTAAGGCGTTTCATATAATCCGAAGCCTTCCAGATGATCTTCATCGATCGTAAGTCCCGGCAAATGATCGCCAAACAGCAACAGCATGACCGGCTCTTCAAAAGAACGCAAACTCTCTACGAGATCAGCAACCATCTGATCCATCTCATATGCCTGGTTTGCATAGTATTCAAATGCATCCTTCTGATCAGCCAGCTTATCATCGATCCACTGCACCCGGATCACCGGATCGTCGAGAATCGATTTCTCCGGATAGGGGCCGTGTCCCTGGACGGATATCGTATAGATAAAATCGGGCTCCTCATCCGAGGTAAGGGTGTCCATGATGTACGGGATCAGACAGGTGTCTTCCGGCCAACCATTTTCCGTATATGTCAGGTCATACATATATTCCATACTGGTAAATGTATCGAAACCGAGATTGGAAAATACATGATTGCGCTCATAAAAGGTCGCATCGTTATTATGGATCGCATGCGCGCGGTAGCCCAGGTTCTTCAGCACGTAGGGCGCGCTCTCGCAAGTCTTCTTATTCAGGATCGTCTTATATGGGTACTCACCGGGTCCGAAACTCTGCATGTTCATGGAAGTCAACATCTCGAATTCCGTATTTGCTGTACCCGCGCCGATCGAAGGAACGCTCACGTATCCCGAACTGCACTGACGCATCAAAGTATGCATGAACGGCGTCGGGTCCTTATCATATTGCACGGAAGAATTCTTCTGCAGATCATAAAAAGATTCGAGTTGAACGGCGATAATGTTTACCTTATTGTCTTTTCTCGGCTTTACGACCTTCTGCTGCGCACGGATGTACCACGGTTCCTCCTCGGTCTCTTCGATCGTCTCAGAAGGTGCCTGCGTTGTCGCGACCGGCTCGGTCTGAACATCGCTGCCCGAAGTCTCTTTATCCACTACGGCTATTTCTTCGGCTGTAGTTATTTCGGGATTTTTGTTGTAGTCCCCGATCTGGGACAGGATGTTATCCACGCGCTCTTTTCCGTAATCCGACGGCTTACTGATACCGGTATTCAGCAGCGTGCCTGAAAAACAGTACGGAACTCCGTACTCTTCATATGCGTCATGAATATTTGAGAAATGCAAGCTGAGCATGCCGATGGTATTCCCCAGCCAGGTCAATGAAAATACCACGAAGAAGCAGCTCATCGTGATCGTGATGTGTTTGAAACGATGTCCCTTTGTCGGGCCGGGCGCTATAATAATATACAGAAGCACCAGTGCAAACAAAACAATAACCGCGCCGACGATGATCAGTACGACACCCACCGGCCCCAAATATTTCTGTGAAATACGAAGGGCGTACTCGATCAAGCGCAGATCCTGCGCGGTAAACGGCGTCGTCCGGAACACCAGCAGGATGGAATCCGTAATACCGATCGCGATCCAGAGAATGCTCACCAAAATCAAACCGAACAGGCGCTTCCGGAAGATCAGCGCGATGCTTAGTGTGGCCAGAATGATCGTAGTGTTATATAAGAATGTAAACGGCGACAGGAAAACATATTTTCCGAGACTTACGACGGACTTGCGGCTGAGCAATTCTACAAACAGGTTGAGTGCTACACCGAGGATGAGCCAGACCTTGGTAAAATAGCCGGGCCGATCCAGTTTTTCCGCCAGTTTTTGAAACGCCATACCTTTTTTGATCTTCATTTCATTTCCTCTTTTAAAACCGGGAGGACTATCCCTCCGTCTCATAATCTAGCACAAACCCGCGGGAATATCAAGAGATACTGCCACGATGTCGGGTCTTGCTTGACTTTTACCGGTTTTATGATATCATGATACAAGGGCCTGAAAATGGCCGGTAAATAGGCCTCATTAAGGAGTATTTCATGAGTTTTGTGATCGATTTTATCAAAGGCTGCGTCATCGGTATCGCGAATATCGTACCCGGTGTCAGCGGCGGTACGCTGGCGCTGATGCTCGGCGTCTACAACAAAATGCTCGGGGCCATCTCCGGCATTCTCAAACAGTTTAAAAAGAGCGTGAAGGTCCTGCTGCCCATCCTGCTCGGATGCGCATTCGGCATCATCGCCTTCTCCTTCATCATAACTTACCTGATCAGCAACGCTCCGTTCCCGACGTCCATGAGCTTCATCGGTCTGATCTTCGGAGGCCTGCCCATGCTCTTCCTCTGCTTCAAAAAAGCAGAAAAAGAAACCGCAGAGAAGAAAAAGACTTCCCGCGAAGCCCGCATGGTGCTGAACGTGGTGCTCTTCCTATTTTTCCTGGTCGGTTCCATCCTACTCAGCATTTCGAAGACCGCTGACGAGGGAACTACCCACAACATCACCTTCCTCACCATGTTCGTCTTCTTCCTGATGGGCATGATCGCATCAGCCGCCATGATCATCCCCGGCATCAGCGGTTCGCTGATCATGATGATCTTCGGCTACTACTTCGAGATCGTCGGTGCAGTAAAGGATTTCGTCCACGCACTGAAGGATTTCGATGTTGATAAGATGGTCTCACTCTTCAAGATTCTGATCCCGTTCGGAATCGGTGTCGTCCTCGGTATCTTCCTCGTTGCGAAGATCATCAAATGGTTGCTCGATAAGCATCCCGCACCGACCTACGCCTCCATCCTGGGTCTGATCGTCGCGAGCCCCGTCTCCATCTTCCTGAAGGTGGAATTTCCCGAAGGTTCGTTCGGCGTGCTGCCCATCGCGATCGGATGCGTACTGTTCGTAGTGTTCTTCATAGTATCGTTGAAATTCTCAAAAACAGAAGAATAAATGAAAAGAGATCCGGTAGTATGATATGTACCCAGTTTCCTGGA
>DBXX01000059.1 GCA_002309675.1 Lachnospiraceae bacterium UBA1201
CCGATCGCCGCGCAAACATCGCCCGCGCGCACCTCCTGCACTTCCTGAAAGCCCACGCCCGAATACAACCGCAGGCGGTTGACTTTCTCCTCGGAAAATGCGAGCTTTTCGCGTACGCGAAGCACGCCGCCTGTGACCTTCAGAAACGTCAGGCGGTTGCCTTTATCATCATGCGAGATCTTATACACTCTCGCGCCGAATTCATCGGGATATTCCTTCGTGCGCATATAGGTCGCAAAGCCATCCATAAACTCCTTTACGCCCGTGATACGCAGCGCAGAACCGAAATAACAGGGAAATACCTTCCGCGCGGTGATGGCCGCCGCGATCTCATCCGCATCCGGCACTTGCCCCGCCAAATGCTCCTCCAGCATTTCCTCGTCACAGAGGGCAATGCTTTCGGTAAATGCCGCATCATCCGGCGCGTCGGTGAAATCCACGATGTGGTCCGACAGCGCGCGGTTTAACTCTGCCAGCGAGGATGCGCGGTCCGCGCCCGGCTGGTCCATCTTATTCACAAACAGGAAGACCGGAACGTGGTGGCGCGTCAGGAGTCTCCACAGCGTCAGCACATGGCCGGAAACCCCGTCCGCCGCGCTGATGACCAGGATCGCGTAATCCAGCACCGCCAGCGTCCGCTCCGTCTCCGCCGAAAAATCGACGTGCCCGGGCGTATCCACAAGCACAAAATTAACATTCTTATACGCAAAGCGCGCCTGCTTGGAAAAGATCGTGATGCCGCGTGCACGCTCCATCGCGTCATTGTCCAGGTAGGCGTTTTTATGATCCACGCGGCCCGGCGTGCGGATCACACCCGCGGTGTAGAGCATGCTCTCCGCCAGTGTGGTCTTACCCGCGTCCACGTGCGCCAATATTCCGATCGTGATCGTTTCGGATCTGCTCAATGTAAGTCCCCCATATATACGTCGCCTGACCAGTTCGGCGGCGGTTATCAGCCATATAAAACGAGTAGGAAGAACGCTCCTCCTACTCGTTTATTATACTTTATGTTCTGTTAAATCTCAAGTTAAGACTTTCGTGCTTTACGGCAAGAAAGATACTGCACTGCAAGGCGTGCGGTAGAACGCATCCCAGACGCAGATGCCGAAGTTTTCATTTGCCGCGTGAACGATCTTACCGTTACCGATGTAGAGAGCCACATGGTTGATCCGGCCGTTCGTTTCGTAGAACAACAGGTCGCCGGGTCGCAGGGACTTCAGGTTCACCGCAACCGGGGTTCCGGTAACCGCCTGCTTACGGGATGTACGCTCGATCTTGATGCCGAACTTCTGGTATACACGCATTACGAAACCGGAGCAATCCGTTCCGTTGATGAGATCCGATCCGCCGAAATGGTACGGATTGCCGACGAACTGCAGAGCGTACGCACAAAGCTGCTGACGGAACGCATCCGCCTGCTTACGCTTCTCCGCAGCCTTTCTGGCCGCCTCCGCCTTACGTTCTGCTTCCTTACGCGCTTCCTCTGCGAGGCGCGCCTCCTCTGCCAGTCTCGCTTCCTCTGCCTCACGTGCGAGCTGCTCCTGATAAGCCAGTTCGGCCGCGATACGCTCTTCATCGAGGCTGATCGCCTGCGAATACAAATATTCCAATTTCACATAATCCCGGTGGATATAACCGAAATAGTCCTTATCCAGCTCGATCTTATAGAAATCGCCTTCTTCATCGACGATGGTTGCCTTCGTTCCGGAGCCCAGCGTCGTGATGATGTTGTCATTATTTGAGAGGTCCGGCGTGCTGCGCAGTCGCAGGTTGGTCGCATTGACCGTGCCGATGCGTGTCGAGATGTCGTTCGTCATCGAGAGCGCATTGTCCCCGATCGCGAAGAACTCGGCCTTAACATAACCATCTACCGAGCCGGAATGGATCTTAAACCACGCGCCGTCCGTGCCGGGAACTTCTTCCAGAACATCCGCTACCGCCTTCGCGTAGATCTTACCGACCTTCTCTGCCGAAGCATTCGGCGCAGTGCGGATATTTACGTAGGTCTCTCTGGGAAGGCTGACTGCCATTCCCTTATAGCCGGTTTCCACAGCCTGTGTCGGTTCCGGAAGCACGTCGGGCAATATATCCACAGCGGGCATCGCGGGCAGATCCGCTACGTTCGAGCTGGCCGGCTGCACTACATTCGACGTGGCCGGGGAAGCCGTAGGCTGAATGTTGATACGCTCAAACAGTTCTGTAGAATCGTATGTAAAACCGGCCAATGCAGACCGATCGAAAGACACAGAAGTAACAGCCACCTCCTTAGGGTCGCTTTCCTTTGTGTCTCTTATCTCGATGTTTTGTTCGTTTTCTTCCGTATTGACCGGAGCATCAGCAGACAGGCCCGTTTCTGAGTCCGTTGTTTTCTCTGCCAATATCCGGGAGCCTCCCGGCGGAGCTACTGCGGATATAGAAAGCATACCCGCCAGTCCGAATCCGATCAGGCTGATTTTATTATGTCTTCTCATTCGCAAATTACCTGAATGTATAATAACCTCGGGGTGGGGACCCCCCGGTGTAGATCGTAAACTATTTACGCAATTGTTACAAATGTTACAGAAATGTTACAAAGGGATTATAGCAAATCCCGGCATCAATGTCAATACCTTCCGAAAAAAAGGCGAAAAAGGGATGAAAAAACGGATGAGGAGCACTCCCCCTCATCCGTTATTTACGTTTTTTATAGGTCTTCGTCCCTTAAGGCAGGAACGTTACAGCCTTACAAGGAGTACGATAGAACGCATCCCAGATGCAGATGCCGAACTGCGGGTTCGCCGCATGAACGATCTGACCGTTACCGATGTAGAGCGCTACGTGCGTTATGGTACCGTTGGTATCGTAGAACAACAGGTCACCGGGGCGCAACGTATTCAAGTTGACCGGAACCGGCGTACCGTTGAGAGCCTGACTTCTCGATGTACGCGTCGTCGAAATACCGAACTGCTGGAATACACGCATTACAAAACCGGAGCAATCCGTTCCGTGAAGCAGGTCAGAACCACCGAGAATATACGGGTTGCCGACGAACTGTTTCGCATATTCACAGATCGCCAGTCGCAGCTGATCCGCCTCATTGATCGGCGCCGGCGGATTCGGCTTCGTTTCCACAGGTTGTGTTTCAACCGGACGTTCAAGCGCGGTAACCGCGAACTGTGTCATGTGATCACCCAGTTGAACCGGGAAAATGACCTCTCCCGCAACCATAGGTATGCCGATCAACGGACATGCCCAGCCGGGAAGATTCTTCACTGTATGACCATCCTGATAGTATACGATGATCTCAACTTCACTGACATCTACTGCATCACCGACATATTTCTGACCACCGATGTAGCGGGCGGAGATCTGAACGATCGTCGTTCTTGCAACCTCAGCCGCAGCCTCTGCTGCTGCTCTGGATGCAGCCTCCGCTGCCTTACGGGACTCTTCTGCGAGGCGAGCTTCCTCTGCCTTACGGGCTTCCTCTGCCTTGCGAGCTGCCTCTGCCTCTGCAGCAAGACGGGACTCCTCAGCAGCTCTCGCTTCTTCTGCGAGACGAGCCTCTTCCGCTTCACGCTCGAGCTGTTCCTGGTATGCCTTCTCAGCCGCGAGACGTTCCTCGTCGAGACTGATCGCATGACCATATTGATATTCGATATCTACGTAATCACGATGGATATAGCCAAAATAGCCTTCATCCAACTCGATCTTGTAGAATTCTCCGACTTCGTCAACAATAACCGTTTGCGTACCCAGTGTAAGCAATGTTATAACATTTTCCTTTGTGGACAGATCTGGCGTGCTTCGCAAACGTAGATTCGGCGTATTTACCGTACCGATGCGCGTTGCGATGGCGTCCTTCAAGGCCAATGCAGCCTCGCCGATAATAAAGTATTCCGCTTTTACATAACCGGTAACGCTTCCGGATGTGATCAGAAACCACTGGCCGCCGTCGCCGGGAACTTCTTCGAGAACGTCCGCTACGGCATTCGCATAGATTTTACCGACCTTCTTACCACCGGTAGACGGAGCTGTCCGGATATTTACATACGTATCCGGCGGCGCACTGATCGCCATGCCCTTATATCCCACATGTGGCGGCTCGGTAGGTGGCTCGGTAGGCGCCGGCGTAGGTGCCTCCGTAGGCGGAACAATGACCTCCGGCGTGGTCTCTACGTCCGTCGGAACCTCCACAGGGGGCGCCATCGTCTCATCCTGGATCAGTTCCGGCTCCGTTTCCGTCGGTGTAGGAAGCGAGGGATTAATATGGATCCGCGCCAACAATTCTTTCGAATCGTAGACGAAATCCGACTCTAAATAGCGATTTAAGTCAACAGCAGCACCGGCCATAACGATCTCCAAATCGCTGGCATCAACTACTTCGTTTATATTTTCTTTTTGATCATCAACCGGATCAGCAAAAGTCACATCCGTATTCAGGGTCACCTGAATCGTGTCCGGATCCTCCGATACGGGATCGGCGTATACCCGAAAGTCTCCGTACGAAGCTGAGGCGGACAATGCAAGCACTCCCGCCAGACTGAGGCTGATCATGCTGTGTTTGTTTCGTCTAATCATCCGATAATCACCTGACTCTTAACAGCGTTCCCCGAAGGGAACAGGCAAAACAAAAACCATATATCCACAGTCGACAAAAACTCCCGAAAGGGAGTGTCGACCATCGAACTCGCAGCATCACGCCGCGAATTTTTAAGCAAATATTACAAATGTTACAAAACTGTTACAAATGGATTATAGCAAAACCGGTGATAAAAGTCAATACTTTCCGCCGGGAAATGCACAAAATCGTCCCAAAAGCGCTTGAATTTCTGCGGTTTTCCGGAAAAATGCCGCTTTATAAGCTCTCAATGTAATTTCCGGCCATTGAAACCGCTACGGCTCCGTCAGATACCGCCGTCACGATCTGGCGCAATTTTTTCGTGCGAAGGTCGCCGGCAACGTACACGCCGGGCGTCGAGGTCGCACAATCCTCACCTGCGATGATATAACCTGCCTCATCCATCTCGACTAAACCGGCAAAGCACTCGGAAACCGGTGTGATCCCGACTGCAATGAACAGGCCGTCCACCGGATACGCAATGCTGGCACCCGAATTTGACTGAATGATGATATTTTCCACTTTTTTGTCGCCGTGGACTTCCGTCACATTCGCGTTCCAAACCACCTCGACATTTTCCATAGCGAACAGGCGGTCCTGAAGGGACTTCGCTGCACGCAGACGGTCTCTGCGGTGGATCAACGTAACTTTGTTGCACAGACGCGCCAGATAGATCGCATCCTCAACGGCTACATCACCGCCGCCGACTACTGCGACTTCCTTTCCCTTAAAGAAAGCACCGTCACAGGTCGCACAGTAGGATACGCCCCTTCCGACAAGTCGATCCTCACCGGGGATACCGAGGTTGCGGTGCACGGTTCCGGTCGCCGCTACGATCGTGCGAGCTTCGTACATATCCGCACCGCCGTGCACACGATAGAACGGCTTTCCGTTTTCATCCTTACAAGCCTCGATCGACTTCACTGCGTCCATCACGAACGAAGCTCCGGCACCGTCCGCATGCTCGCGGAACTTCGAACCGAGGTCGAAACCGTTCATGCCCGGCAAACCTAAATAATTATCTACTTCATATGTCAGGAGTACCTGGCCCCCGCTCACAAACTCTTTCTCGATCACGATGCTTTTAAGTCCTGCCCGCTTCGCGTAGACCGCAGCAGACAAGCCCGCAGGCCCGGAACCGATAATGATCATGTCCAACATAAGTAAGCCCTCCAAATCGTATTCAGTCCGGTCTCAAACACCTACCACTCGATCTCTTCGATCGGAATCGGATAGGGATTCAGGACCGTCTTCTCAACCCGGTTATTCTTCATGTAAATAACGCGATCTGCCATGGGTGTCAACGCAGTATTGTGCGTGATCAGCACGACCGTCATCTTCTCCTTGCGACACATATCCTGCAGCAGCTGCAGGATCTTCTTTCCGGTCACATAGTCCAGTGCACCCGTAGGTTCATCGCAAAGCAGCAGTTTCGGCTTTTTCGCCAATGCCCGCGCGATCGACACGCGCTGCTGCTCACCGCCCGAAAGCTGCGCCGGAAAATTATCCGCGCGGTCTGCGAGGCCGACAGCCTCCAGAGCTTCCATCGGATCCATCGGATCCTTACAGATCTGCGTAGCCAGTTCGACATTTTCCTTCGCGGTCAGGTTCGCGACCAGATTATAAAACTGAAATACAAAACCGATGTCATAGCGACGATATGCGATCAGTTCTCTGCGGGACAGTTTACTGATGTCACGCTCGTCCACGATGATCTCACCCTGATCGCAACGGTCGATTCCGCCCAGAATGTTGAGCGTCGTCGTCTTTCCGGCGCCGGAAGCACCCACGATCACGGCCAGTTCACCCTTTTGGATCTCGAAGCCGGCCCCGTTTAACGCGTGGATCTCGACCTCGCCCATTTTATAGATCTTATGGACATCGTTAAAAGTAATATACTCCGCCAAAGCGACCTCCTAACGGCCGAAATATGCGTCCAGGCCGTTCATGATACCTACGACAGCCTTCACCTGGAACTCGGGAGTAGCCATGAGCGCATCCTCCTGCAGGTTCGTCATGTAACCCATTTCGATGGTCGTCGTGGGCAATGTCGCGAAATTGATACCCGTCATGGTATCGGTGTAATAGATGTTATTGTTTTTCGATCCGGTCGATGCGCAGAACGCGTCGATCACGCAACGTGAAAGGCGTTCGGATGCTGCGATGAGATCGGCGGGAAGATACGGGTTCTTCTTCGACGGGGACAATGTCTCCGCACCGGTCTTATTCGGATCGGAAGAACCGTTCGCATGCACACGGATCATAACCGCCGCGCCGGACGCGCTGGCACGTACCGCGCGCTGCATATTGCTGATATCCACATCCTGAGACTCACGGATCATAAGAACATTATATCCGCGTGCCAGGAGGGCATCCTTAAGCTGAATGCTGACGATCAGGTCGAGAAGCGACTCATTGATGCCGGTCGCACGGCCGCTCGTGCCGGTGCTGACCTTCTTCTTCATGGTCGTACTGTTGGGGCCGTTCGGCTCCATCTCGTTGTTACCGTGTGCCTGGTGTCCCGCGTCGATAGCGATCAGCGGGCCGCCGTTACCTGTATATAAAATACCATTTGCCGTTTCTTTACGTGTGATCTTTCCGACTGACCATGTAGCGGGCTTTTGCTCCGGCGTTCCCGGATCGACCGCGCCTACAGCCGTTACGTAATCCAGGGATACATAGCCTGTGCGGCCGCCATAGGAAATACGCGCCCACTTATCGTTCTTACCCGTGCAGAGTACTTCGGTTCCGTTATTCAGGACCGTGATGACATTTGCCACGGTGCTGGGACCCTCACGCATACGAAGGTTCGTCGTAACACGTACTTGCTCGTTACACTCGGTAAATCCGGGCTCGGGAGGAATTTCGATTGGAGGATTACCGGGGTCGTTTCCACCGGGCTGTACGATCGGTTCGATCGGTGCGGGCTTCTCCTTCGAGAGGAACTTCGTGGAAACGAAGCCTTCCTTCTCGTTGTAGATGATGCGGGACCAATTCTCGCCGTAACCGGTGCAGCGCACCTTCTCGGCACGTTCCAGAACCTGAATGACGGTTCCGTCCGTCGACGGTTTCTCACGGAAGTTCAGTTTATCGGTCGTATAATACTCTTCGTCACAAACCTGGACTTTCTCACCGTACAGGTCAATGACCGGAGCTGTAGTCGAAAGGAATTCCGCTGCGACGAATCCTTCGGTCGCGCCATAGATGACACGGGACCATTCGTCACTGCGTCCGGTACGCTGAAGAGCGGTGCCGGCCGGAATCTTCGCCAGAATCTTACCGTCCTTCGACGGCTTCTCGCGGAAGTTCAGAATCTGGATACGAGGTGTCGCAAAAACGAGTTCGCTGCAATTCTCAAACACGATGGGCTTCACGGGCTGCGTCTCCGCAGGCGTAGTCTCCTCGGGCTTCGTCTCTTCAGGCTTAGTCTCCTCAGGCGCAGTCGTAGAGCCTTCACCGCTCTGTGTGCCGTTCTCGGTCGATGCTTCGGTCTTATTTCCCTCCGTCTCCAGATAAGGGGAAACCGAGCCGGTCGGATCGGTACTGATCTGCACATCAACGACCGGTGCCGATGTATTATCGGCGGCCGATGCGTCAGCGGCCGTAGACCGGTCTGCGGCAGACTCATTTGCCTCTGTTGTAGTTGTCTCGGATGGTTTGGATCCGCATGCTGTCAGCGTTAATACGAAAAAAAGCAGAAGAATCGGAAGAAGACCATGCAACCCGTTCTTACCTGCTTTTTTCACGCGACGTCCCATGGAATTTAATGCTCTCATGTTAGTCTCCTATGATTTGATTTTTATTCTGCTTTTGCCTCTTTTGTCTCCGGCTCCTGAGTTTCAGACCCCTCCGTCACATCGCTCAGGTCGTAGCGCTTAACCAATTCCTCTTCCAGTTCGGAGAAATCCTTCTTCGACTGCGCAAGCTTGTTGCGAAGGTCGTCCAGTTTCACCAAGGATTCGGAAATCAGTGCACGATACGATTTAGACTTAGAGAAGGATGCCCACGATGCATTATAACGAAGCACCGCCGGCAGGAAGCGTATCATCGCGAAAGCGAAGCATCCCATCGCCACTACATCCAAAACGATCTGGAATACCAGACTCCACGTTTCGTCCAGGCTCGTCGAAGGAATCTGCGAAACGAGTACGCTGAACATCAAAAAGAAAATCGCCACCAGACAGAGGATCATAAACATCTGTCTGCGGTTACCTTGCGTATTTACCACTTTTTGCGCGAAGCGTTCTTCCTTTCCGAGCTGATCCAACAGCTGCAAACGCTCTTCACGCATCCTTACGAGACGGTCTTTCAACTCGTCTGATAATCCCTTTTCCAATTCATCTTCCCGGCTCATATACACATCCGCCTTTCGAAAAATTCGATATCTGTCGATCCCCAATTCGACACTCTCACCTAAATCTTCCTTTATCCTAAAGAGTATTATACTTGAATCGGCGCATAATTGCAAGTGCTTTCCCGAATAAAATGCAATTTTCGGCCCGGCCGCGGCTTCCTAAGCGGAAAAGCAGAAGTTTTATTGCTTTATTATCCCATCTGTGATATAATAATATCAGCATGTTTTGTGATACGAAAAGCCGATTTCGTGAGCGGGTTTTCGAACGCCTGGAGGTACCTCTATGGGAAATAACGACTACTTTGAGACATTGGCCGCGGGAACTGCGACTTTCCCGAGCAATGCCACATCTTTGAATCTTTGGAACAACAATATCACCAACTTAAGCATCCTGCAGGGATGCGAGAATCTGCGTGTTCTGAACCTCTCCGATAATCCTATCGAGAATCTGGAACCGCTGACGAAGCTGACGAAACTGGAAGAACTGGATCTCTCGGTCTGCGAGCTGACCGACATCTCCCAGATCGCGGCACTTCGCACGTTGAAGAAGCTGAATGTCTCCTCCAACGATATCGAGGATTTCTCCGAACTCGGCGCGCTGACCCAGCTTGTCCAGCTCGACATCTCGTATAATCAGTGTAAGGAGATCGCGTCGCTCGGTTTTCTGGACCAGCTGACACGGCTGAACGTAAGCTCGAACCACATCTCGGATCTCAAGCCGATCATTGACCTCGATTCCCTGGAATTCCTGGAAGCTTCTTTTAATGATCTCCACACATTCCCGGATGTTTCTTCCATGCCCACCATGCGGCACCTGGACCTGTCCTATAACCATATCCGTGACGTGAACGTTCAGTTCATCCCGACGACGCTTCGTTATCTGGACCTTGCGAACAACTCCATCCGCTTCAACGGTGATCTACGCTGGATGAACGTCCTGGAGACCCTGAACCTGTCGAATAACAACCTGACCACAACGGATGCCGTCGTTCACTTAAAGCGCATTAAGCGCCTGGATCTGTCCGGAAACCGTATCAGCAACATCGATGCCCTGGTAGAACTCGAGACCCTCGAGGATCTGGACCTCTCGGACAATGAGATCAAAAGCATCAGCATGTTGTGTAAACTGCCGCATCTGAAGCGTCTGAACCTCTCCGGTAATCCGGAAGATGTCGCAAAACAGGCGTTCTATCTGCGCGTGCAGATGCCGAACTGCGAGATCATCGTATGACCGCTCTTTCATACTGAATTACATAAGGATCCCCGGCGGAGGGTTTCTCCGCCGGGGATCTTCTTTTTATATTCATTTTCATCAGAATCTTACCACGATCTCGTCGTCCTGCGGAAGCAGAATCAGATCTGCGCCGTCGTAGTGCGCGTCCGCTCCGTCTACCGAATCAGGCTCCGGGAAGTTCACGAGTACCACACGGTAAGGTGCATCCGTATGCGTCATGATGCGGACCACGTTTTTCTCGCGGCGTACGACCGTTTCGTGAACGCATTCGCCGTCCGCGTTGAAGATATTGACCTTCGGGGATGCCCCGTCGGACAATGCGTACACCTTCAGCGTCACATTTTCCGCGTAATCATACTCCGCATCCGTCTTGCAATCACCGATCGGAAGGATGGTGTTCGCACGGACGAACAGCGGCAGGTGGAAGTAGTCGTAATTCTTCGTGATCCATTTTCCGCCGCGTACTTCCTCTCCGGTCATAAAGTCGGTCCAGTTGCCCTTCGGCAGGTAGAACTGGCCTTCCCCCTGCGGGTTGAAGATCGGCGCAACTAAAAGCGCCGGGCCCAGCATGTACTGGCGATCCAGGTACTGGCAGGTCGGATCATCCGGGAACTCGAGCACCATCGCGCGCATCATCGGGATGCCGGAACGGCTCGTGCGAACTGCCTGCGCGTACAGGTATGGCATCAGGGATGCCTTGAGTTCACAGAATGTGCGGGATACCTCGACGGCCTCCTCGTCAAAGGCCCACGGCACGCGATAGGACGTACTGCCATGGTAACGGGAATGCGAGGACAGAAGGCCGAACTGCGTCCAGCGCTTGTAGACATCGGCCGTAGAAGTAGCCTCGAAGCCGCCGATATCATGGCTCCAGTAGCCGAAACCGGACAATGTGAGCGACAGGCCGCCACGCAGGCTCTCGCTCATCGACTCATAGTCGGACCAGCAGTCACCACCCCAGTGTACCGGGAATTTCTGCCCGCCGACGGTCGCAGAACGCGCGAAAAGAACCGCATCTTTTACGCCGCGCTTACGCGCCAACAATTCATATACGCACTTATTGTACAGATACGTATAGTAATTATGCATGCGCACCGGATCGGAGCCATCGTAGTAGACGCAGTCCGTCGGGATACGCTCGCCGAAATCCGTTTTGAAGCAATCCACGCCCATATCCAGAAGCACTTCCAGCTTATCCTGGAACCACTTGCACGCGTCGGGATTTGTGAAATCCACGATCGCCATGCCCGGCTGCCACATATCCCACTGCCAGACATCGCCGTTCTTACGTTTGATGAAATAGCCGTTCTCTACGCCCTCGCGGAACAGTTCCGACTCCTGGCCGATGTAACTGTTGATCCAGACACAGATCTTCAGACCTTTTGCCTTCAGGCGCTTGAGCATCCCCTCGGGATCCGGGAATACATCGCGGTCCCAGAGAAAATCGGACCAGTGGAACTCCTTCATCCAGAAGCAGTCGAAATGGAAGACCTTAAGCGGAATACCGCGCTCAAGGCAACCGTCCACGAAAGAATTCACCGTAGCTTCATCGTAGTTCGTGGTAAAGGAGGTCGACAGCCACAGGCCGAACGACCACGCAGGGGGCAATGAAGGCCGCCCCGTCATCGCGGTGTAGCGCATGAGCACTTCCTTCATCGACGGTCCGTTGATGAAGAAATACTCCAGGGACTCTCCCGCTACCGAGAACGCTGCCTTCTTCACGACCTCGCTTCCGACCTCAAACGAGACCGGATCGGGATGATTTACGAAGATACCATAGCCGCGGTTGGAGATCATGAACGGAATGTTCTTATAAGCCAGTTCGGTGGACGTACCTCCGTCCTCGTTCCAGATATTGACCGTCTGACCATTCTTAACGAAGGGCGTAAAACGCTCGCCCAGGCCGTAAAACGTCTCGCCGACCGCGATCGTGTGCTGTTGGCGCAGATATGTGTCGTGCTCTCCGCCGTCGTCGTAAGCCAGGCCGCGCCAGTCGGTCTTCATGTAGCCGAGATCGCGTCCCTCGCTGCGTGCGACCACCTCGCCGCCGCGATAGAACGTCATCCGCCAGAAATTATACAAAAACTCAACGGTTGTGTTGCCGGAAGTAATTCGTATCATTTCGTCCGTCTCCTCGACGTCCAGTGGCTGGTCCGTCATCGGTTCCAGTTCGAATTTCGGGAACTTCTCCTGCACACCCGCATAGTGCCACACGCGGATGCGGAACACCTCCGGCATGGGGGATGTGATGCTGATGGTGAGATTTACACCGCCGAGCGTGTCGCCGCGGTGATTGATCCGATGCGTCGGGCATGTCAGAACGACCTCGGTATCCGTCTTCTTCACATAGTAGACCTGCGCGGGTGAGAAGCATTCGCACCCTTTTTTGAAAAGCCAACATCCGTTGCTGAACTTCATATTATCCCCCTTCCGATACCTTAATCGATACCCAAAAGTTTCTCCAGTTTCACTGCGATCTGTGTATTGTCATATACACCGGAAAATTCTTCCGATCCGGCGCCGATCGCGTAGATCGGGATCGGTTGTGCCGTATGATAGATGGTCGAGAATTTGACGCCGCACTTCTTTCCGAGAAGCGACGTTACGGTAAACGCGAGCGGCTCATAGGCCCCGTAGGACTCGTAGGCCGCCGTGCCGAGTGTAGCGCGGGCATCCTGCATGCTGGCCAGGTAAGCGGCGTTCAGCTGCATGACTTCCTCTTCATTCAGCACCAGTTTCGGGTCATCGCCCGCCTGATAGGTGCCGCTCACCGTCAGTCCGAAATGCGAGCGCATCTCCCAGAGGACGGTATCCCAGCTGGTCATATTCGGTCGATATTCAAGCGCTACCATGCGCATATATTGCCAGTAAGAAAGGTTCTGCTTCTTCAGACCGTTCAGGTACAGTTCATAGCCCATGTTGGAGTAACCCAGCCCCAGACCGCCGGTCTCATGGTCCGCGGTCACCAGGATCAGTGTCTCGTCGGGATGCGCGTTGTAGAAATCCATCGCCACACCGACCGCCTTCTCCAGATCCAGGACTTCACGCACCACGGCGCCCAGATCATTCTCATGCGCTGCCCAGTCGATCAAGCCGCCTTCGATCGCGTAGAAGAAACCTTCCTGGTCACCCAGAACTTTCAGGCCGCCTTCCACGTAGGCCGCGAGGTCGGCATCGCCCTTTTGAGCGTCCACGCGCAGCTTCATCGCATCGCCCTCGGCGCGCTGCTGGCTGGTGATGAGGACCTTACCCATGTCGCCGTTGAGGCCCGCCAAGGCCGCGTCATTATCGCGAAATACGTGGTAGCCCTGTGCTGCCGCCATCTCATAGAGATCGGGCAATGTACCGTCAGCGCCGGTAGGCTGGCGGATCGAACCGCCTCCGAAATAATCAAAACCGCTCGCAAGCATATCCTTTCCGAGCTCATAATACATGGTCCGGTCGGTCTGGTGACCGTAGTAGCCTGCAGGGGTCGCATGATTGATGTTAGCATTGGAAACCACGCCGACCTTATAACCCAGGAGTTTCTTCACCTTCTCCGTGATCGTCTCTAAGCGCTCCGTTCCGCTCGGATCCACGCCGATCGCATCCGTTGACGTCTTAAAGCCCGTCGTGATGGCCGTGATCGCTGCCGCAGAGTCCGTAATGAACGAGTCCGCATTATAATTCGTCACACTTCCGACTACAGGGAACTGCTCGAAATTCAAATAGGTCCCTGCATAGGATGTCTTACCGGGGTCGTACTTCTTTCCGCCGCTCTCGGCTGCCTTATAGTATGAGGCCGCCTGAACGTGTCCCACACCCATTCCGTCACCGATGAACAGGAAGATGTACTTCGGCTTCTTTTTTGCGACCGGTTCCGGCGTAGTTTCAGGCGGAAGCGTCGGCTCGACCTGAGTCTGCTCGACCTCTGAAGTTTCCGTCGGCTCCGACGTTATCTCTGCCGTCGATTCGGTCGGATCACTGTCCGGGGTCGTCCCCTCCGTCGCCTTCGGGGTCGTCGGCGCCTGCTCAGTCGTTTCCGCCGGGTAGGTCCGGATGGTAAATTCTGTCTCCGCCGGAGTCGGCTCCTTAGAACCGAACAACGAACAACCGCTGACTCCGGTCAATGTCAGGGCCAGAAAGGCCGCTATCAAAGTCTTTTTCCGTTTTCTCATTGCATTCTCCTGATAAAGCCTCATTTTCTCTACGCTTCACGCTGCTTCGCCTTTTCCAATTCCCGTTTCACATAATAACCGGTGTAGGAAGCCTCATTTTCCACGATCTCCTCGGGCGTGCCCTGCGCCACCACTGTGCCGCCGGCGTCGCCGCCTTCCGGTCCCATATCTATAATATAATCCGCCGTCTTGATCACGTCAAGATTATGTTCGATCACAACGACTGTATTTCCGCCGTCTGCCAGTCGGTGCAGGATCTCCACCAGCTTGTGGACATCCGCAAAATGCAGTCCGGTGGTCGGTTCATCGAGCACATAGATCGTCTTTCCGGTGCTGCGTCTGGACAGTTCCGTCGCCAGTTTGATACGCTGCGCCTCGCCGCCCGACAGCTGCGTCGAAGGCTGGCCCAGCTTCAGGTAGCCCAGGCCCACGTCGTACAGCGTCTGGATCTTTCGGGAAATGCTCGGGATGTTCTCGAAGAAGGGCAATGCTTCCTCCACCGTCATATCCAGTACGTCGAAGATCGACTTTCCCTTATAGTGGACTTCCAGGGTCTCGCGGTTGTATCGCTTTCCCTGGCAGACCTCACACGGAACGTAGACATCCGGCAGGAAATGCATCTCGATCTTCAGGATACCGTCGCCGCTGCAAGCCTCGCACCGGCCGCCCTTTACGTTGAAACTGAAGCGTCCTTTTGTGTAGCCGCGCGCCTTCGCGTCCTTCGTCGCCGCGAACAGGTCGCGGATCATGTCGAACACGCCGGTATAGGTCGCCGGGTTCGAACGTGGCGTGCGTCCGATCGGGCTCTGGTCGATGGCAATGATCTTATCCAGCTGCTCGATGCCGCAGATCTCGTCATGCTTACCGGCGATGATGCGCGCGCGGTTCAGTTTCCGCGCCAGTGATTTATAGAGGATCTCATTGACCAGGGAGCTCTTACCGGAGCCGGACACGCCGGTCACGCAGGTGAAGACTCCCAGCGGGAAATCCACGTTGATATTCTTCAGGTTGTGTTCTTTCGCGCCGACCACGGTCAGGAAACCGCTCGGTTTGCGGCGCGTCTTTGGCACCGGAATGAAACGCTTTCCGGACAGGTACGCACCCGTAATGGACTCCGGCACCTGCATGATCTCCTGTGCCGTACCGGTCGCCACGACCTCACCGCCGTGCTCGCCGGCGCCCGGGCCGATGTCCACAATGTAGTCCGCCGCGCGCATCGTATCCTCGTCGTGTTCCACCACGATGACCGTGTTACCCAAGTCGCGCAGGTGCATCAGCGTCTTCAACAGCTTGTCGTTATCGCGCTGGTGCAGGCCAATGCTCGGCTCATCCAAAATATAGCAAACGCCGACCAGGCCCGAGCCGATCTGCGTGGCCAGGCGAATGCGCTGCGCCTCGCCGCCCGACAGGGTTCCGGTGTTTCGCGCCAGATTCAGATACTCCAGACCGACATCGATCAAAAACTGCAGCCGGTTGCCGATCTCCTTCAGGATCCGCGCACCGATCTGCTGCTGCGTCGGTGTCAGTTCGAGGCCGCGGATGACCTCCAGTTCCTTCCGGATGGGCAGCGTCGTCAGTTCGTAAATATTCAGGCCGCCGATCGTGACCGCCAGCGACGCCGGCTTTAAGCGCATGCCCTGACAGGTCTTACACGGGCGAATGTCCATAAAGGTCTCGTACTCCGCCTTCGAAGCCTCCGACGCGGTCTCGCGGTAACGCCGCTCCACGTTCCGGATCAGGCCCTCAAAAGCGATGTCGTAGGTGCCCACGCCGCGCTGTCCACGGTAGTGCACCGGCACGGAAACATCGGTTCCGTACAGCAATATACGTTTGATATCCTCCGGATAGTCCTCGAACGGGGTATCCAGGGAAAACTTGAATTTCTTACACAATGCTTCCAGGACCGCGCGCGTAAAGCTGCCCTCACTGGCCGCCGAGAGCCAGCCGGGCACGGTGATCGCGCCCTGGTTGATCGAATAGGACGGATCCGGAATCATGAGTTCCGGCGCGAATTCCATCGTAAATCCGAGGCCCGTACAGTCTGGGCAGGCGCCGAACGGATTGTTGAAGGAGAAGCTTCGCGGCTCGACTTCCTCTATGCTGATGCCGCAGTCCGGGCACGCAAAATTCTGGGAAAATGTCAGCATGTCCCCATCGATCACGTCCACGTAGACCAGACCTTCCGCCAACTTCATCGCGTTCTCCAGAGAGTCCGTCAGGCGGGTCTCCAGGCCCGGGCGCACCGACAACCGGTCAATGACGATCTCGATCGAGTGCTTGATGTTTTTATCGAGTTTGATCTCTTCTGACAGTTCATACAGGTTTCCGTCCACGCGCACGCGCACGTAGCCGCTCTTACGTGCCTGCTCCAGCACCTTCACATGCTCACCTTTACGGCCGCGAACGACCGGCGACAGAACCTGGATGCGCGTCTTTTCCGGCATGGCCAGGATCTGGTCCACCATCTGGTCCACCGTCTGGCGGCGGATCTCCCGCTTACAGTTCGGGCAGTGCACGGTGCCCACACGCGCATATAAAAGTCGCAGGTAGTCGTAGATCTCCGTCACCGTACCCACGGTCGAACGCGGGTTGCGGTTCGTCGACTTCTGGTCGATAGAGATCGCAGGCGACAGGCCTTCGATGCGCTCGACATTCGGTTTCTCCATCTGCCCCAGAAACTGGCGCGCATACGAAGAAAGCGACTCCATGTAGCGTCGCTGACCCTCCGCATAGATCGTGTCAAACGCAAGCGACGATTTACCCGAGCCTGAAAGGCCGGTCAGCACGACCAGTTTCTCACGCGGGATATCGACGTTTATATTCTTCAAATTGTGTTCCGCGGCCCCGCGGATCTTTATAAAACTTCCCATCGGTTAGTTCATTTGCTCCTGTAGTTTCTTTAATTCGAACAGACGGTCACGCAGCTCCACGGCGCTCTCGAAATCGAGCTGGGCTGCCGCTTTTCGCATCTGTTTCTCCACGTCAGCGATCAGCTTCGCGAGTTCCTTCTCGCTCATCGACTCGGGATCCTTCTCCAACTGCGCTGACGCCTGCTCCGCCTTCTTCGAGATGGAGATCAGGTCGCGGACTGCCTTCTGAACCGTCTGCGGCGTGATGCCATTGGCCTCATTATAAGCCTGCTGGATGGCACGACGGCGCGCGGTCTCCGAGATCGCGTTCTTCATCGAATCGGTCTGCGTATCCGCGTACATCACGACACGGCCCTGTGCGTTACGCGCGGCACGGCCGATGGTCTGGATCAGCGAGGTCTCCGAACGCAGGAAGCCCTCCTTATCCGCGTCCAGAATCGCGACCAGGGCGATCTCCGGGATATCCAGGCCCTCTCGCAGGAGGTTGATGCCAACCAGCACGTCGAACTGATCCATACGCATGTCGCGGATGATCTCCGAACGCTCGAGCGTATCGATGTCCGAGTGCAGGTATTTCACGCGGACGCCGAGGCCCCGATAATACTCGGTCAGGTCTTCTGCCATCTTCTTCGTAAGTGTCGTGACGAGAACTTTATTCTTCTGCTGTACGGTCCTGCGGATCTCGCCCAAAAGATCATCGACCTGACCCTCCACGGGACGCACGAAGATCTCCGGATCCAAAAGGCCGGTCGGACGGATCACCTGCTCCGTCCGCAGCAGTTCATGCTGCTGCTCGTATTCGCCGGGTGTCGCCGACACAAACAGCATCTGGTTGATCTTTTCTTCAAACTCGCCGAAATATAAGGGGCGGTTATCCAAGGCACTGGGCAGGCGGAAACCGTAGTCCACCAGCGTCGTCTTACGCGAGCGGTCGCCCGCGTACATGGCCCGGATCTGCGGCAGCGTCATGTGTGACTCATCGATGATGATCAGGAAATCCTTCGGAAAATAATCCATCAGCGTGAACGGCGGCGCGCCCGCAGGCTGGTTCGTCAGATACCGAGAATAGTTCTCAATGCCCGAGCAGAACCCGGTCTCCCGCAGCATCTCCACGTCGTAACGTGTCCGCTCACTGATGCGCTGCGCCTCGATCAGGCGCCCCTGCGACTTAAACTCCTGCACGCGCTGCTCCATCTCGATCAGGATCTCGCGCGCCGCGCGCTCGAGCTGCTCCTTCGGCACGACGTAGTGCGACGCGGGAAAGATCGCGGCAAATGTGATCACGCTCTTCACCTTACCGGTGAGGGCGTCGACCTCGCTGACCCTCTCGATCTCATCGCCGAAAAACTCGATCCTGAGTGCCGTATCGGAGCTCTCCACCGGGAATATCTCTAGCACGTCACCGCGCACGCGGAAGGTGCCGCGCTTGAAGTCCATCTCGCCGCGCACATATTGGATGTCGATCAGGCGGTCAATGACCTCCTCGCGGCTTTTTTCCATGCCGGGGCGCAAGGTGAGCACCATGTTTTTGTAGTCGATCGGGCTGCCCAGGCCGTAGATGCAGGAAACCGAAGCCACGATGATCACGTCCCTCCGCTCTGCCAGTGAAGCGGTCGCGGAGTGGCGCAGTTTGTCGATCTCATTATTGACCGACGAGTCCTTCTCTATATAGGTGTCCGTCGAAGGCACGTAGGCCTCCGGCTGGTAATAGTCATAGTAAGATACAAAATATTCGACGGCATTGTCCGGAAAGAATTCCTTGAATTCGCTGTATAACTGTCCGGCCAATGTCTTATTGTGAGCGATCACGAGTGTCGGCTTCCCGAGCGCCCGGATCACGTTCGCCATGGTGAAGGTCTTACCGGAACCCGTCACGCCCAGCAGCGTCTGAAACTGATTGCCGTCTTCGAACCCCTTCACCAGGTCGTCGATCGCCTTCGGCTGGTCACCCGTCGGCTGATACTCCGAAACCAGATGAAACTGCGCTTTTTCGAACTGTTCCATGTAAACCTCCTTCTTTCTAAAATCCATAGTGCCCTCACAGATGTGAGGGCACTATACAAATCTGATCCTAACCATGTCCTGATCAGAAACTTATATGGATCTGCATTTCACAAAACACAGATTCAGGAATATTAATAGGATCTCAACATCATCATGTTTATCAACGAATTGATAAGATCGGTGTCAAACATGGAGGATGCATACGTTGCATCAAATACCCACTTTCCGTTGATCTTCAGAATACGATAGGTAGCTTCGTCGCGATCTTCATCCTTATCGCCCTTGACGGTCAGATAGATCTTAACATCATAACCGTCGGTAATGGAAGACGCATTGATGGCCTCGATATCAGCTGCCGCTTTTTCGATAACAGCCTTTACACTGTCGCAATAATCAATGGCATCTTTATTCTTAGCTCCCGCTTCCGTGATAACGGACTTGGTTTTGGATTCGACCTTTTCAGCCTGGGACTCAAGATTCATTGCAAGGGCTTTGTATTTGCCGGCTATAGAAGCAAGTACTGCCGGCTCCAGTTTCTTTTTCTCCTGAATCGAATACGAGAATTTGATATTCTTTCCGACAACCTTCTCATAATCATCGAACACCTCGTTCATGGAGGCTCCGAAACCCATCTGATCCAGCATCGTCGCAAGGTTTTCCTTACCAATCAGTTTGAAACCTTCCTTTGCTGTCTTCAGGGAATCCTTATATAAGTTGGTGAACACCTTCGGGTAAACCGCCATATAATCATCCGAATCCGTCGACTTCGAATTCATGGCGCTGATCATTTTCTTGATCGGTGTCTGGTAGCTGCTGCCGAGTACATTGACCAAAAGGATGACCACCAAAATAACTGCAACGAGGGCGAAACCGATGATCGCAAACCACTTACCCGCGCCGGACTTCTTCTCTCCGCCTGCTGCGGGAGCTGCCTGCTGTACCACGGGTGCTGCAACCGGACCTGCCTGAGCCATCGGGACTACCGGCTGTGCTGCCTGCTGTGCAACTGCCTGTGCCTGCGCAACTGCCGCCTGAGCCGTAGCCTGACTCTGGGCAATAACTGCCTCTGCGCCGCCCGCTGTATTTGCAGCCTGGCGTACCGCTTCTGCCTTTGCAGCCGCTTCTGCCGCAGACTTCGCCTTCGCTGCAGCCTCTGCTGCTGCCTGCTGTGCTTCCGCAGTAGCTGCAACCTGAGCCGCTGCCTCTACTGCCGCCTGCTGCTGAGCCTGTACCGTAGCGGCCGCCTGTGCTGCATTTGCCTGCTGCGCTGCAAGCTGGTCCTGCATAGTCTGTGCCGTAGCTGCTACCTGCTGTTGCTGTGCCGCAAGCTGGCCCTGTGCGGTATCTGCCGCCGCTGCCGGAGCTGTTAACTTAGATCCGCAGTTCAAACAGAAATTCTGATTATCCTGTGCCGGTGTTCCACATTTTGAGCAATACTTCATAGCTTACCCTCCATATTAATCTATCTTCATAAAACAAAGTGTTTTAACACTTTCACGTTAAGTATCCGCCCACGATCACTTCATGAGCTCCTGGATCGCCGCCTGAAGCTGATTATCGTCTTCATCGGTCGGATCCTTCTTGTTTTTATAGTCTTCCGACAGTTCTACCTCGATATCGGGTTTGATGCCGATGCCGTGGATGCAGACATCCGCAGGTGTAAAGTAGGAAGATACGGTGACTTTGATGCCGTCCTTCTGTCCCGGGAGATTGAAGACTTGCTGAACGATACCTTTTCCGAAAGTCGTCGTTCCGATGATCTTCGCTCGATTTCGCGCCTGCAATGCACCTGCAACGATCTCCGAAGCGCTGGCGCTGTTTCCGTCGACCAAAACTACCATCGGGAGCGTTTCATCTCCGCCGGTCTTCGAACGATACTCATTCGTGCGTCCCTTTTTATCCTTCGTATAAACGACCATGCCCTCGTCGAGGAACTTATCGCAAATATCGCTGGCTGTACGGATGAGTCCGCCGGGATTTTCACGAAGATCCAATACCAGTTTCTTCATGCCCTGCTTCTTCAGATCGGCGAACACCTTATTGAACTGATCGTACGTGATCGTGTCGAATTCCGCCACGTAAATATATCCGATGTCATCCTTTACCATTCTTCCGGTAACGGTGTCCATCTCGATCTTGCGGCGCTGCACATGGAAGTTGAGTTCCTCGCCGTCGCGAAGAATCACGATATCCACGTAGGAATTCAGTTCGCCGCGGATCAGGGCTGCCGCTTCGCTCAGGTTCATCCCGGTCACGTCGGTGCCGGCGATCTTCAGGAAGATATCACCCGACAGCAGTCCGACCTCCTCTGCCGGCGAGCCGGCGAACGTTTTATTGACCTTAGCGCCGGTGAGCTTATCTTCATTCGCGGGAGTGACCGAAACTCCGATACCGTAGTAGGTACCGTCGGTACTGTTCAGCATATCCTCGTACTCCTTTGCCGTGTAGTACACGGAGTACGGGTCGCCCAGTGATTTCATGACGCCACGACTGATCTCGTCGAGCATCGCCTGCTCATCCACTTCATACAGATACGACGACCGGATACTGTCCCGTAACATCTGGATCTGTTTTAATGCTTTTTCGTCAAATGACTTCGGGCTGTCAGGGCCATCGCCCCCTACGACGCCGTCCGGATCCCGGTCGAAGATCAAATTCTTCGCAAAGAAGGCTCCGCCTGCCAGCAAAACCGTCAGCAGAACGCCGCAGATCAATCCCTTGAGAAACAGTTTGTTATCCATATGACTGTTTTCATCCTTTTCCTTAGTACTCGATGGACTCCATGTACTTCATGTAGCGCACAACCATCAAAGCGATCTTAAAGGTGATCGCATCCTCAAACACGCGCAGATCCAGCCCGGTCGCCTTTTGGATCTTATCCAGGCGGTAGACCAGGGTGTTGCGGTGAATGTATAACTGACGCGCCGTCTCCGACACGTTCAGGTTGTTTTCGAAAAACTTATAGATCGTGGTCAATGTCTCATCGTCAAAATCATCGGGAGAACGGTTGTCGAAGATCTCTTTGATGAACATCCGGCACAGCGGCATGGGCAGCTGGTAGATCAGGCGGCCGATGCCCAGATTCGCATACGCGATAATGTTCTTTCCGCTGTAGAAGATCTTACCGACATCCAGGGCCATCTTCGCTTCCTTATAGGAGCGGGAGACTTCCTTGATCTCGTTGATGATGGTTCCGTAAGCGACGCGCGCGCTGATCATGGCTTCCGTATTAAGCATGTCCAGGACGGTCCGCGCCACCTGCTCCATCTCCTCATAGCCGTCGGACATCTTGAGTTCCTTCACCATGATGATGTTCTTTTCATCGACCGCAGTGACGAAGTCACGGGATTTATTGCTCGCAAACAGACCACGCACCGTTTCCAGCGCGTTATTATCGCGTTCGTTCTTCGTTTCTATGATGAATACGACGCGGCGTACGGCCGTCTCGATGTGCAGCTTCTTCGCGCGGTTATAGATATCCACCAGAAGCAAGTTGTCGAGCAACAGGTTCTTGATAAAGTTATCTTTATCGTAACGCTCTTTATATGCCACCAGAAGGTTCTGCAGCTGGAAGGCAGCCATGCGGCCCACCATATATGCATCGTCGTTGTTACCCTTCACCAGCAGGATCAATTCGAGCTGCTGCTCGTCGAAGACCTTGAAGAACTGGTATCCATTCACCACCTGACTGTCGGCCGGCGAATCGGCAAATGCGATGATCGCGAACTCACGCGTCTCCGCATCATCAAACGTCGAGGCCAGAATCTTCCCTTCGACATCGCTGACGCACAGATCGATCCGGGATATTCCCTTTAATCCTTCTACTATGGACTGTAAAACTTGGTTTGAGATCATGTTCCACTCCCTGTCGTTCATTCACTCCTGTTTTATGATACGACCTATCTGTTGATCCGACCCAAAAGGGCAGAATCATACATATGATTATTATACCAAAGAAAGCGCGAAAAATAAAGCAGTATTTTTCCTTCAGGACAATTAAAAGGCTGTCACACAAAACGTATGACAGCCCTTTATATTTTGTTACGCCGAACGGCGTAAGATGTATCTCTGATTAGTTCAGGATCGCCATCTCAGTATCCTTATCGAAGATGTGGATACGGCTCATATCGAGTGCGAACTGAACAACATCGCCCGGACGAGCGGTTGTACGAGGGTTAACCTTCGCGGTGAAGGAAAGATCCTCAACATCGAAGTACAGAAGTACTTCAGAACCAAGAAGCTCGTATACACGGATGGTAGCCTTGATGATGCTGTCCTTAGAAGTCTCAAGGAACATCTGCTCATCATGGATATCCTCAGGACGGATACCGAAGATAACTTCCTTACCAACAACGCCTGCCTCTTCCAGAACCTTCGCCTTAACATCCGGGATAGTTACCTGATGCTCGCCGAACTTAGCAACAACCTTGCCGTCTTCTCTCTCGATCAAAGCGTCAATGATGTTCATCTGAGGAGAACCGATGAAACCTGCAACGAACTTGTTAGCGGGCTTATCATACAGGTTCTGAGGTGTATCAACCTGCTGAATGAGACCATCCTTCAGAACGACGATACGGGTACCGAGTGTCATAGCCTCTGTCTGGTCATGTGTTACGTAGATGATGGTTGTTTCGAGTCTCTGGTGAAGCTTGGAGATCTCAACACGCATCTGTACACGGAGTTTTGCATCCAAGTTGGAGAGCGGCTCATCCATGAGGAATACCTTAGGATTACGAACGATAGCACGGCCCATCGCAACACGCTGACGCTGACCACCGGACAGAGCCTTCGGCTTACGATCAAGCAGGTTATCGATACCAAGGATACGAGCAGCTTCCTGAACGGACTTCTCGATCTCGTTCTTCGGAACCTTACGAAGCTTCAAACCGAATGCCATGTTATCATAAACGGACATATGCGGATACAAAGCGTAGTTCTGGAATACCATCGCGATATCTCTGTCCTTCGGCTCCTCGTCGTTAACGAGCTTACCGTCGATCCACAGTTCACCGGAAGAAATCTCTTCCAAACCTGCGATCATACGAAGGGTTGTGGACTTACCGCAACCGGACGGACCTACGAAGATGATGAATTCCTTATCAGCGATGTCAAGATTGAAATCCTTTACTGCTACGAAGCCGTTAGGATAAACCTTACATACATTCTTCAACACCAAACCAGCCATTTAAATTATCCTCCTAAACTTTCAATAGTTTACTCAAGCTGTCTATAGGGGCTTTTACACGCACCCTCACGAACTTCATTTTACAACACAATCCGTTATCTTTCTATATCCCGTTTTCACAAAAAAACGGCTCAAATTTCGTCACTTTGACCATGTTTTTTTCGATTTGTGCAGGTTGACTAAACTTTTCGATTTTTTCGCCCGCTTTTCTTGTGAAATATGTCCTAATTATGAACAGATTGTTACCAAGGATTTCATAATTTCCTGTCCGTTTTCCGGTCAAACGCGGCTAAAAGCAGCCGAAAAGCCGCCTTTTTCCCTGTTTTTCGCGGGCAATGCATTCGATTTTTATCAAATCTGTCAAATCCGCCCTGCATATTTTGTTCAAAGTGCGGCTTTCCGTCTTTTGGGTCCTCCGTTATGATAAAAACATACCCGCCGGACGCGGTCGCATCGGCGGGTGATCACATTATCTACGAAGGAGGATCCATGATGAATCCATATTACTCGACCAGTTACTCAGAACACAATATGTCAGTTTCGGCACAAGCCGACAGCGAAAAGACTTCCGCGATCGATGCAGGCATCCGCGACAAACGTTTCGGATACATGATGCGTCAGGAACGAATGTCCATGGGGCTGACCCAGACCGAACTCGGGAAGTTGCTCGGCATCTCTACCAGTTACGTCAGCAGCATCGAACGTGGGAAACGCGGTGCTTCCGGCGCCATTCTGAAAAAGATGCACGACACATTTAAGTTTTCCTATGATTATATGATGGGATCGGCTGTCGGCACATATCCGGCGAAGGCATCAGCCGTGCACGAGGAACCAGCGCCCTACGGCGATATCAAACTGAATTCCCTTTTCGCAACCTGTTCAAAACAGGACCTCGACGTATGCTACCGTCTGTGTCGAACGTACCTGATGTCAAAAGAAAAGTAAGCCTTATGCTTTCGGTCCGGATGTCGCGTCGTCATCGTGCAGAAGCCGGATGCGATCCTCCGACAGCTCGATCTTTCCGTTCTTCAGCAAATGACCGATCGCACGTTTAAACGCAGCCTTACTCAGTTGAAATTCTTTCTTGATGACTTCGGGCGAAACCTTCTCCCCAAAGGGTAATTCGCCGCCGAAGTCCTCGATCACCGCGCAAACCTTCTTCGCATCTTCCTCCATTTGTAAATATGCAGGGCGCTCCGCTCCCAGATCCAGTTTTCCGTCGGGACGGACACGCACTACTCTTCCGGTAAATGTATCTCCGGGCCGGTACGCCGCATTCATATTCTGTGCAGGCAACAAACCAAAATACCGGTCATTGACCGCGATGAAGGCTCCGACCTTCGGGTTCACACTGTAGACCGTTCCCGTCGCCGGATCGCCGACCTTATAGAGATCGCCGGCAGCGGTCAATGCACCGGAGACTTTCATGGACGCGCACAGGCGCTCGCTCTTATCGATGTAGAGTTTTACCAGAACTCGGTCGCCGCGGCGCACCTGCCCCTCCTGCTCACGAAACGGCATGAAGAGATCCTTATCCAGGCCCCAATCCAGAAACGCGCCGATATGCGTGCACTCGCGCACGCTCAGCACCGCAGGGTGCTCCAGCGTTACCAGAGGCGTCCGGGTCGTCGCGATCACACGGTCCTCGGAGTCCTTATACAGGAAAACGCGCACACTGTCGCCGGCCTTCGCGCCCTCAGGCACCTGCTTCTTCGGAAGCAGAACACCCTTCTCGTCTCCCGGATCCCCCAGAAAAACGCCGAAGTCCTTCTCATACAATATGGTCAATTCACAAAATGTACCGACGGATCTTGTCATATCTGCCTCCTGTCAAAACTCCTCTTGTTGAATGCTGTCAAAAAAGAAGACTGTCACATACCGCGACAGCCTTCAAAAGTGCAGGGCTACAAGGATTCGAACCTTGGAAATGTCGGAATCAGAATCCGATGCCTTACCGCTTGGCTATAGCCCTATATATCTTCGTTGCGCACCCTCAGCGCTGCAACGAAGGTAATTATACAACACTTCCCAATGAAATGCAAGTGGTTTTTTTATTTTTTTCACAGGGTTATTTGTTGTTTTTGTAGAACTCTTCGTAGAGCTTCTGCTTAAACTCTTCGTCGGTCATTCCGAGGTAACCGATTCCCTCAACTAGGGAAATGATCCACATGACTACGCCACCCATTCCGCAGGACAGAAGTGTGATCAGAAGATACCAGATCGCTGTCGGACTGTTCAGATAGAATTTGTGGATTCCCAGATGGCCCAGCAAGATCGCCAAAACCGCCGCTGTCGTCCGGCTTTTGCTCTCAATGCTCGCGATCGGAGTTCCCGGCATGTATGCCATATTCTGCTGCTGGTACAAGACAGGAACCTGGCCCTGATTGTACTGCATGTTCATGTTCACCGTCTGTGAAAAACGCGGGTCGACGGGCTGCGCATACTGCGTGTCGTAAGTAACTTCCTGGTCGACATACGCAGGGTTCGCGTAGTTCGCCGGTTTCTGCGACTTCATATATGCATTTACTGCTTCGGCAGATGCAGCTCCTGCCGCCATTCCATAGGGAGACGACTGCTGTGTGTACTGTCCGGCCTGCGGCTGTCCATATTGCTGACCATAGACAGGGGCCTGCTGACCATACTGGCCGCCCTGCGGCTGTGCGTATTGCCGTCCATAGGCAGGAGCCTGCTGGCCATACTGCGCGTTTTGCGCGGTCTGGGCCTGTGTATATTGTGTCGCCTGCGGCGTATACTGTGCACTCTGCTGCGGGCGGGGCTGTCCGTAAGTCGGTGCCTGCATCGGCTGCGGAACATTTTCCTTAATGGATGTCTGCGGTGCCTGCATCGGCTGCGGAACATAAGACTGCTGTGCCGGCTGTTGTGTTGGCTGTTGTGTCGGCTGCTGAGTCATCGGTGACTGCTGAGCCATCTGCGCCTGCTGCTTCGCCTGGAAATACTGTGCCTGAAGCGTCGTCGGCTGCTGTGCCTGTTGAGCCTGCTGCACTTCCTGTGCTACGTCTGACACGGGAAATGTCTGCTGCGCCCCCTGCTGCTCAGCGATCTGCTCATTCTTCATGCGCTCCTGATCCGCCTGGATCTTCGCGACCATTTCCTCAAATTTCGTCTGCGCCTTCGGTGAGTACGCCGGCGGCGTCTGATTAAAAACGTCCGACTCTGCGGGTGTTTCCGGCGCTGCCTGCGAGGAAGCTTCCGTTTGTGCCTGCTCTTCTCTTACCGGCTCCTCCGCCTGTACGGATATTCCGGGTATTAATTCCAAAGAGATCGCCGGGCCTGCCTGCGGAGTTTTCTGCGTTTCGGGCATCACCAATTGCGGACCGGATGCACTCTCTGTGGAAGTCTCCGAAGGGTTGCCGAATTCGAGTTGAAACTGTGGCGCCGTCTCCGGCGCTGCCGAATTTCCGAACGGATCCAGGGTCAATGTCGGGATCACCGTGGATGGTACATTCGCAAACGGACTGTCGCCCAGATCGACTTTAGGAACGGACGTGAGTTCCGACACCTGCTCCTCCCGCTTCGGCGCATCCATGCCGCCGTAACACTTCGGGCACACACCGGTAGTCTCGTCCAACAGACTTCCACAATATGAGCAATATTTCATCTTCATATGCTATCCTCCAGTCTTTAGCCCGTAAAGTCTGTGCCCCCCTGCACTAACTTAAGAACAACGTTTAACCAATTCCTCAAAGCGGCGATCCACTTCGTTCTGGAACGCCTCTATGAGATATTCATTGCCCGGCTTAAACAGGTGCTTAAAGCGGGTCTGCGGCCGCAGGAAGTCCTCGATCGGGAGCTTCTTCTTCGGCTCGTAATTCAGGATCCAGGTGCCGTCAACGACTTCGAAGAGCGGCCAGTAGTTCGTCTCAACGGCGAGCTGGCAGATCTTCAGCAGATCCTGTGTCGGGTAGCCCCAACCACGCGGGCAGGGAGCCAGGACATTCAGAAATGCGGCGCCGGGCGTATAGATCGCCTTCTCCGCCTTCACATGCAGATCCTTAAAGTTCCGCACGAATGTGGTTTGTGCCACATAGGGAATGTTATGGGCAGCGATGACTGCCGCGAGATCCTTACGGATCTGCGGCTTACCGTGGCTGACCGAGCCGACCGGAGTCGTGGTCGTATCGGCAAACTGCGGCGTCGCGCTGCTTCGCTGTGTACCGGTGTTCATGTAAGCGCCGTTGTCGTAACAGACATAGACCAGATCGTGTCCGCGCTCCATGGCTCCGGACAATGACTGCAGACCGATATCGTAAGTACCGCCGTCACCGCCGAAGGTGATGAACTTAAACGTCTCGTCGATCTTGCCTTTGCGCTTCAGTACTTTGTATGCGCCTTCCACGCCGCTTAGGGTCGCGCCGGCATTCTCAAATGCATTGTGCACGTAGCTGTCGGACCACGCCGTGAACGGGTACATGAAGCTGGATACCTCCAGGCAGCCCGTTGCGTTGCCGATGACCGCATGATCCTCCTCATGCAGGCCGCGCAGTACGTTACGTACGCACACCGCTCCGCCGCAACCGGCGCACATGCGGTGTCCGGGAGCAAAACGCTCCTTTTTATTCATGGTTTCCTTAAAATTATATCCCATCGAACGATCCTCCGTGTGCTTAAGCCTGCTCTGAATTCTCAGGCTTGCACAAATATGAAATCTGCTTGTGATCCGGATCCGCTATATCTCTCAGTCCGACATAACGGTAAGATACACTGTCCTTCGGATCGCCTTTTGCTTCCAGCGCCATCAGTTCCTCGAAGATCTCCTCTACGTGGATGACCTGAAGGTCGCGGCCACCCAAGCCGTACATATAGTTCACGGTAAATGCCTTACAACGCGCATGATACAGCGCCTGCGTCAGCTCGCTTCCGATGGGGCCGCCATTGCTCGAAAAGCTCTCGCTGCGGTCCATGATCGCGATGCCCTTTACCTTCGACAACGCTGCAGCCAGTTCCTCTGCCGGGAACGGACGGAAGACGCGGATCTTAATGAGCCCGACTTTCTTTCCTGCCTCGCGCATCTTATCGACCGCGTCCTTTGCGGTACCGGCTGCGGAGCCGATCAGAACCATCGCGTACTCGGCATCGTCCATGCGATATTCTTCGAAGAGGCCGTACTTACGTCCGGAGATCTTCTCGAACTCCCGTGCCACATCCAGGATCACCTTCTTCGCATTCAGGATACCCTGTGCCTGGGCGCGGCGCGCCTCCATATAGTAATCCGTGATCGCGTACGGGCCGATCGCCATGGTGCCGTTTTCATTCAGCAGATAGCGCTCCGGCTCATACTCGCCGACGAAATCCTTAACTACCTTATCGGGAAGCAGTTCCATGTCCATGACTGCATGGCTCGTGATGAAACCGTCCTGGCAGATCATGATCGGCAGGCGCACGTCCGGATGCTCCGAAATGCGGTATGCCTGTACCATGTTGTCGTAGGCTTCCTGATTATCCTCTGCATAGATCTGAAGCCAGCCGCAGTCGCGTGCGCCCATGCTATCGGAATGGTCGCAGTTGATGTTGATGGGGCCGGACAATGCACGGCAGACCAGCGTCAGTGCCAGCGGCAAGCGGTTCGATGCCGCCACGTGGAGTTCCTCCCACATCAGGGCCAGACCGCAGGACGACGTCGCCGTAAGGCTACGCGCGCCGGCTGCCGAAGCGCCGACTGCTGCGGACATCGAGCTGTGCTCACTCTCCACGGGAATAAACTCGGTATCTACGAGGCCATTGGCCACGTAGTTAGAAAAATACTGCGGGATCTCCGTTGACGGAGTGATCGGAAATGCCGGGAATACATCCGGATTGATCTGACGCAGCGCCGTAGCGACTGCTTCGTTACCGGAAAGCTGTACGCGTTTCTTCATGTCTTCCATCAGTCATCCACCTCCATCGTGATCGCTCCAAACGGGCAGGAGGCTACGCAAATGCCGCAGCCCTTGCAGTGCGCCAGGTCGAACTCGCCGCGCTTGCAATCCACTACCGGAATGCAGCTGTCCGGACATGCCGGAGCGCAAAGCAAACATTGCTTACATTTTTCCGGATGAAAGGTCGGTTTTACAGTCGTCCAAAGTCCGGTCTCAAATTCGACGGAATTCGCCGAATCGGTGATGGTGAGGCCTTCCGTCAGATCCTGCCACGCACATTTCACATGTAACTTCTGTGCTTCTGTCATATTTTTATCCATGATTTCGATACTCTCCAGATCTATTTCGTCTTATATTATTTCAGTTCCCGAAGCGCCATGCGAAGTGCTTCCATGTTGCCTTCGATCACTTCCGGCTTCTTAGCGAATTTATGCTTATACGATGCTTCCATATTCTCCAGGAAAACATCCTCATCGATGAAACCGCTGACCTTTACGACCGCCGCGAGCATCGGAGAATTCGGGAAATACCGTCCCAGGGTATGAATGGAAATATGTCTTGCGTCGATGGTATAGACCCGTCCGAAGTAGCCCTTTTGGCGTATCTCCGCTTCGACCTCGGCTTTATCTCTCTGTGTATTCACAATGATCGCGCCGTCTTCCTTAAGTCCCGCGGTAACGTCGATGGACTCGATCAGGCTCTCATCCACAACAACTACGTAGTCGGGATCATAAATATTCGAATGAACGCGGATCGGCGTATCGCTGATGCGGTCATACGCGGTGATCGGCGCACCCATGCGTTCCGGACCGTACTCCGGGAAGCCCTGCGCGTTCTTGCCGATCTTGAACGCTACCTCTGCCAGTAAAAGTGCCGCCGTTTTGGCTCCCTGTCCTCCGCGGCCATGCCATCTGATCTCAATCATAACTCATTTGTCCTCATTCTGTTTCATTTGCCTTTTCGGCGAATTGGCGCGGCCGGGATCGAAACATAAGCGTTCGGTCGACGGCCACGCCGCAGTAAAACTTATAAATTTATACCAGGGAACTATTTGCTCCTTGTGTATGCTCTGTAGAATTCATCTGCACGACCGGGTGTTTTGGTCCTGTTTGCATTCTGAATGGTGAAAGACGTCATACCGATCATATCGGAGTCGGTTGCATTGATCATACCGTTCGAGATATGGCCTTCCGAGATCGCAAGATCGATCGAGATCGTATTACTCTGGCCGGTCAATGCGCTCAGGGCTGCATACATCATAAGCCCCTGTTTTGTGTCTTCATCCAATGCATCTCCCGCGACACCGATCAAATAGGAAATGATATCGGTGAACGAAGGATTCAGTTTGCAAACCGTAAGTCCGTTTTCTTTCGCAGTCGTGAAGTGGAAAACATCTTTTTGTTTGTCGCTGTCCTTCAGATCCTTCTTAACGGTCTCGATTGCGTTGCGGAGTTTGTCGACTGCCGCTTTGTTCTGCTCCATGTTGTTCTCGTCGTTATACAGTCCCGTATACTTTGCGAGAGCTTCATAGAAGTCATCCCAGCTGTCTTTCCGCATAGCTGCGATGATATCGTAGATATACATACCTTTTTCCAGGTCACGCTCGATCACATAGTAGTAGACATCGCCGGCATACGTCTTGTAATCACTGCCTTCCGAACTCGCGCTACTGCTTTTCTGAGCGTATTCTTCGGCAGAGACCTCCCGCACGTTGTAAGAACCGCCAGGTGTGAAAACAAAGAGTTGGTTCTCCTTCTTCTTTTCATTCATCATGAAAAGGCGGCCTTCCTTCTCTTTTGCATCGAATTCATAGTAGCCTGTTATCTTCTCTTCGACGTCGTCCTCGGTCGTCTTCAGAATGATCTCCATGGAATCCAGCGATCCGGTCTTAAAAAATCCATCGATGAGCTGGTCGACCGGTTTCTTCGGTTTCAGGAAGATCACAAGCGCTATGATAATGCCCACCACAACGACCAGCGCCGCAGCGGAAATGCCGATGATCTTCGGTAATTTGGAAGGTTCTTTGATCGGGATCGATTTATATTCGGTCTTAGCCGTCATCAAAACGTCGCCGAACATGCCTCCTTCCATAGGCGTTTTTTTGGAATGGATATTCTGTCCGCACATGTCGCATTTGTATGCGCCAGCGGGTAACTCGGCACCACAAAATTTACACTGCATCTATTCCCTCCTGTAAATGCAACGGCGGGGAAAGCGTTAAACGCTCACTGCCCACGCCGGTCGATCACTTTGAGTAAACCGCGTCGATCATCTGTCTTACGTCATCCGGAATCTCGGTCTTACCGGGATTTATAGCACGTACATTCATCTCAATATTAATGAGGTTGAGATACTGCATGTTCATGACGCCGACTGCGAAACAACCGTCTGTGATCGTTATACGTCCTGTCATTTTGATACCGGACTTTTCTATGTCTTCCTTCTTCAGGTTCATCATCTGAGCAGCGATCTGTGCTTCTTCAGCGGGAAGCAGATCCGCAACGGATGAGTAGAGTCTCTTCAACAGCTCGGCGATATCCGCGTCGAACTCGTATAAGATCGAACCATTGACCTTCGTACGCTTAGCGTTCAAAACTTCATCCAGGAATTTCGGATCGGTGAATTCTTGCTGCAGTTTCTTTCCTGCGTCATAGTATTTTCTTTCCTCAGGAGTCAGCTGTGCGAGCACTTCCGGATCTTCCTGTTCCTTCTCCATTTCTTCGAAATACTTCTCCGAGAACAGGTCTTCTATCTGTTGGTAGTTGCTCTGCTCCGCAGGAAGCGTTTCAATATCGTAGCACTTATTGGAGATCATTACGATTCTTCTGTTCGGGAAATCCTCGGGATTACTCAGGAACAGGTTATAGTAACGCTCACTGGTCTCCAAAACCTTATAATTCGCTTCCGGAGTAGCGATCATTACCTGTTTCTCGTTTAACTGGTCTAACCATGTTACAAATCTCTTATCGGACTTGTTGAAAGAATAGCCGCCGTCAATGCTCTCCACTTGCTTCTGGCCCATTCCGGACACTTCAGCGCGGATCGAGAATCCAGCGTTCTTCGCACGCACCAATTCCTTGATGCTCTCCATGATCTCCTTGTTCTGGTCTACGCCACGGTTGTTGATGAACCACCATGCGCCGAAGCCGATGCCTCCCACAATGATCAAAGCACACAGAACTACCAGGAGTTTCTTCACGGGAAATGAACCGCGGCTCTTTTTAGGTTTCGCTGCTACCGGAGCAACATCATCCATCGATGCACCCTCCATGGATGCACTGGGGCCGGTGTTCCAGCGGTCTGCAGGTTTTCCTTTTTTCGGTTGCGCGGGCGCTGCTCCGAATGAGAACGCCTCGACGGGTTTTGATGCCTTTTGATTGTTTCCGCACAAGTCACAGATCATGGCTCCGTCCGGAAGCGGACTTCCGCAAAATTTACATGTCATAGTCTTCCTTCTCCTTTTAGTATTTACACTTTTTGTTTCGTTTGTTTTACCCGAAAAACAAACGCGATTTTCCTTCACAAAATCCATGCTGAGGCCGAAGCGACCTCGCCTGCATGAGCGTATATACACTCAGTCTTATTATAGTCACTGTCCTCGGAATTTGTCAAGTATACACCGATAAAAAGGGCGGGAAATGAAAGAATATCCGACATTTTTTTTATGCATTTTGCCATTGTATCCTTTACGTTGTGTGTTATGATGATAACAACAATCATTTTAAGGAGAAAGACGCTATGCAAGTCACCACTAATCAGCCGCAGGATACTGTGCGCTTTTTCTTCAATCTCCTCGGTTTCCTCCCCCAAGGGCCGAAGATGGTCGTTACTTCCTACACTGACGCGTCCCCCTTCTCTCTACTGGATGCCGACACCGGAAAGGTCTGCTACACGGGTGTTCTCGAATCAACCCCGCTCGACCCGATCACCGGCATCGCATCCTCTAAGGCCGATTTCTCGGATTTCACCGAACCCGGTACCTACCGGTTGTCGGTCGGTTCCGATCTTTCGCCTGTTTTTACGATCGCGGAGCACTCTTACGATGCGCTCACGCGTGATATGTTGAAAATGTTTTATTTCCAGCGGTGCGGCTGTGAACTAAAGCCCGAACATGCCGGGAAGTTCGTTCACCCTGCCTGCCACACGCAGCCTGCCCTGCCGTATGGCGCCGATCCGGCGACTGCGGTTTCGCTCGATGTCCACGGCGGCTGGCACGACGCCGGTGACTACGGTCGTTATGTGACGCCCGGAGCCCTCACCGTCTCGCACCTGCTCTACGCTTACGAGCTCTTTCCGAAGAAGTTCGCATTTACCGTTAATATTCCGGAAACGGGCAATGGTACGCCGGACGTTCTGAACGAGGCTCGCTATGAACTGGACTGGCTTATGCGCATGCAACTGAGTGACGGCAGCGTATACCATAAAGTCACCACGGCGAACCACGCACCCTTCATCATGCCTCAGGAGGATGATGAGCAACTCTTCGTATACCCGCCTTCTTCCATGGCGACCGCCATGTTCGCGGCGGTGACGATGCAGGCCGCACGCATTTTCCGTGCTTTCGACGAGACTTACGCAAACCATCTGTTTGAGGCAGGTCTTCTCAGTCTGCGTTTCCTGTTGGAGCATCCGGAGTTCATTCCGTTCCGTAACCCGAAGGATTGCCGTACCGGCGAGTACGGTCACCCGAGCGACCGCGACCAGAGGCTCTGGGCCGGCGCGGAGTTCCTCCGCACCATCGCAACCGGCGCCTTCGACGCATTTCTGCCCGACGATATCGACACGATCCGTGAGAAAATCTTCGTCCGCTTCCGCGGCAATATGATCGACCGGACCGTCCGCAAGGATTCGTTCGGCTGGGTGCAGACCGGCGGTCTGGCCCTGCTCTCCGTGCTGTTCTGTCCCGACGCCGAAACGGTATTTTCCGCTCCCTGCGTTGAAATCGCAAAGTTCTATTTGATGCATTATGCGGATAAGCATCTCAAGGAGCGGGAAGAGTCTTCTTTCAATATCCCGCTCGCCCGTGAGGAATACACCTGGGGCAGCAGCCTGAGCCTGATGAATAAGGCCATGTTCTTCGTGGCCGCCCACCTCTTCACAGGTAAGGAAGACTACCGCATCTGTGCGTTCGACTGCCTGGACTACCTTCTGGGCCGCAACACACTGCAGTTTTCCTATGTGTCCGGCCACGGTGCCAACAGCCTGAAGGATCCGCACAACCGCCCCACCGTGGCGGACGGCATCGAAGAGATGATCCCCGGTTTCGTCGCCGGCGGTGCGAACTGTCTCTTCCACGATCCGACCGCAAAGAAACTCCTTCCCAAACTGGGAAAGGCAGCCCCGATGGATTGCTACATCGACGACCACGAATGCTTCTCATTAAATGAGATCGCGATCTACTGGAACTCCACCGCACTCTTTGTCGCGGCCTATCTGATGTAATATTAGAGTGAAGTATACATGACTTAGCTTACATGACTCAACCATACAAAACCGCTGCCGGCTATGCCGACAGCGGTTTATTGCTTTATTTGGTTGCTTTTATCTTTCTTCCACTGGCAACTACCTGACCGGCCGGCCA
>DBXX01000055.1:0-4335 GCA_002309675.1 Lachnospiraceae bacterium UBA1201
ATTTAGGCAGGGGGTTACACAATGGATGTTTTTAAGTTTGGTTTCAAACAGTGGAAGAGGCATCTTCCGCTGGACATTTTGACAAAACTGTTGAGTTTTATAGCGTTGACGGCGGATCTTCTGCTGCCGATGCTGACAGCGATCTTTATCAATCACATCATTCAGGAACAGGCGGTGGATCATAAGAATTTCTTTTCCTTTCTGCTGACCGGCGAATACGGCGAGATGCACACCATGAAGCTGTTCTTCACGGTGGCGGCGGTGTTCCTGGGCCTGATCCTGTTTAAGGATGTGATCGTATACATCAAGAACTACATACTTCAGAAACTCGGCCTCGCTTTGGAGACCGATCTTCGTGTGCTTACATTTCATAAGCTCATGGACCTCGACTCCGAGACGATCTCTGAGTACAACACCGGCGAGCTGCTGACGACGATCAACTCCGACACGATCATGTTTAAGGAAATGTTCTGTCGTATGATCCCGAATATCTGCGACAGTATCTTCGTTCTGGTCGTAGCGGTCGTCATGCTGGCGCGCATCAACAGCCACCTGTTGATCATCCCGCTCATCCTGACGCCGTTTTTCGCCGTATCTTTGCTGCGTTTCCGCAAACTGGCCCGTGAGAACTTCCGGGCGATCCGCGGTTGTAACAGTAACATGGCATTGACCGTACAGGAAAACATCGAGGCGGTCCGCCTGGTGCGCTCGTTTACGAACGAGGACGTCGAGCGGAAGAAGTTCGATGCTTCCAACTACAAACTGCGCGACGCGCACATCAAGCAGATCAAGCTTTCATCGACGTTTGAGGCGATCTTCGGCATCATTCGCCAGGCGGCGTACATCGGCAGCATCGCTGTCAGCGCGGTCCTGGTCATGCGCGGCGAACTTCTGGTCGGCTACCTGGTAGCCAGCGCAGACTACGTATTCCGCATCATGAACCACGTAACGCAGATCAACAACAGCCTGTTCCAGATGCAGCAGCAGCTGGTTTCTGGGCGGAAAATGCTGGACTTCATGAATACGCAGAGTAAGATCGTCGGCGGCGAGGAGTCGGCGGACGAGATGGAGCAGCTGCACATCAAGATCGAGCATGCCGACCTGGCACTGGGCGGCCAGCAGATCCTTAGGGATATCAACCTCGATATCGCTCCCGGTAAGAAGATCGGTATCGTCGGCGGCACGGGCTCTGGTAAGAGCGTGCTCCTGGAGTCGCTGATCCGCGTGCATGACGTGACGGGCGGACAGATCCTCCTGAACGATAAGGATATCCGCGAGTACGACCTGGATTCGCTTCGCAGCAAATTCTCTTACGTGTTCCAGGATGTTTTCCTGTTCTCCAACACCATCACTTCGAATATCGCGTATTCGGAGCCCGAGGTGGGGCAGCAGTCCATCGTGAAGGCGGCAGAGCATGCGCAGGCCCATGGTTTTATCAGCAAACTGACGGAAGGTTACGAGACCATCATCGGTGAGCGTGGCCTGGGTATCTCGGGCGGCCAGAAACAGCGTGTTTCTATAGCCCGCGCCCTGCTTCGTAACGCGCCGATCCTGGTCCTGGATGACTCCACATCGGCCCTCGATGTCGGAACGGAGAAGCGCCTCCTGCAGGATATCAAGGAAAATTATCCCGATCGGACGTTGCTCATTTCGGCACACCGTCTGTCTTCCGTCGTAGACTGTGATGAGATCATTTACATGCGCGACGGCGAGATCATTGAACGCGGAACGTTCGATGAACTGATGAAGCAAAACGGCACATTTGCCAAGATATACAACATACAAATGACGCAGGAAGGCTCGGTGAATTTCGACGCCCTGGCGGACAAACTCGCGGAAGGGGGTGTCTGATCATGGCTAAGAAAAATACCTACTTCCAAGACGAAGTCATCAAAAAGAAATTTGACATCCGGCAGTTCGGAAGAGTGCTGCGCTACATGAGCCCGTATAAGGGATATTTCATCCTGGTCGGCGTCCTGATGCTGGTGTCGGCGGGTCTGGCGATGATCACGCCGCTTCTGCTGAAGGAGATCATCAACAACGTGGTCGTTACGGAGGAGTACCAGACGCTCGTGTTCATCATCGCCTCCATGTCGGTCATTGCCCTGCTCGAGATCACGGTGAATTTCTTCCATCAGCGCATCATGGGTATCGTGGGTCATAAGATCATCTGCGATGTGCGTAAGGAGATCTTCTACAAACTGCAGGAACTGCCCTTCGATTACTTTGACTCTAAGCCCAACGGAAAGATCGTGGTGCGTGTCACGGACTATGTCAATGACCTGGCCAATTTCTTCTCCAACTATGTTTTGAACCTGCTGTCCTATGCAGTGAAACTGATTATCGTAACGTTCTTCATGCTGGGCCTGAGCCCTCGCCTGACGGGCATCGTATTTGCGGTGGTCATCCCGATGATGGCCAGCATCTTTACCTTGCGTTATTTCATCCGTAAGGAGTTCGCGAAGCTGCGTGCGAAGAACTCGAATCGTTCCGCATTCCTCGTGGAGACGATCATGGGCGAGAAGATCGTGAAGAGTTACAACCGCACGAAGAGCAGCGAGGACATCTACAACGAGATCCACGACGGCTGCGTACAGCAGTGGCTGCGCATTTTCCGCAGAAACGAGCTCAATACGCCGATCGTCGAGACCTTCTGGAACTTCGGAACCGTCTGCCTGTACGGCGTGGCATTGTCCATGATCTTAGGTGGTTCGGCCAATGTCAACGCGGGTCTGGTCGTTGCGTTTACGAGTTACATGACGCAGTTCAGCGGACCGTTGACCATGATCGCGATCCTGATCCAGCAGCTGGCGCAGGTCAGTTCGAACCTGGAGCAGGTGTTCGATACCATCGACTATCCCGTCGAGATCGCGAACGAGGCGGACTGCGAGGTGCTTTCGAACGTGGCCGGTCAGGTGGATTTCAACGACATTACCTTCGCTTACGACGAAGATGTGAATATTCTGGAGCATTTTGACTTGCATGTGAAGCCGGGCGAGACTATCGCCCTCGTAGGGCCGACGGGCGCCGGCAAAACGACGGTCATCAATATGCTTACGCGCTTCTACGATGTGAAGGAAGGCAGCGTCTGCATCGATGGAAAGGACGTGCGCAAAGTCACGCTGGACTCGCTTCGTAAAGAGGTCGGCGTGCTGATGCAGGAGCCCTTCATCTTTAAGGGCACCATCCTGGAGAACATCCGCTACGGACGTCCGGATGCGACCGATGAGGAGTGCATCGAGGCGGCGAAGAGCATCTACGCCAACACCTTTATCGAGCGTTTTACCGATGGTTACAACCACGCGCTCGAAGAGCGCGGTGCGGGCCTGTCCGCCGGTGAGAAGCAGCTGCTGTCCTTCGCCCGCATCATCCTGAAGAACCCTTCCGTGGTCATCCTGGATGAAGCGACCAGCTCGATCGATACCGAGACCGAGGCGCTGATCCAGAAGGCGCTGAAGAAGCTCCTTAGGGGCAAGACCTCCTTCATGGTAGCGCACCGCCTGTCGACGATCCGCAGCGCAGACCGCATCCTGTACATCTCGAACAAAGGCATAGCGGAGCAGGGCAGCCACGACGAACTCATGGCACTGAAAGGCCTGTACTACGCTTTAAATTCATAAATGTGACANNGGACGGTTCCGTTTGACACATTTTCAGATTGTGAACCGCCACTGGGCGGGGTGACCTTCCGTGGGATACGCTTACTCCCGGTCAGGTCGCTCGTCGTGAAAAACAAGTCGCTCGTTCGAAGTCGGATCTGAGGGGGCCCGCTTCGACAGAGGCCGTTTTCTTGATGAAAACGACCTCAGCTCGCGCGAAAAGCGATCTCGGAAATCGCTTTTCTCCCCTCATCCGACATCTCACTTGCGGTGTTTTTCTACGACTCGTTCCAATGCCCGGTCGAAAGCGTATCCCACGTAAGCCCCGCTTCGTGGCGGCGCGCCAAATAGTGAATGTGTCAAATGGAACCATCCCCACTGACACATCCCAAGGGTGTTCAGGACGTAGGTGAGGCCTTTGAGGGCCAACGTGGGGGCGGCTGCCCTGCTCTTGAGAGGGTGGCGAGAGAAAGCAAGATAGTTGCTTTTTGGCGGCCGAGGGAGCGCCTGCGGGGGTGTGGAGGCAACAGAAAGAGGCGAAATCGAGAATAATGTTGCTTTTGGAGGGTTGAGGTATGGAGCATGAGAATGGCATTTGGGTCATGCGGGGTTTGCCGCGGAACCATCCGAAGAGGATCCGAAATTATAAGCAGTTGGTGGAGCGGGTCGAGGAGATCGGCTTCCTGCCGCTGTTTGCAAATGAGGTCGTGGGTTTCTCGGTCGAGGAGATGACGGC
>DBXX01000055.1:4414-13695 GCA_002309675.1 Lachnospiraceae bacterium UBA1201
TTCGGAGGCAAGGCGGGCTTCATCAGTCTGGATTGGCTGCCGGTATTCGCGAATTATCGGCGGGATGGCTATGATTTCGACGCCCGCTATGAAGACGGCTTGGCAAGTCATCGCGAAAAGCTGATCATGGACTATTATATCGGCGAGGACGCGAACGGAGACACGGTATGGAAGGACGTGGACATCCTGTCTACGGAGCTGAAACGTGCGGCCGGGTTCGGCAAAGGCGGCGAGAAGAACTTCGCCGGGATCATGACGGGCCTGATGATGCAGCTTTATCTCGTGACGGCGGACTTTCGGCGCCGACGCAGTAAAAAGGGCGAGACCTACGGAATGGCGGTCTCGGTTCTGTTGCCGCCGGAAAAGATCTGGGGTTACGACCGCGTGACGTCCGGCTATAAGGAAACGCCCGCAACTTCGTGGACAGCCATCTGTGGCCGCGTGGAGGATTATTTCCCGAAGGCAGAGGATGACGCTATAATAAAACTGATAGGAAAGCGCCCTTAGGGGCGCTTTTTTTGAGAAGGCCAGTGATGGAACTCTTTCTTCTTGCAGATATTCCTTGGTTTGACAATTAAGTACATTTTAAACTATAATAGAACGTGTAATCGGGGCGGTTTTTCACCAAATCGACGGGACTGGATTCCCGATCGGATAAGCTATTCGGAAAGAGGTTTAGATATATGAAAGAGATCACCAAAAAAGACATTGAAGAATTCCAGAAGGACTATGCGAAGGATCCTCTGGCGCGGTCGCTGAGCAATGTGCTGGCGAAGACGAATCTGAAGGATATCGTGTTCTGCCAGAAGGGCATGGGCCAGGCACACTTCCATTTTTCGGTGGATGTGAAGACGCTTCCGGTCACGAACCAGAAGCAGAGCGGGCGCTGCTGGATCTTCTCCGCGCTGAATGTGCTGCGGGAAGAGGTCGCGAAGAAGTGCAAGCTGGATAAATTCGAACTGTCACAGAACTATGTGGCGTTTTGGGATAAATACGAGAAGATCAACTACTTCCTGGAGTCCATGATCGAGCTGATGACGGACGGTGAGGACGGCCTTACTAAGAACGAGCGCCTGATCACCTATCTGCTGGATACGGGCATCCAGGACGGCGGTCAGTGGGACATGTTTGTCAATGTCGTTACGAAGTACGGCGTCGTTCCGAAGACGGCCATGGAGGAGACCTTCCAGAGCAGTCACACACCGACCATGAACCGCACGATCAATTCGAAACTGCGCCGCTTCGCTGCGAAGGCGGCGAAATGTGTCCGCGAGGAACAGGAAGGAAAATACAAACCGAAAAAGCGCGACGAAAAGCTCGAAGCACTGGCTGACTCCATGCGAAAGGAAATGTATACCTTCCTGTGCGAGTGCTTCGGCGAGCCCGCCACGACGTTTGACTTCGAGTATGTCGACAAAGATAAGAAATACCATGTCGATCGGAAATTGACCCCGAAGAGCTTTTACAAAAAGTACGTAGGCATCGACCTTGTGAAGGATTATGTGAGCATCGTAAACTCGCCGACGGCGGACAAACCGTTCTACAAGAACATCACGATCGACTATCTGGGCAATGTCGTGGGCGGCAACCGGGTTCAGTACCTGAACCTGCCCATGGAGGAGCTGAAGGACCTGATCGTACGGCAGTTAAAGAACGGAAGCGTGGTCTGGTTCGGCAGCGACGTCAGCCTGAAGGGCGACCGCGAGGCGGGCATCTGGAGCGAGGCCTGCTTCGACTACGAAGGCACGCTGGGCATCAAGTTCGACATGTCGAAGGAGGACCGCCTGAACTTCCGCGAGTCCGCGATGAACCACGCGATGGTGATCACCGGCGTGAACCTGGATGAAAAAGGACAGCCGACCCGCTGGAAGATCCAGAACAGCTGGGGCGAAGACCGCGGCGAGAAGGGCTTCTACCTGATGGATGCGAAGTGGTTCGACAACTACGTATTCCAGGCAGTCGTTAAGAAGGAATTTCTTTCAAAGGAGCAGCTCAACTATCTCGAAGACGAACCCAATCATTACATGCCTTGGGATCCCATGGGGACGCTGGCACAGTAACCGGGCGTCTCGAAAGGAATAGGAACCATGAACAAACCACTGATAAAAGCGCTGAAGCACGTGAACTTCCTGTCCGGGCACATTGGGACGGAGGAGGAGCTTAAGAAGCACAGGAAACTGACCGAGTTGGTCGGCCGCGTCGGTACACCGAAGGGCGATGTCATCCGCACCCGTTTCCGGGTCGGGAAGATCCGCTGCGAGGAGACGAAGCCGGTGTTCGCCCACAATCCGAACTATGTGATCCTGTACTGCCACGGCGGCGGCTACGTGATCGGCGGCCTGAAGCTCGCCGGCATCATGAGCACGAAACTGGCCATGGCGATCGGATTTACCGTGCTTTCGTTCGACTACCGGCTGGCGCCCGAACATCCCTATCCGGCCGCACTGGAAGACGCGGTCCGGGTCTGGGAGTACCTGACAAACGATATGTACGCGCCGGACCATGTACTGGTCGGCGGCGATTCGGCCGGCGGAAATCTGGCCCTCTGCCTGACACAGAAGCTCGCGGCAGAGGGGAAAGCACAGCCCCGGCAGTTGCTGCTGTTCAGCCCGTGGACGGACATGACCGGCACGGCACCTGCATATGAGATACACAAAAAGGACGACCCGATCCTGAGCGCGGAATTCGTACTGGATGCGTCCAAGAAGTACATTTTGGACGGAGATCCGACCGATCCCCGCTTCAGCCCGCTGTTCGGCGATTTTACGATTTTTCCGCCGACCTATATCATGGCGGGACGAAACGGGATCCTGGTGGACGACAGTATCCGCCTGAAAGAGCGAATCGAGGAGTGCGGCGGAAAGGCCGTACTGGATATTGAAGAAAAAGGTTGGCATGTCTACCCGCAGATGCCGCTTCCGATGGCCGGCAAGGCCATGGAGAGACTGGCTGCCCATGTGACGAACGAGATCTACGGAGCAGACCGAATCGGAGGACACAATGGCAAGTGATCAATGGTACAAAACGGACAATGTCTCCAAAGCCTTCCTGGCTACGGTAACGAAGCGGGAGACGCGCGCATTCCGTCTGAGTATCACGCTGAAAGAAGACATTGACCCGGAGCTTTTGCAACAGGCCGTGTTGTCGGCGATCCAGGACCGCCCGCAGGTGCAGGTGCGGATCCGCCGCGGCTTTTTCTGGCACTATCTGGAGGATACGGACCTGCTTCCCGAGGTACGGGAGGAGGATGACCGGATCTGCCCGCTGCTGTATGTGCCCGGAAAGACCATGTTGCACTATCAGGTGACATATTTTCATAACCGTATCAACCTGGACATGTTCCATGCGCTTACGGACGGGACCGGCGGCATGGAGTTTTTGAATATCATTTTGCTGGATTATCTGAGGCTGAAGTATCCCGGGCAGTTCACGGATGTGACCATCCATTCGGGCGCGTCCGCGGGAGACTTAAGTCAGGACGGGTACAGCCAGTTCTACGAAGGACAGAGCCTACCCGGGGGCTCGGGACTGCCGAAAGCCTATCATCCGGGCGGGTTGAAGCTGCCGTATGATCAGTCGCAGTTTTTCGAACTCCAGATGTCGACCGCGCAGGTACTGCCGCGGGCGAAAGAACTCGGTGTTTCGCTGACCAGCTATCTGGGGGCCGCCTGGATGCTGGCGATCCATGCCGAGATGCCGATGCGTAAACGAAACCTTCCTGTGACCATTTCATTGCCCGTAAACCTTCGTGGATTCTATCCTTCGAAGACCGCGCGGAACTTCTTCAACAGCGTGAATGTGACCCACGTGTTCGACCGCGAGATCACGCTGAAAGAACTGGCCGCCGAATTTGACACGAAGCTGAAAGGGCAGTTGGAACCGGAGAAGATCCAAAAGGGTATGGACACCTTCCAGACCATGCAGACGTTCGCGCCGGTGCGTCCGGTGCCGCTCTTTATCAAACAGATGGTAGTGCGGCATTTCACGAAGAAATCGAATAAAAAGGTCTCCATGGTGTTTTCGAATATGGGCGTCATGAAACCGCCCGCAGAGGTAGCCGAGTACGTCGAGAACTACAGCGGCTTCTGCAGCACGAACACGTTGTTTTCGACCATGTTCGGCTATAAGGATCACCTGACTCTGGGCGTTTCGTCCGCCTACATCAACACCGGCGTGGTGAAGAATTTCGTGCGCGCGCTGGCGGAATCCGGCGTGGATATCAAAGTATATGCAACGGAGGTGGTCGCATGAAACATTGTCCGTACTGTAAAGTCGATATCGGAGGAGATCCTGGAAAATGCCCGCTCTGCCAGAGCAAACTGGCCGGTGAGGGCGAGATACTGTATTTCCCCCATGTAAAGGAAGCGTATAAGAAGCAGTCACTGTTTTATAAGATTCAGCTGTTTTGCGTGTGGGTCGTTCTGATCGTCGCCCTGGGGCTCGATCTGGTGATGAAGCTGCGGTTGCCGGGATATCCCGATCTGCACTGGAGCCTGCTTCTGGCCATGTGGCTCATCGTCGTCGAATTCGGGATCATGCGCCGCTTCAAGCCGGGCCGGGGAAGCGCGGGAAAGGTGACGGCGATCGTGCTGATCACCCTGATCTGTCTGGTGGTTACGGCCAGTTACCTGGATTTCTTCGAGCTGGCGCTGAACTGGATCGTCCCGATCGTTCTGACCGCAATGATCATAGCAGTTTTCGTTCTGGCCATGGTCGACAAACACAACAACAATATGACCTACCTGCTGACCGGTTTGGCGATCGGTGTGATACCGAGCCTGAGCTACTTTTTGGCATACCGGACGCTGACCCTCACCTGGGCCATCAGTTTGCTGGTCAGCATCGTCCTGCTCGTCGGCGTGATCATTTTCAAAGGAAAGACCGTGGCGACAGAGCTGCAGCGACGCTTTAACATCTGATTTGACGAAATCGGAATCTTTACTCAAAATATCAAGCGAGCCTCAAAAAACTATGTTAACATGTAGTCAAGATCGATCGAAGTAACATTTGTTTGAGGCTCGTTTTTTCGAACCTCTCCACGTAAGAAAGGTGTGTCTATGGAGAACATCATGCTTTTGGCGGATAGCCTGAAAATGATTGAAGATACGCTGGGCGAAAACCTGTCGACCGAGGACATCGCGAGCCGGTGCGCCTGCTCGAAATCGACGCTCGAGAAACTGTTTCGCTACGTGTATAATCGGTCCGTCCATGAATATGTGGTCCTGCGGCGCATGATGCGTGCGGCGCGACTCATGGAAACGTATCCGGAAATGAATCTGCTGGAGGTCGCCATGGAGTGCGGCTATAGCTCCAACGAAGCATTTACCCGTGCGTTTAAGGGCGTCTGGCAGGTGAACCCGTCGGCCTTCCGCAAGGAAAACCACGCTGAACTGTTCCCGCGTTTCACACCTCCGATAATTCAAGGAGATGAATATATTATGAGTAGAATGAAGTTTGATATTTCCGAGTTGTATGATCTGTTCTGTGAACGGAAGAATTGTTATTTTGTCGTATGTGACATCAAGAGCCTGATCCCGATCAATGAGATCAGCCGTAAGGCCGGTGATCTGGCCATCTTGACCGCGATGCAGCGTATGACCGACGCGGCAGGCCCTAGTGATTTGGTGTTCCGCATCGGAGGCGACGAGTTCTGCATGCTGACGGCGAGCGAGGACGTAAGCTATGCCGACGGTATCGTTAAGGCGATCCTTGATCGCAACAACGAGTGCATTTCGTTTGAAGGCAGGGACATTCCGCTGATGCTTTATGCCGGTACCGTGAAACTGGATCTGGCGCACATGAAGTATGACGCTCTATTCACCGGGCTGCACAACGCTCTGAGAGACGTAAAGAAATAATACAATTGAATATGCATAGTAAACCGGCCGCAAACATAGGAATGTTTGCGGCCGGTTTGTTTATGCTGATACGATAAACGAAATTTACCCATGAGAAGTGTTGACTTTACTTCCTGCATTTGATAGATTTAATGTGGATAGCGTAAAAGTAACAGGGAGGGGAAATGATGAAAAATAATTCTGTTTATATACGAGTGCTCACGACCGTGCTGGCGCTACTTCTGGTGGTGCCCGGTCTTTTTATGGCCGGTGTGCAGGCCGCCCCGGAGAATACGAAGGCCGGCTCAGCGGATCATGATGAGATAAAGGTCCTTTCCGTATCCGTCCACGTGGATACGAAGACTAATATGGTTTCCTCGGAACTGATCCTTCAGAATACCGGGGCGCAGGACGCAGAGGTCACATTTCCCCTGCCGGAGATCTCAGCGGGGATAGACCGGCAGGCATTGGCCGTAAAGACCGCCGGAGGCGAAAACGTCGCCCTGCAGGACGGTCTGGTGACGCTTCCCGTAAAAGCGGGCGAAAGCGCCGGCCTGTCTTATGCCTACAAGACGAAGAAAGCGCTTAGCTTTGAGCGCACGATCGCGTTCGACCTGCGGCAGCTGTCCGGATACTTTAATGATCGCATCGGCCATTTGGACTGGTCGGTCGATATGCCTTTGTATGAACGGATCCTGGTTCGGGAGATCACGCCGGCAAACTACCAAGTGAAGGAAAACACCGTCCGGGTGATGCTGGATGATTTTTCGGTCAGCCGGTTACTTAACCGGGTTTATCTGGCGCGGACAACGCATCAGGATCTGATGGCGGAGCTGGAGGAAAAAGAAGAGACCGAGGATGTCACCATGGGCCTGTTTCTCGCGGAGAACTATCGGAAATGGTTTGACGATCCGTCTCTGATCCGGGACAGTCTGGTCTTCATAGAGCAACTCTCGGGAGATTATTCCTATAGTTTGAATTCAAACCTGACCATGCAAAACCTGTATTTCGAAAAGTATTATCCGAAGGACAGGGAGATGCTGCTTCAGGAAATGAAATATTATAGCGAAAATTGGAGTTTTTCCGGGACAGTGACCGGATATGATGAGGAGCAACTGCGTTTTTTCAGCACCATGTACTGGAAGACCATTACCGATGATACATATGATCTTTTTCACGGATTGTTGTGGAGCATGGGCAGTATCCGGGAGGACGCGGAGCCGTATGAAGCATTTTATAGGAATAATACATTGGCCGTTTCAGCTATGAGTAGCAAGAATACGCCCCAGATCTATGCCGTCTTGCTTACGAGACAGCCGGACCTGGCCGGAAAACCTCTGGCTGCTGCCCACTCGGATAACGACTGGTATTCGGTCATTATCACTCCGACGGACGAGATGACGCTGCTAAGGACACCGGCAAACCGGACCTACGCGATGGATGATCAAACGGATTTTCAGTATCTGTACCTGGATGAGAACGATATTGAGAGCCCGGAGGCATTACAGGATCTTCTGAACACCTTACATGTCAAAGCTGTGATTCGCCTGCAGATCGTGCCAGAGGAAAGCGATGTCTTCCGCGCACTTAGTGAAGCAAAAGGCGAATACATGTATGCCTGCTATGGATATGACGGGACGGAAACCTATCCTTTTGAGCAGTTTGCAGCTGATCTTTTGGAAGCCGAAGGGGAACATTTCCGGGAGCTGAACGGAAATGAATTTATCGATGAAGACTGGGGAAAAACCAACTTGTATTACAAACTGGCTCCTATCAATGAGCCCTTAAAGGGTGCTCTGTCCGTCCCTGTCTTTACCCTGTATTGGGGTTACGCGTTTCCGGTAGAGAGAATCGTTGAAGCCTACAAAGAAAAGGAAGGTGAACAAACGGGGATCAATGTCCCCAGAGTCACCGGCGGTCCTCTTTCCGACGCCTGGCTGGTAGAGAATTTTGAGTGTAATCATCCGGATTCGGAGATGTCCGGTATCGGAATGATCAAATATCTGATGAAGCATCCGATCCCGGAGAAGATGATTGCTGATCGTGATGCAGCCTCGCAGAAGGCGGCCGATGCCAATTCGGAGGCGCTTAAGCAGGCACGGAGCGTGCTGAACCTGCCGGAGGCTTCGGAGGTGATCGAGGCGGCATTGTCCGGGCCGACACCTACAGAAGTTCCTACGGAGGCACCGACCGAAGCGACCACGGAGGAGCCGACGGAGGAGACAACCGAAGCGACGACAGAGGCCCTGACAGAGGGTTCTACGGAAGCTTCGACGCAAGCGTCTGCAGAAGCGACGACGGAAGTAGAGACACAGGCTTCTACCGAAGTGGATGTCGGTAATACGACGCAGGCCTTCGAAGAAACAACAGAGATGGTAGAACCGTCCCGGGGACACGGCGAGAAGAAAGAGCCGGCCGATAACAACATGATCTGGATCATTGTGATCGTAGCGGCAGTCGTCGTATTCGGAGGCGTGGCCGGTGTGACCGCGGTCCTGCTGAAAAAGAAGAAAAAATGACCATAATAATACGGCGCCGGGAGCGTGAGCTCTTCGGCGCCGTTTTTTATTGTATGCACTGAAAACAGTACTTTTTTAAGGCCGTTTTCGATTTTTCAATGTGGATCGAATTCGGTTCTTCTTAGGAGCATCGCCCCGGTTCAGGATCGCCTGGACGGGCTTGAGTTCGGCAAAGGAGGTGATCTTATCCGCGACGGTCAGGATCCAGCCTTCGCGGTAACGCGGCGGCCGACGCAGGTTTAAGGGGAACATGTGACAGCGGATCATGTCAGCCTCGATGTCGCCGACGGAAAAATCACGCTTCGCGTTCTCCAGGGAAATGTCGGCGTGATAGAAACCATGCCATTTGTGGCCGTCCTCATGCCAGTCATATAAGAAGTAATCATGGAGCAGGGCGCCGCGAACCAGGGCGCGCTCATCGGTCCGGATCCGTAACTTGCGGGTCATCCGGATGCACATTTCAGTAACGCGCAGGGAATGCTCGTAGATGCTCTGGGAGCCATGCTGAATATAGGACCGGCTTTGTTGCATGCCTTTGGATGTCAATATATCATTGCCATAGAGGCGAATCAGGTCAGCCGGATCTTGCGTTTGCTTTTTCATGGATTTCCTTTCTTCCGCAGTCGGTCGGTCGGCGACCGGGCGGCCCGGGAAGGTAAATGTACCGTGTATATTATACGGATTTAGAAGCCGCTTCGCAAGGGCGCAAGGGATCTTTTATGTTTTTTTAAGAATGCATCCGCGCGCCTCAAAAGAACCATGAGTGTTACGTAAGTGTTACGTTCCTTTACAAATCCGTGAAGGATTGTTTCAAATCTGTTAAAGTGTGTTAAGAATGTGTTATTTTTTAGCGCATGCGGTTGACATATCCGCCCGCGTTCATTAGAATCGAATTAGTTTCCGAACTATTAGAACCAAAGAGGAG
>DBXX01000090.1 GCA_002309675.1 Lachnospiraceae bacterium UBA1201
GACGCGAAAACGCCCTCAGCTCGCGCAAAATCCAGTCTCGGAGACTGGATTTATGCCCCTCATCCGTCATTTCCCCCGCGGCGTTTTTCATCATCTCGATCACATGCCGATCGGGACCTCATTGCACGGGAATAACGCTCGGTTATGAAGGCCGAATGCTCCGAGAGGCCGGCTCGCGGCCATATACTCTGTGAACGTGACAAAAAGAACCGTCCCCTGTGTCACATTGTTTGTCGGGAACCCCGGCGGGGCAGAGGGCTGATGGGGGAAGAGAGTAGCTTGAAATGAGAAAGGAAATTTGAATTGTTTTTCGGCCGATGTAAGCGGCGTAAGCCGGCTTACATCGGCCTTGATTACCGTGTATCACGCTACGCAGACCCTGTCAGGGCTGCGTAGCACCGCCGTAGGCGGCTGGGCCTTGACCGGGTCTGCACAGCGTGATACCCCCTGGTATTCTCGTGATAGCCTATCACATCCTCATTATTATTTACTTGGATACGTCATCCGCTTTGGTCCGACGCGACCGGTACTTGCGTGATATGCGGCTACGACCGTACATTGGAACGAGCGGCATGAAAAACACCGTGAGGACCGGATCGGATGAGGGGAGAAAAGCGATCTCCGAGATCGCTTTTCGCGCGAGGAGAGTGAGTTTTCATCAAGAAAACTCATCTCTCTCGAAGCGGGCCCCCTCAGATCCGGTCCGGTCCTCACGGTAAGGTTTTTCACCGCGAAGTGACCTGGACGGGAGGGACCGCATATCACGCTGATTCCCACCGGTCAGCGTCGGGAGAAGAATCTTCATGGCTTCATCATTGACTGTAGCGGGGTCGTGAATTATAATTGTGTGGAAGCAAGTCAGAAATTAATCCCGTTCAGGCAGGTGAGGGTATGCAGGCAGAAAAATCAAGCGAAAACCGAATAGCGTATTATCACCTTCCGGGTCTGTTTGAGTTTTACGACCTTTATAAGGCGTTTCTCCCGCTTTTTCGGGGCCACCGTGAGTATTTTTACGACTGGTGTGAAATCGGGTCGATTTACGGCGCTCCTGCGGATTGCCCGTGGGGTGGCGGCCGCGTCGGGTTCGGCGACGAGCCGGCGGAAAATGTACGGGCGCTCATGCGCGAGTATGGGATCAGCGCGCGCCTTACGTTCAGCAATTCGCTGCTGAAGGAGGAGCATCTGTCGGACCGGCGATGCAACCGTCTGTGTGCAATGTTCGCTAACGGTGACGGGGAAAAGACGGACCGCGTGTTGAATAATCACGATATTGTGGAAAACGGTATCATTATCACGTCGGATCTGTTGATGGATCACATAAAATCGAAGTATCCCGGTTTTTACTTTGTGTCTTCGACGACGAAGGTCCTTACGGAGTTCGGACAGTTTGAGGAAGAACTGAAACGCGGGGAGTTCCGGTATGTGGTGCCGGATTTCCGGTTGAATAAGGAGTTCGACCACCTGTTTGCATTGCCCGATGCACTGAAACAAAAGGTCGAGTTTTTGTGCAATGAGTGCTGCAACTTCAACTGTATGCAGCGCGGAAAATGCTACGAAAACGTGAGCAGGAAGAGCCTCGGGGAGGACTGCGCGGACCATGTATGCCCGTCGGCGCAGGCGGGGCGCGGTTACCGATTCTCGGAGGCGATGCAAAACCCCGGTTTCATCGGAGTCGATGACATTCGAAATACGTATTTGCCGAACGGATTTTCCCAGTTTAAGATCGAAGGACGCAGCTTAGGCAGCGCCCTCATTCTGGAATTCCTGCTCTACTATATGACGCGGCCCGAGCATCAACTGAAGGTCCGCGAGGAGATCTACCTCGACAGCAACCTGGACCTGTTCTAGGCATAAAGTGAAAGAATGAAGCGGAGAACCAAACTATGAAGAAAAAGAGTCTCAGCCTGGTGATCAAAATATGCATCATCGGAGTCCTTCTGGTCGTTGCATGGATCCTGTCAAAATATGTGTGGAAACTCTTTGACAAGGAGCAGAAAGAGACAGAACTGCAAAAAGCACTTCAGGCAGCGAATGTCGGCGACTATGTCACGCTCGGCGTTTATGAGCAGGATAATGTTGAGAGCAACGGAAAGGAGCCCATCGAGTGGCTGGTCCTGGATAAGCAGGACGACCGCGTTCTGGTGATCAGCCGCTATGCGCTGGACTGGGTGAAGTTTAATACGGTCGAAGCGGTCGTGACGTGGGAGACCTGCACGCTGCGAGGCTGGCTGAATGACACATTTATCAACGAAGTTTTTTCGCCAAGCGAGCGCGAGCGGATCCTGCAAACGAAGGTCACGGCGGATATAAGTCCGCTGCATGACACACCGCCGGGCAATGATACGACCGACCGGATCTTCCTGCTCAGTATTTTGGAGGAGGAGCGGTATTTCCCTTCGGACAGCGGAGCGTGTCCGGCGACGGATTACTGTCATGCACGCGGGTCGTTCCGGGACGCCGACGGCTATTGCTGGTGGTGGCTGCGGACACCTGGGACGGATCGCTACCGGGCATCCTATATCAACCATGAAGGCATCGTCCGCGATGCAGGACATGTGCACGATGATCTGTACTCCCTGCGTCCCGCGATGTGGCTCAGCACAAAACCCTAAGACATAAACCAAAAGGCCTGCCGCAGCGGTCGCTGCGACAGGCCTTCTTCTATGTTCTTTCGGGTCGTGTTATGATCAGTTCTTTTCTTCTGCTTCGGTCTCATCGCCTAGGATGCCCATGCGGGAGAAGACCATGTTGTAGCCGTCGTTGCCGAAGGAAAGGCTGCGGTTGACACGGCTGATCGTCGCGGTCGATGCACCGGTCTCGTTGGAAATGTCGAGGTAGGTGCGATGCTCGCAAAGCATGCGCGCGACATCGAGACGCTGCGAGATCGAAAGAAGTTCATTGATCGTGCAGACATCCTCGAAAAAATCATAGCATTCCTCCACGGAATTCAAGGTCAGGATCGCCTTGAACAACTGTTCCACGGTCGGAGTATTCAGTCGCTTATTCATAGTATCGCCTCCTATTTCTCGATGATCCGGATCTCGGAATCAAAAACAAAACGGTCACGGCCGCGCTGCTTTGCGATGTACAGGCGCTGGTCGGCTACCTTAAAGAATTCAACATACGAGCGGCTCGAAAGCTCCGAAGAATGGATGCCGCCGCCGCTGAGCGAGATCTTGACGTTCGGGCTCGCGTCCGACCGGATCTTGCGGACTTCCTCCAAAACATGCTCCAGGCCGGTGCGGAATTCTTCCGGCGTACGGTCGGCATAGAGGAGGATGAATTCGTCGCCGCCGAAACGGATGATCGCGTCGCCGCGGTCTGCATTGACCGTCGACGAAAGCAGGTGTGCTACGGTCCGCAGGATATCGTCGCCGTTGGAGTGGCCGCCGATGTCGTTGATCTGCTTAAAATGATCCAGATCCACGATGGCCAGGGAATACTCCTTCGTTTCGTCACGCCATTTACCGTTTTCGAGGTTCAGAAGATAGGTGTTCAGGTAACGTCGCGAGTGGCAACCGGTCAGGCTGTCCTTATTCGCGAGCTCATATAAAAGTTCATTCGTCAGTTGCATGCGACTGTGCTCGTACACATAGAGCGCGATCATGGAAGAAACCATCAGGATCATGATGATCGCGGTGATGATACGCATGCGGTCAATGCGGTTCTGGGGCAATGACAGGCTCAGCGTCCAGTTCAGGTTCTTCATGGAGAACTCATAGTCGATCGGATCGTTGGAAACGCCATGCTCGGTCAGGGCGACCTTGCTGCCGTCGGCGCTCGTGTACCACAGAGAGTAATCGACGCCGTCACCGAGCATATCGGAGAGGTGCAGGCTCTTCACCAGATCGTCGATCTCGATGGAGAAACTGATCAGGCCCCACAGGGAGCCGTCCTTGCGGAAGATGGGGTAGCGCCCCGCGATGCCCTTTCCGCCCTGCTTCATGTCGAAGGGGTCGCTGATGAGCATCTTTCCGGTCTTGCATGCCTCGATGGCCGGTGCATTGCCCGGGAGGGTTGCGTCCATGAAGTTAAAACCGGTCATGGATTCATTGCCCTCAGCGGGATAGAAGTAGGACACGACACCGTCCGGCGCCAGAAGTATGTTCTTTAAGGGAATATCTGCCTCGTCATGCAGGCGTGTCCAGATGTTTATGACCATGGCTTTGTGGAATTCCGTGTCGTCCGGTTTTTCTATGATGCTGTCGGCCAATGTCTGGACGCGTGACGTGATGGTCTCCAGCTTCTCCTGGATCGCAGTCGCGCAGCCGACGGCATGATAGCGCTCGCGTTCGCGAACGAGGTTACCGTCCTGGGCCAGGACAGTGAAGTATAGGACCGAAAAAATGAGGATCGAAAGGAAGAAGACGATGATCGTCGTCCATGGTTTGATCTTCTTTTCGGAAATCGAATAGTAACTGCTCATGCGCCCTCCATTTATTTAGTAAATCAAGTTCCATGACCTTATCTATTCGACATTATACCATTTCCCTTTAACAAAGTAAAGAGGTAGAGAGGGAAAGTGCCGACAAAAATGAAGTGACAAACAGGCCGATTTGTATTATGATAAAGAGTAGCAGGAACTGCGGCAAAATGGCTGCGGTTTAAGTTTTTTCAGGAGATATTTATGAGCATATACGATAGCTTGAATAAAGAGCAGAAAGAGGCCGTGACGACGACCGAGGGACCGCTTTTGATCCTGGCCGGCGCAGGCTCCGGTAAGACGCGTGTGATCGTACACCGCATCGCCTGGATCCTGGAGCAGGGACTGGCGAAACCGTGGGAGATCCTGGCCATCACCTTCACGAATAAAGCGGCAGAGGAGATGCGCCACCGTGTGGAGCGCATCGTTCCGGGTGCAGGGCAGGACATCTGGGTGGCCACGTTCCACGCGAGCTGCGCCCGCATTCTGCGCCGACACATTGACCGCATCGGATACGATAATCACTTCACGATCTACGACACGGATGACCAAAAGTCCATGGTAAAGGGGATCGTGAAGCGCCTGGCGCTGGACCCGAAGCAGTATCCGGAGCGCCGTGTGATGGAGGCGATCTCGCATTTTAAGGAGCAGCTCATCACGCCGGAGCAGAGCAGCCGCGAGGCGACGGACTTCCGCGAGCAGAAGATCGCCCTGATCTACGAGAACTACGAGCAGGACATGAAGAAGAACAACGCCCTCGATTTCGATGACCTTCTGGTGAAGACGGTCGACCTCTTCGAGCAGTGTCCGGATGTCCTGGAGTATTATCAGACCCGCTTCCGCTACATCCACGTCGACGAGTATCAGGACACGAACCATGTGCAGTTCCGCCTGGTCGCGATGCTGTCGAAGATGCACCGCAACCTGTGCGTGGTGGGCGATGATGACCAGTCCATCTACAGTTTCCGAGGCGCGGACATCACGAACATCCTCGATTTCGAGCAGTGTTTCCCGGGAGCGAAGGTCATCAAACTCGAGCAGAACTACCGGTCGACGACGCGTATCCTGGATGTAGCAAACTGTGTCATCCGCAACAACCGCTCACGTAAGCGTAAAACGATGCGCACACTAAACGAAGAGGGGCAATCCGTGCGTTTCCGCGTGTTTGATGACGCGCGCCAGGAGGCAGACCGCATAGTTGCCGAGGTCGCTTCGCACGTGACGCCGGATTGCGGTTACGATCATTTTGCCGTACTGTACCGTACGAACGCACAGTCCCGTCTGTTTGAAGAAAGCTGCATACGTCAGAACGTGCCGTACCGCGTTGTCGGCGGCATCAACTTCTATCAGCGCGCCGAGATCAAAGACGTGCTGGCATATTTGAAGACCATCGATAACGGGCGCGACGACCTGGCGGTGACCCGCGTCATCAACGTCCCGAAGCGGGGCATCGGCTCGACGACCGTTGCAAAATGCATGGACTATGCGATCGCACACGACGTGAGCCTGTTCGACGCATTGTCCGTGGCGCAGGACGTGCCCGGGGTTTCGAAGGCGACGGCAGAGAAGATCCGCGGTTTCGTGAACCTGATCCTCCGGTATCGCTTCGAGGCAGAGAGCATGACGGTCGATGAACTGATCGGACAGTTGCTCGATGAGATCCACTATGAGGACGAACTGATGAAACTGACGGTGGAGGAGCAGGAGTCGAAGAGCGAGAACATTGACGAATTGATCTCGAAGGCGGCGGATTTCGACCGCGACGCCGAGGAGCCGACATTGTCTGCGTTCCTGGAAGAGGTCGCGCTCGTGGCGGACATCGACAGCGTCGGCGAGAACGACGAACGCCTGTTGCTGATGACGCTCCACGGGGCGAAGGGTCTGGAGTTCGACCATGTGTATTTGAGTGGCATGGAGGACGGCCTGTTTCCGAGCAGTATGTCCATCGACTCCGGCATTCCGAAGGATCTCGAAGAAGAGCGCCGCTTGTGCTATGTCGGCATTACCCGCGCGAAGAAGACCCTGACTCTGACCATGGCGAAACTGCGCATGGTGCGTGGGGAGACACAGTTCTGCATCCCGTCCCGCTTCATCCGCGAGATCGAGGACGGCATGCTCGTAACGGAGGGGCAGGTGCCCGCAGCGAAGAAGCGCTTCGACGATGACTGGGGCGGCAGTTTCCGAAACCGTTACCGTGATACGGACGATGATGCATTTTCCCGTTCGACACCGCAGACCACGTATCGAAGCACGTCTTCGTTCGAGAGTACGACGCCGAAGCCCTACGCGAAGCCGAAGCTCGGCTCCCTGGGTTACGGAAGTCCGAAGCCCGCTGCTTTTGGAAAGGCGGTTCCGAGCGTGAAGGCAGACCATCTGGATTTCGTCGTCGGCGACCGCGTGCGACAGTCGCGGTTCGGAGCCGGAACGGTCCTGGAGATCACCGAAACACCGACGGACTACAAGGTCCGCGTCCAGTTCGACGAGGAGGCCTCACCGAAGGTCATGCTGGCCGGCTTCGCGCAGTTTGAAAAAATTGAAGACTGACGATGCAGAAAATACAAAATTGGGTATGGTAATTTGGGAAATTGTATGATATAATCTTTGTACAGATATATCGTCGGGAATTTCCGGATATCAATGATTATGACTGAAAGGGAGAAGACAGGACTATGGAGAATAATAAGATTGAAGAGATCGTTGCAGCAGTTAACGCAGTAGAAGAGAAGAAGTCGCATAAGAAGCTTTATAAGATTTTGGCAGTGATCGGTGGTCTCGTAGTAGTGAGCGCCATCGCTTATCTTGTATATCGTCTGTTGACACCGGACTACATGGAAGACTTTGATGATGATTTCGAGGACGAGTTTGATGACGAGTTCTTCGATGATGAGGATGATGCGGATGATAAGACCGAGGCTGAGGCTTAAGGTTTCATCAGACTGAGCACATATCCGTTTGATGTAGGGATCCCCGCTCGGCGTGTGCCGGGTGGGGATTTTTTATAACTATGAAAATGACAGGATGGAAGCATGAAAAAAGGTGAGATCGTAAGCGGAAAGGTCATCCGCGTGGATTATCCGAATAAAGGGATCCTG
>DBXX01000042.1:0-39786 GCA_002309675.1 Lachnospiraceae bacterium UBA1201
GGAGGAACAGGATGAAAAGATATTTTAAGAATAAGATGATCGCGACCGCATCGGCGCTGGTGTTGACAGCCGGTTTGGTCGGTTGCGGCGGAAAGAATACGGATGAGACAACGGGGAGTACCCCGGAAACCTCAACGGCGGCAGAGGTGAAAACGACCGAGGCACCTGCTACTACGGAGGAAGTGAAAACGACGGAAGCTCCCGCAACGACGGAAGAGGTAAAGACGACCGAAGCGCCCACGACGGAGGCGCCAACGGAGGCACCGACCGAGGCACCGACACAGGCACCGACTGAGGCTCCTACAGAGGTCCCCAAACCGGATACACTCTTTACGAAGGACACGTATCCGCGGGTTGACGGCGCAACCGGGCAGTACCCGATGTCTCTGGAGATCGCGAAGGCGACCATGGGCCTTAGTCAGGAAGAGGCAGAGGAATTCATTATCCACCATACGACAAAGAACGCATATTATAACCTGATCGATAAGAAGGTCGACGTGATCTTTGTTTCCGAGCCTTCGGACGACATCCTGAAGCGCGCGGAGGAAGCGGGCGTTACTTTTGAGATGTGCGGCATTGGCCGTGACGGCTTCGTTTTTGTTGTAAATGATCAGAACCCGGTACAGAGCCTGACACTGGATCAGATTCGTGATATCTATACCGGAAAGATCACGAACTGGAAGGAAGTCGGCGGCGAAGATGTCAATATCTGTGCATATCAGCGTGAGCAGAACTCCGGCAGCCAGAACCTGATGGAGAAAATGGTCATGAAGGGTCAGGAGATGATGGAGGCTCCGAAGAGTTATTATATCGACTCCATGTCCGGCCTGATCGACCAGATCGCGGCGTTTGAGACCAGTCGTTCTGCCATTGGATACTCCGTATATCTGTACGCAAAGGATCTGTATGTAAAGGACAATATCAAATTCCTGGGCGTCGACGGTGTGGTCCCGAGTGACGCAACGATAGCCAGCGGTGAGTATCCCCTGTCGAAGATTGTTTATGCGGTTTACCGCAGCGACGAGCCGGCGGACAGCCCGGTTCGTAAACTGTGCAACTGGCTGCTCACCGAGGAAGGCCAGGAAGCAGTTGTAGCCGGCGGCTACACCGGTATTGTCGGTGAGGCTCCTGTTGCTGACGGATCCTACCTGATCGAGGATTATGAAAGAGGTTTATTCAGGGATGCCGACGGTAATGTGACGGCGCAGGAAGACCTGAAGGACGGCACGTTTACATTGACCGGTTCTTTAGGCAAATTCGATGATAAATGGAATTTCCAGACCTTATACCCGTTTGCGGTCAGAAACTTTAAGCTGGCTGATGATTTCCGCATCATTCATTCCGGAGGAACCGGGGACGATACACCCGGTGCGATCCCTGATTTCATGGAGTTCTACAGCGATTATGTTCGTAACTCGGGAGTTTCCTACAGTATCGTGATCAAGGACGGTAAGATCAGCCAGATCGAGATCGCTTCCTAAAACCAACACAAGTTTTACCCCATCCGCGTGTGATCCACACGCGGATGTTGACTAAAGGGGGGAGAGTTTATGAGAAAACGCAGTTTCATGCCGATACGTTTACTCGCGGCGCTTCTGTCGCTGCTGCTGGTGGCGCTCAGCCAGCCGGTAGTTCCGGCGCAGGCTGCGCCGGAAGCTTCCGAGACATCCGCTGACGATGACGACATCTCTGTGCTGTCCGTCATCGTGAATACAAACTCAGAGACGAACGAAGTCTTCACCGAGCTGGTCTTGCAAAACAAGGGCTCGGAAGATAAGCAGATCACATTTCCCCTGCCGGAAGTATATGCGGGGATCAACACGAAAACATTGACTGTAAAGATCGCAAACGGCGAGGATCTCGTACATGATAGCGGCACGGTGACCCTGAATGTTCAGGCCGGAGGGTTCGCGGGAGTATCCTATACCTATAAGACGAAGAAGAACCTGGTTTACGAGCACGTGATCGGGATTGATCTGAAGCAACTTTCAGCGCTGTTTAATGACCGTATCGGCCATCTGGAATGGACCGTTGACATGCCGCTCTATGAGATGGTGCTGGTGGATGAGATCCAACCGGTCAACTTTACGTGTGATGGTAAGCAGATCCGCGTGGAGCTGGATAACTTTCTTGTGAGCCGCCTGCTGGACAAGGTTTATTTGGATCGGACGACGCATAAGGATCTGCTGGAAAAGATTGAAAATACCGACGAGGAGATCGAGGAAGAGTATGAACGGCTTCAGGATATCCCAAACGAGTTGGCTCCTCTGATAAAAGAATATGAGGAATTGGAGGCTAGAATCGATCAAGAGATTGATTGGGAGAACGGATGGGATAGTATGGATCCGGAACAGCAGAACTATATTTCTGGGCTGCAAGATCAACAGGAAACCCTTTTTGAAAAAATCGATGAACTCGAAGCTGAGGCATATGATCTGGAAGACGCTATCACTAAGCAGATCGTGAATAGGTTTATCACAGAGAACTATCGTCAGTGGTATATAAATCCCGAAGAAATACAGAGACAGAAACCTTTAGATACGATTTCACTGGGTGAAACACTCTTTAATATGTATCTGGATCGGCATTATACACAAGAGGAGAGAAGGACGATCCTTAGGAAACTGAAGAGCGAAGACACCTCGGAAACAGGAGATTATTCCTACGAGATACTTAAAATTTTATATTCAGAGCGCCTTTCTCCGGATTTTGAGGACGGCTTGTTCTCGCAGCTTTTGTGGGGCATGGGTCTTCTCGATTTGTCGTATTACGATTTTGATACGCCCGGGCCTGCGGTTCGGGCAATGTATTATGGCAGTGATCATTCGGTATATGCTATCATCCCAAGCGGACCGAAAATCGATCGGAGTAAGGTTGTTGTTTGGCAAGGTGAGTTTGACAGAAGCGAGACTTTTGTTTCTGACATAAATGAATATATCATTCAACGTATGGGGATAGACTATATGACGTCTTCCCGTTTTGCATTTATCAGCGAAACGGAATTTGAGGATATCAATACAGTGTCAGATTATTTAGACGCTTTGCATGTAAAAGCGATCCTGCGTGCGGATCTTCCTAAGAATGATTCTATGTTTTCTGATCAGCGGGATTATATTCACTATCCTTTTATGGGTTACGATGGAACAAAAGAGTGGCCGTATGAGAGTTTTAAAACGGATGCAGATTCAGCACTGCCTGGGAAATTACTGGATCAGTATAATTCGGACATGAAAGAGCTGGTTGAGAAAGGCGAGGTCACCCCGGAAGATGCTCGTTATGTTAAGGAACCTCTTAAGAACATATTCCGGCTTCCGATTATGACCTTTTATCTGGGGACTATAAAAGAAGAGTCGGAAACGGAAATACGCACTCAATACTTTGAAGATTATAGTCCGTTCATAGGTGAGGGGGCGATCAATAAGTTCCTGGACCTTCCCACGCCTAAGTCGATGATCGATTCGCATTATAGAGATGTTGAACTAGCGATAAAAGAAAACGATCGCCGAATCGCTCAGGCCTACGAGAAACTGAACCTGCCGGATCTTCCGGAAGGGGTACGTGCTCAGCCTGAGACGGAAGCACCGACCGAGGAAGTCACGACCGAAGCGCCGACCGAGGAAGCCACCGTTCCTTCTACGGAGGCCGTAACCGAAGCGACTGTGGAAACTACCGGAGAAAGCATTACAGAGGCATCGACAGCTGCTGTTGATGACGAAACCGAGACCTTTGCCTCGAAGGATACGAAGGATCCGTCGGATAAAGGAATCCTGGTCTTGCTGATCGCCATCGGAGCCGGCATCGTGGTTGCCGGGGCAGCAACGACAGTAGTGCTCGTCAAAAAGAAGTCTAAGAAGAGGGGATAAAACTATGAGAAAACGCAGTTTCATGCCGATACGTTTACTCTCGGCGCTTCTGGCGCTGCTGCTGATGGTGCTCAACCTGTCGGTAGTTCCGGCACAGGCTGCGCCGGAAACTTTCGAGACATCCGCTGACGATGACGACATCTCTGTGCTGTCCGTCATCGTGAATACAAACTCAGAGACGAACGAGGTATTCACGGAACTGATCCTGCAAAATAAGGGGACAGAAGATCAACAGATCACATTTTCCCTGCCCGAAGTATACGCGGGGATCGACACGAAAACATTGATCGTAAAGACGGTAAACAGCGAGGAACTCGTACATGATAGCGGAACGGTGACCCTGAATATTCAGGCCGGAGGCTTCGCGGGGGTATCCTATACCTATAAGACGAAGAAGAACCTGTTTTACGAGCACGTGATCGGATTTGATCTGAAGCAGCTTTCTGCGCTGTTTAATGACCGCATCGGCCATCTGGAATGGACCGTTGACATGCCGCTCTATGAGATGGTGCTGGTGGATGAGATCCAACCGGCCAATTATCAAGTGACACGGGGGAGGATCAGCGTAACACTGGATGATTTTCCGGTGAGCAGGCTACTGGATCAGATGTATCTGTCACGGATAACACATATGGATCTATTGGAGCAGCTCACAGAAGAAAACGGTTTTATCGAGCAAAACTACCGTAATTGGTACAGGAATCCGGAGTATGTAAAAGAACACCTGGTCTATGATGCGTATAATCAAGAGGGGCCGAATATTTGGTTGACAGTTTGGAATATGTATTTTGATCAGGAATACCCGGAGGATCGCGAGGAACTGATTCGCGAGATGACGAAACGTTTTTTGTATCACGAAGATAAAATATGGTGGAGTAAAAAGTTTGACGACGAACAAATGGAACGATTCAACCAGATGAAATTAGGGGGAGAGCATGGTTACGATTTGTTAGAATATCTGCTTTGCGATATGGGAGTTCTCGATTATTTCATTTACAGCCCCAAAACCAGCCCCGCGATCCGGGCGTTGCATGATACTGAAAAACCACAAGTCTATGCGATCATTCCGTCGGCGCCGGGCTTAGTGGGAAAGAATCTGCAAAATGAAGGGATTTTTGGAGAGATAAGCATCGATTATTCTCCGGATATAGAGCGTATGATTTATGACAGTATCTGGTTTGAAAAAGGACATTATCGTAAAATCTGTCTGATGGAGAGCGATTTTGATGATCCGGCGCTCGTTCGGGATACTGTGGATGCTTTGCATGTGAAGGCAGTCATTCGCTCTGATTTTGTACTGGAAGGAAGGGAGGTCGCCAAATCACTGCCTCACCTGGAATATTATGCTCCTTCGGAATTGACCGGTTATTTTGCATATGACGGAACGGATATTTATTCCTTTGATACTTTTTCATCGGATCTGAGGGAGGTGTATAAGGAAGGAGCTTTATTGTTCCATTATGACGAGCCGCTTAAAGAGAGCGTTTCGGTTCCCGTTTTTACACTGTACTGGGGATATGCCCAGGAGATATCGGATATTGACAACAGAGTACAATTTGTAATCTATAACAAAGGGTACACATTTTCTAATGGCGGGATCGACTTGTTGATGAATCAGCAGCTCCCTAAGCAGATGCTGGCGGCTCGTGATGCAAAGGTGAAGGAAGCCGTGGAAGAAAACGATCGCCGGATCGCCCAGGCGTACGAGGAACTGAACCTGCCGGAGGTTCCGGAAACACCGACGGAAGTGCCGACCGAAGCACCGACCGAAGCTCCCACAGAGGCTCCGACGGAAGTTGCCACCGAGGCGCCTACAGAGCTCGCGACCGAAGTAACGACGGAAGGTGCACCTGCTTCTACAGAGGTGGAAGCGAGCAACACGACGCAGGCCATTAATGAAGCCACGGCCGAAGTTTCAACAGAAGAACCGGCCCGGGGACGCGCTGAACGGGAAGAGAAAGAGGCTTCCGAAGGGAACATGATTTGGATCGTCCTGATCGCAGTGGGAACGGCCGTCGCTTTGGGCGCGGCATTGACCGCGATCCTCGTGATCAAAAAGAAGAGACACGGGAAATAAGTCTTTCAAAAACTGACGGAATGTGCTATAATAATGGACGAAAAAAGTTTGGTCTGAGGGACCGACAAAAGGTACGTTAATGGTATCAAAAAAGAGAAGAACCCGGAGGTTTTTAGGATGAAGAAACAAGTACTCGATCTGGCGATCTCATATGATGCGTATTTCGGTGAGCCGAACCGCGACGGAGATCAGGGTTTTGAGATCATGCCGGACGGCGGCGTGAAGTTTCGTGTGAAAGCGCCGAACGCAAAAGAGGTGGTCATTGACCAGTTTAACAATCTGCACCCGTTAAAGAAGGTCAGCGACGATATGTGGGAAGAAGTTGTGTATCTGGGACGCGGTTTCCAGTATTTCTTCCTGAAGGTAGACGGAGCCGATGTTTTGTGTCCGTATTTCCCCATCGGTTACGGTTGCTGCCGCCCCATGAACTTCGTGGATGTTCCGGTTCCCGGCGAGGAAGATTGGGACGCGCTGGCGGATATCCCGCACGGCTCGGTGACTCGTCACTACTATATGTCGAAGACGACCGGAAAGCATGAGATCTGCCTGGTATATAAGCCGGCGTCGTTTGACCCGAATAAGAAGTATCCGGTGCTGTACCTGCAGCATGGATACGGCGAGAACGAGATCGGCTGGATCTACCAGGGACATGCGGGACGTATCGCAGACCGTTTGCTTGTGGACGGAAAGATGAAGGAAATGATCATCGTCATGGCGAACGGCATGCCGCAGGTGGAGCAAAAGGATGGTCCGTTCCCTCGCTTCGATACATTTGAGCATATTCTGTTGGATGACCTGATCCCGTTTATCGAGTCTAACTATCCGGTATATACCGATAAGTGGAACCGTGCGATGGCAGGCCTGAGCATGGGCAGCTACCAGACCAGTATCATCACCATGACACATCCGGATCTGTTCGGTTACGTCGGCGTGTTCAGCGGATTTATGTCCTCCCCGTGGCCGTCACCGGATGCGCACCTCGCGATCCTCGACGACCCGAAGAAGTTCGCCGAGAGCTTCCGTGTGTTCTACCGCGCGATGGGCACAGAAGATACCTATTTCAACAGTTTCGAGAAGGACGATAAGATGCTCGAGACGAAGGATGTCGATATCTATCGTACGACGTTCCCCGGCGGCCACGACTGGAGCGTATGGCGCCGCTGCATCCATGATTTCCTGCCTAGGATCTTTCAAGGGTGAGCAATGATTTGAATAAATGATGATCAGGTCGTTTGATCTGAAAGAGTGAGGCCGTTGGCGTATATGTAAATACGCCAACGGCCTTTTGTATTAATCGGAGAAATTATCATAGATCCTGCTCGATTTCGGCAAATAAGATATCAATCACTTTATCGAGAAGATCATGGGGGATCGGTTCTATATAATTATAGGGCGTTGCTTTCAAATCCAGAGTTCGAACATGTTCACAAAGAATTACTCCGGTGGTAGCAGTGCGATCGTCAAGGGGGATATGAAGAGGAAACCGGTTATTTGTGTTGGTGATCGGGCACACGATGGCAAACTGCGTCAGTTTGTTAAATGTATCGTTGCTGACGACCAACGCAGGACGATAGCCGGCCTGTTCATGTCCCATTTGCGGGTTGAAGTTGATTTTGATAATATCACCTTGCTTTACCATACTTCTCTCCCCTCGGGCCCACCCCAGTCGATTTCTTCACAGACATAATTACCATCGTATTCTTTGAATAATTCTTTGATAGTCTTATGTTTCTTCGGTTCTGCCAGCTCGATCACGATCTTGTTGTCTTGCGTCTTTATGGTGATTTTATCATTCGTAGACCATTTCAAAGCATCAAGGATGGGCTTAGGAAGGCGAACCCCTTGACTGTTTCCCCATTTTTGTATTGTTCCGTTCATATCTATCCCTCCTTCACTTTGGTATATACACAGTATATACTATTGGCGGAGCATTGTCAAGAGTTTTTTGTTTGATCCACCTTCAAATCCGGTTTAAGGATTTTTTAATATATGGTATGATAAGATCAACTCAACAAGGCGGGAGGAAATCAAAAAACGCCTTGCAGAGAGGAGAGACTACATGTTTTTTCGAATACTGAGAAAAGACCTGAAACGGAAGAAGACGATGAACATCATCTTGCTGGTGTTTATCATCCTGGCGTCCACGTTCGCGATCAGTGGCACCGATTGTGCGGTGTCTGTCTTCGGAGGACTGGACTACTATATGGAGAAGGCAGACGCGCCAGACTACGTAGTGTTGATGCGCAGACCGGACTCGGCCGATCAGATGATCGAGGATCTGTCCGCGATGGACAGTGTGTCGAATTGCAAGAAGGAGGAGATCCTCTTCTTCTCATCCACCGCCTTGATGAAGAATAACGAGCGTGTGTCGGATGTGACGAATGCAATGATGGCATTTTCGATCAACGATGTGATCATCAATTATTTCGATCGTTCGGACCGTGTCATCAAAGAGGTGGCAGAAGGTGAGGTCTACATCACCGGCCCGCTGTGCACGGACGAAGATTTCAAGATCGGCGAGACCTTTGAACTGAAGCTTGCGAATGAGACGATTACCTTGAAGGTAGCCGGATACGCAAAGGATGCGATCTTCGGAACGTCGGCCATGGGCAATTCGAGCCTGATCATGAACGATGCAGACTACCGCAAGATACGTGATGCGGAAGGCGTTAAGAATTACCTCGGAACGCGCATTTACCTGGACACCACAAATGTGGAGGCGGTAAAAGATTACTTCGGTCAGTACAGCGTTCTCTTTGATGGCGACATCCAAATGCTCAAGACGACCTACATCATGGATATGATCGTGGCCGGAATGGTCGTTCTCTTAAGTATCGGCCTACTGCTGATCGCCTTCGTCCTGCTGGGACATACGATCAAGTATTCGGTGGTCGAGGAGTTCCGCGAGATCGGCGTTATGAAGGCGGTCGGCCTGAAGAACCGCGCGATCCGCAACCTGTATCTGGTGAAGTATCTGGGCCTGGCCATCGTCGGCACGGTTATCGGTTTCTTCTTAAGCATCCCGTTTGAGCATGCGCTTCTGGAAGAGGCTTCCCGGAATATGGTTTTCGGAAATGATAACCTCATCTTGATCCGCATCATCATGGCGATCGTCATCGTTGCCGTCGTTCTGCTGTTTTGTTACCACAGCACCCGTAAGGTCAAGAAACTGTCGCCGGTCGACGCGATGCGTAACGGAATGCCCGGCGAGCGTTACCATAAGAAAGGCCTGCTGTCCCTGGCGAAAAGCCACCTGCCGTTCAATTCCTACATGGCGGCGAACGACATCACAGCATCGCCCCGGCAGTACAGCATGATCGTCCTGATCTTCGCGATGGCGATGGTGCTGATCATGGTCCTGGCGAACACGGCCAATACCTTGAAGAGCGGCAATCTGGTTCCGCTGCTCTCCACAACCAAGAGCGACATGTATATGACATTGACCGACTCGACCATGGATGCGATGGCCTCGGAGGATCCGCACGCGCTGATCCATGAAACGGAAGAGATCGAACGCATCCTCGCGGAGAATGACATGCCGGCCAATGTATTCGTGGAAGTTTTCTACAAATATCCGGTCGAGTTCAACGGCAGAAAGACACTGATCCAGTTCCTGCATTGCCCGGAGACAAAAACGACCGATTATGAATATACGAAGGGCTATGCGCCCGAAAACAAATATGAGATCGCCCTCGGTGAAGTCCTGCTTAAGGAACTCGGCGCCGAGATCGGGGACAAGGTGTGGATCACCATCAACGGGCAGCGCGAAGAATACCGGATCACGGCTTCGATGATCAGTCTGTCTCAGTTGGGTCAAGTCGGACGTCTCCACCAGGATGTGGACACGCATTCCATGGATATTTCCTCCGGCTACCCCTTCCAGATCAATTTTGATGAGAAGGTTTCCGAGAAGGAGATGGAGAAGCGTTTCGACCGTATCCGTGAACTGTTTGAGCCGCAGGAACTGTTCGATGCGGATGGCTTCGTAGAGTCTTCGACGAAGGCCGCTCCGATGGTTTCCGCGCTGAAGAACCTGCTTCTGATCATCACGATCGGTGTCATCTTCCTGATGACGGCTCTGATGGAGCGCTCCTTCATCAGCCGCGAGCGCCGCGAGATCGCGCTGTCGAAGGCACTGGGTATTCGCAACCGCGACGTGCTCGTGCACCACGCGCTCCGCTTCATGTTCATGCTGCTGATCTCCCTGGTTCTGGCCATCATCTTCTGCGTTCCGGCAACGCACTTGATGGACGCGATCTTCGCAGTCATGGGCGCAGGAAAAGGCATTCAGTACAAGATCGTTCCGCTGGAAGTATTTGTGGTATATCCGCTCATTCTCCTGGGCGTGACCGTGGCAGCAGCCTTCTTAACAGCACTTTACACCAAACATATCCAGGCTGTGGATACAGCTGACGTGGAATGATACTAGGCTCGAAAAGTACCGAACGGACGCTTGCGTCCGGTTCGGACCTTGAGAGCCGAACAAACATGAGCCATCCCGATTTCCGAAGGAAAGCGAAGAGGATGGCGAATGTTTGTAGGATTGCGGGAGTGCGAAGCGCGGAGCAATCCGTGTATCATGAACAGCATAGATAAAAAAGAAAGCGAGATATTATCATGAGTACAGTATTGGAAGCAAAGGACCTTTGCAAAACATATATCGTAAATAAAAAGCAAAACAATGTTTTAAAGAATGTGAACCTGAAAATCGAAGAGGGCGAGATGGTCGCGATCATGGGCCCGTCCGGTTCCGGTAAGTCGACCCTGTTATACTCCATCTCGGGCATGGATCGTCCGACGGCCGGTCAGGTCCTCTTCGAAGGAAAGCAGATGGATAAGCTCTCGGACAATGAACTGTCCGACCTGCGCCTTACGAAGATGGGCTTTATCTTCCAGCAGATGTATATGATGCGTAACCTGTCCATCCTGGACAATGTCATCCTGCCCGGCATCAAGGCGAAGCAGAAGGGCGTGACGAAGAAGGAGATCGAGGAGCGTGGCCGCAGCCTGCTGCATAAGTTCGATGTAGCGCAGATCGCGGACAATGATACCTCCGAAGCCTCCGGCGGCCAGCTCCAGAGAGCCTGCATTGCCCGCAGCATGATCAACGATCCGAAGATCATCTTCGCGGACGAGCCGACCGGTGCGCTGAACCGTTCCGCGTCTGACGAGGTCATGGAGGAACTCGCGAAACTGAACCGTGAGGACACGACGATCCTGCTCGTTACCCACGACGTGAAGGTCGCCGCGAAGTGCTCCCGCCTGCTGTTTATCGTTGACGGTAACATCAAGGCCGAGTATAATTTAGGCAGATATGAAGCGAATTCGAACCTACGTGACCGTGAGCGGAACCTAAGCAACTGGCTCATGGAGCAGGGCTGGTAAAAACAAGATCGGGCGGCTCCCGGATGGGAGCTGCCGCAAGAGGTAGATTATGGTCGATATTCTGATCGTGGAAGATCAAAAAGATCTGGGACAGCTTTTGACGGATTTTCTGCGTGCGGAGAATTACGTGGTGAGCTGTGTAGAGACAGCAGAGAAAGCCTTGTCGCTGTACGATAAGTACGGCGCAAGGCTTCTTGTGCTCGATCTGTGCCTGCCGCAGATGGACGGGCTGGCGGTGTTGAACCACGTGCGTAAGAGCGCGAATACGCCGGTTTTGGTCGTGAGCGCGAAGAATGCCAAGGATGACAAATTAAACGCGATCCTGGCGGGAGCAGACGATTATATCGAGAAGCCGTACGACATTGACATCCTGCTGGCGAAGATCCGCGGGATCTTCAAGCGGCGGCTGGCCACGGACACCGTAACGGACGGCGACCTCACGTTGGATGTGAATAAACAGCAGGTGATCAAAAACGGGCGCGTGCTGGACCTGGGCCTGAAGGAGTTCGAACTGCTGAAGCTCTTCATGGAGAATAAAGGCCAGACACTGATGAAGGAGTTCCTGTTCAATACCGTCTGGGGGTCGGACAGTGACTCGGAGATGCAGACATTGACCGTGCACATCAAGTATTTGCGCGAGAAGATCGAGGACGATCCGAAGAATCCGAAGCGGCTGGTGACCGTTTGGGGAAAGGGGTATCGGTTTGAGTAAAGTCAGAGTACGATATATCATTTTGGGATTGATCGTGTCGGCAGGCGTGGCTCTGTCGGCACTTTTTGTGCATTTAGGGGCGCAGCGGGACGACGCGAAACTGTACCGGGTGGAGATGGACCGAGCGGCGCGGCAGATCGAGGCGCAGAACGTCGGAACGCTGGCGGCTGCCGAGGCGGAGCGCGTGCTTCAGGATATCGCCGGGCAGTATCCGAACCTGGACCGGATCGTGCGAAACGACGGGCAGGACCGGTTTTTTGACAGCGAGACGACCTACTCGATGTTTGAGATCGACGGGGCGCTATACCGGGTCGATTACGTGATCGGCGACGACGCGCGCATTCGGGAGGTCCTGCATCGCATGGACCTGGTGCTAGTGATACTCGGCGTCCTCGTGCTGGTCTTTTTGTTGTATGTGTTCGTGAGCATCATTGCCCCGTTTTCGAAGGTGTCGAAGTACCCGGAGATGCTGGCAAAGGGCAACTTGACGGCGCCGCTGACGCAGTCGAAAAGCCCGTATTTCCGTAAGTTTGTATGGGGCCTGGACATGCTGCGTGAGACGCTGCAGGCGGAGAGGGAGAAGAACCTCGAGTTCACGCGCGACCGAAACGTGATGCTGCTGTCGCTGTCGCACGACCTGAAGACGCCGCTGTCAGCGATCAAACTGTATTCGGCGGCCCTGAAGCGCAACCTGTACGAAGACCCGGAGCAGAAGCAGCATTCGGTGGAACAGATCGCGCAGAAGGCGGACGAGATCGAGGGCTATGTCAGTAAGCTCGTGCAGGCCGCCGGCGAGGATTTCCTGGATTTCACGGTGCGGCAGGAGGAGTTTTTCCTGGCCGATGTGGTGGAGGAGATCCGCGCGTACTACAAAGACAAACTGCGTGGCATCGGCACCGAGTTCGTGGTGGAGGATTACCCGAACCGCCTGCTGCGGGGCGACCGCGACCGTCTGGTGGAGGTCCTGCAGAACCTGATGGAAAATGCAATCAAGTACGGCGACGGGCGGATGATCGCGCTGAAATATTCGACGGAAGACGGGGCATCCCTCCTGACGGTCGCGAATACCGGAAAGCCTGTGCCGGAGGGCGAGGCAGAGCACATTTTCGACAGCTTTTATCGTGGCTCGAACGTGGGCACGCGGCCCGGCAGCGGCCTGGGACTGTACATTTCCCGCAAACTGATGCACCGCATGGGCGGCGAGGTGTTTGCGAACGCTGCCGAAGACGGCATGGAAGTGACTGTCGTGCTCGTGACAGCGTGATAACGTGACAGTGGGGATGGTTGATTTGACATAGGAAAGAACCTATGTTATAGTGACAGTGAACCCGATTGGGGATATCGGAATGTAGAACAGGCTTCGCAGATCGAAGCAGAAGCCTGAGATAAACAGCAAGGAGAAAAAGAATGAAGAAGAAAATTGCAGCACTTTTGATGGCCGGCATGATGGCATTGTCCATGGTCGGTTGTGGTGGCAGTAAGGAACCGGCGACGGCACAGACAAATGAAGACGGCTCTGTAAGCATCCGCGACAACAAGCTTTACTTCGTGAAGATCGGAGATCAGACCTATAAGGTAGGCGCGAAGATCGCAGACCTCGAGAAGGCCGGTTATATCATGAGCGATAAGAGAAGAGACGAGGAGCTCCCTTCCAATCGTTACTCCATGGATACCGATATGAAGAATGCGGACGGAAAGACGCTGTTCCAGGTGAAGGCGTTGAACACAGGAACTTCGAAGGTGAAGTACGCGGAGGCTGAACTCGGCGGCTTTACGGTCGGTTCATACAACACCTCTAAGATCGAGGCAGAGACCCTCGCGTTGAACATCGAGGTTTACGGAGGTATTAAACTGGGCGGTACCTACGAGGACATCGTAAAGGCATTCGGAGAGCCGGAATTCTCGCATAAGAATGAAAAGTCCGATCTGCTGCCGGAATACACGACCTATAAGTATTCCTCGGGCTACAGAGGTTATGAGTTTATCGTGGATGACGGCGGCAAGATCTCCCAGATCTCCTGGAACAACTACAATTACAACGAGAAATAAAGAGGCTTAGGACCCGATTTTCCGGAAAGGAGGACCTTTATGGAGAATACTCGTATTACACTCGGTGAGGACAGCATTTATCGCTGGACCTATCACATGAATCTGATCAAAAATCCCAGCATCTTTCTGCTGGTTTTGAAGGTCCTTCTGGGAACGTGTGTGGGAATTTGGGTGGTCATGACACCGATCCTGTGCATCGTGGATGAATCCTGGGATCCGTTGGTCAATAGTTGGAAGACGCTCGGGATCGTTTTCGCGATCATATTCGGGCTGACGCTCATCGGCTATCTGGTCTATGCGATGATCATGGGCGGCTTCTACATCGTGGATTTCACGATGACGGATACGAAACTGGTGCACACGCAGGTGCCGCGCCAGCAAGAGAAGGCCAGAAAAGTTTCGGCAGTGACCGCAGTCGTGGGCGTTCTGGCGAAGAACCCGACGACGGTCGGCATCGGCATGACTTCCGGCACGAAGATGTCCTCTACGACGGAGTTTAACCGGCTGAAGAAGATCATCGTACGGCGCAGACGTCACGTGATCAAACTGGTCGGTGGCGGCCATAATGAAGCCTATGCAGTGACGGAGGACATGGACTGGCTGTGCGATTATATCCGCGCGCATTGCCCGGCGGAAGTCGTCTGGAAGATAAAGTAAAGATTGTATAATAGTGCGTTCTGTGGTATAATGAACGCACTATTTTTTGTGAGAAAGGGGCGGTTTACCGCTAGGGAAAATTATGGAGAAAAAGGTATTACTATCAGGAAATGTAGCATTTAACAATCAGGTCGATTACTGCGTGGGCACGGGACGTATGGGCCTGGCGTTGCAGCAGGAGTACCAGGAGCAGCTGAAACTGGTGCAGGATGTGATCGGCTTCTCGCACATCCGCGGCCACGGTCTGTTTTCGGATGACATGGCCATCTATCGTGAGTATAAGGAGCATTGGGAAGACACCGAGACGAAGGTAGAGTATAACTTCACCTATCTGGATCTGGTCATGGATGCCTACAAAAAGGTAGGCTTGAAGCCGTTTTTGGAGCTGGGCTTCATGCCGAAGAAGCTGGCCAGCGGTGAGCAGACCATTTTCTACTGGCAGGGCAATGTCACCCCGCCGAAGTCCTACGAAGCATGGTGCGACCTGGTCGTGGCGACCTTGAAGCACCTGTGCGAGCGTTACGGCACCGACGAGGTCGTTACCTGGCCCATCGAGGTATGGAACGAGCCGAACCTTCCGGGCTTCTGGAAGGGCGCGGACATGCAGGAATACTTCAAACTGTTTAAGGAGACATTTATCGCGATCAAGGCACTCGACGAGCGTTTCAAGGTCGGCGGCCCTGCGATCTGCGGCGTGAAGGACGAACTCTGGATCGACGAATTCATGAAGTTTATTTCGGCCGAAGGTCTGAAGGTGGATTTTATCACCCGCCATCACTATACGACGAAGCAGCATGACTGGAAGGGCCATTATACCTACGCAGAGCTGGAGGATCCGGAGTTCCGTTTCAACAACCTGCACTCGACCCGCGAGATCGTGGATCGTTACGAGGCGTACCGCGGCCTGCCCATCCACATCACCGAGTTCAACACGTCCTATTCGCCGGATTGTGTCATCCACGACACGAACCTGAATGCGGCGTATCTGGCGCACCATCTGTCCCGCCTGGGCGATGACAATGCGTCCTATTCCTACTGGACATTCGGCGATATCTTCGAGGAGAAGGGCGTGCCGTTCACGCCGTTCCACGGTGGTTTCGGTATGGTCGCAAATCGTTGCATCCCGAAGCCCACGTTCTACACATTTGCATTCTACAAGAAGTTAAAGGGCGGCCAATGCGTCTTCCGCGATGACGATATGATCATGGTGAAGGGTGACGACGGCGTGCTCCGTGGTATTGCGTGGAACTTCTGCGAGAAGGCAGAGGACCGCAAGGTAAAGGATCTGTCCGTGAACATCGATGCTGCGGACGGCGAGTACAGCCTGGTATGCCAGACTGTGGATGAGACTACCTGCAACCCGCTGAAGCTGTGGCACGATTTGGGTGAACCTTCGAGCCTTAATGAGGAGCAGGTGAAGATGCTGAAGGCGGCTGCCGTACCCGCATTTTCCTCACAGGTTCTGACGGCGCAGGCGGGCCTCAAGTTCGCCCTGACCGTGAAAGAAAACGGCGTGATCTACTTCGAGATCCGCAAGCGCAACTTTACGCCGGACCGCGGATATGAGTATCCGATGTAAGGCGGAGAGAATTCACCGTGTTAATATCATTGTTGACATATAGAATAGTGAATGTTATAATACTTTTGTGTTAATTGACTGATAAAAGCGCAGGAAAGCGGTGACAATAGACAGACTATATTCTTTCGGTAATAGTATTGCGCAGGTTTTTTAACAAGACAGCAATACAAATGAATGTATCTGAGAGAGACTCTCAGATATGGATTCGTGTAAAAAAACAGGAGGTAATATAGGATGAAACGAAACAAGAAACGTTCTGCGCTTTTAAGGAAGATAACGAGTCTGATGATGGTTATGACAATGTGTTTGTCATGTTTGACTGCTTGCGGAGGCGATGGAACCGCAGAAACGACTACTGCCGCAGAGACCGAGACTGCGACCACGAGGTCAATCTGGATTACCTGCAAGGGTGATGACCTTATAGAAAAGCATGGTAACACCATGAAAATAACTATATCAAAAGCTACAGATGACGTGATAAAGGTAGAGTTTCAGGATATGCATGTAAGTTATTTCGGAGATAATGTACTTGGAACCGATGGACAGACAGTTTATTCGGGAACTTACGATAATGGGAAGGGTACCATTTATCTGAGTGGGGCATATATAAAAGTCGCAGGCTCCCGTCAGAGAATAAATATGTGCTTTAGGTTCTACTCGGAGTACAAGGCCACATACACTTACACTATCCTGTAGTTGAGAGGATGTGAATTTGCAATGAGATCCAGGATTTCTTATGCATTAATATGCGGCTTACTTGCAGGGGTTATGATGCTTACTTCCTGCCGGAAGGCTTCTCCATATCCGACCGGGACGTTTGTATCTGATACCGTAGGAACTATCGTCATCGATGATGAGAAAGTTCATTTTGAAAATATGGATCCGGATTTTTTAGAGAATTACATCTGCACATGTCAGACTGCACTCGAAAGCATCCGGCGCATCCATGAAGGCCAGAAGATGACAGCCGAGGAGATGGAAACATACCGAAAAGAGTATCGGAATACGTTTGATGTTATGGATTTTGTCAATTCTTCGTGGGCGTACGAATGTGAACAGGAAAGTAATGATCTCTATGCCTTTTCGGGTGGCAATTCAGAAGAGGATATTTTCGGCTTTGATTTCATTTATTATGTAGGCAAAGGTTACATAGACTTTGATGGAGAACAGTTCTATCTGGCAAAGTAAGCTGAAGGATTTTGTGAGTATTGCAGACTGTATTCGCTTGTGTATAGCTTAAGTCGGAGTATATGCTCCGACTTAAGCTATTGCTCCGAAATGATGTACACGGGATTGGAGAAGAGATGTATATCTATGTTGTTTGAGTATATATCAAAAACGACTCTCAGATTTTACTTATAAACAATTTGGCAAACTGAGGTTCGGATAGATGAAGAGATATAGATTTAAGGGATTAGTGCTCATCCTTATGTGCTTGTTCATCGGGTGTGCCAAAAAAGAGTCTTTCCCGTCAGGTCGGTTTGAAGCGGAGAAAACCGGATGTATTATATTGGATGATGAAGAAGTCACGTTTTCGGACATGAGTCAGGACTATCTGAAAGAGTATCTGGCTTTGGAACTGGCTGGGCTTGAGTACTTTAGAAAACGGGATGAAGGCGAGATCATGTCAGATGAGGAGTTTGAACGGATCCGTAAAGAGTATATAGAGGAATTAGATGTTTCGTCTTATATAAATGCGGACTTTAAACATGTTGAGATCGAGTATGACGAGCTTTCGAGGGTTTACGAATAATTGGTCTGGCAGGAGGATAAAACACAGGCGTTTTACTTCCATTATTACACAGAAGAAGGTTATATTTTCTTTGATGCGGTCGGTTCGGATATTAAGTTTTGGCTTCAGGAATGAGTACACCGCACATTATGAAGGATGAAGGATATGGTGATCTGTAAAGAAGTGACCCGGATGTACCGATCCGGAGATAAGGATATTTGTGCACTGGATCATGTTTCGCTGTCTGTAGAGCAGGGGGAATATTTGGCCGTTATCGGCAAATCCGGAAGTGGAAAATCCACTCTGTTAAACATGATCGGCCTGACAGACATACCGTCATCGGGCGATGTGGAACTCTTCGGGAGGAATACGAAAGAACTCGCCGAAAAGGAAAAAGCGAGGATCCGGAATAAACATATCGGCTACATATATCAGAACTTTTATCTGGAGCCGGTATATTCGGTCTTTATGAATGTGGAAGTACCGCTTTTGGTGGCTGGTGTTAAAAAATCGGAACGGGAAGAACGGGTTTTGGAGGTCCTCAAACAGGTTGGCCTAGAAGGGCGTATGAAACACAAGGCTTCCCAACTGTCCGGAGGTGAAAAGCAGCGTGTCTGCCTGGCCCGAGCACTCGTTAACTGTCCGGAACTCATTCTGGCGGATGAACCTTGCGGAAATTTGGATTCGGAAAACACGGCGATGGTCATGGATCTGTTGGACGACCTTCACCGCAAAGGAATCACGATCATACTGGTTACACACAGCGAAGAGGAGGCAAAACGCGCGGATCGCATTCTTCAGCTAAAGGATGGAAGGCGGATGGAGAAATGAAACATCTCCGTTTTATGAAACTGGCGATATATGAACTTAGGACACAGTGGCGGATGCTTACCTTGTTTGCCGTGGTGGCCTTTTTTCTGTTGCTTTCATCCTTTTGTGTTTTCCTCACCGTATCGAAACTACCGAAAGATTTGGAGGATTATGCTGAAAAACGGAGGTTGTTGAACTTCTCAGTCGAGGTAAGAACAAAAGAAGAATGGGAACGAATCGCATCTCTTCCGATAAACGGCGGAGGCGGATATTTTCTGGACGGCAGACTACAGGAGATCCGACTTGATGGTGTATCAGAAGGAATAGACGCAGAATTCGGCTTGATCTTCTATCCTGATAATCGGATAAATATATGGATGGATACGATGAAGCGATATATACTGGAAGGAAGAGCGCCGGACCAGGCCGATGCACTAAGTGATTGCATCTGGCTGAAAAAACAGACCGCTACAGAACTGGGGGCTTCGATCGGAAGCATGGTTTATGCGGGATATCCGGACTGCAGAAAACCCTTTATACTGACTGGGATTCTGGATGATTCATTTGACGAGTTCGATGCCTGGCTGCCGGGAGAAACCGTTTGGTCGATGCTTGCCGGCACGGAATATGAATCAATCGCGGGTGTCTGTTATACGATTCATACCGAAAACAGCCGGCAGTTCTTTCGTGTTCTAAGTAAGATACGGGCAGAGCGAATCTATATCCTGTCTGTGCAGGAGGATTTTATGAAGAGCATCCGGATCATCCGGTACGCCGTATTTGCGGTCGCTTTTCTGGTTTTCCTGCTTTTGTTTGGTCTTACCTATGACATGATGCGTTTTTATCATCAGAAACGTTTGTATTTTTTTGCTGTCCTGAAGGCGCAAGGGTTAAACCGGCGGTGTTATTATGGGCTGATGTTTTTATTGTTTCTCTGTGTTTATGCCGTAGCGGCTCTGCCGACAATACTGCTTTCCCCGGCATTTCTGGAAAAATTGGAGAGGCAGATCGAGGAACAGATTCCGTATTTGGATCTGACATTTTCCGTGTGGTCCACTCGTTCGCTTCTATTTTTCGGAGCGGTAGTGCTTTTGATCGCTGTATCCTGCCTCCCGTCCGCGAGGCAGTACGATGAGAAGAGACTCGGACGCAGACTGAATGAGGATGAGGGTTGATTATGTGTCTGAAACTGGCTGTACAAAATCTGACGCGAAAAAAGAGACATGCACTGCACATGCTGTTGGGTTTCGGGGTCGTTTTTGCTGTCCTTTTATCATGGACCCAACTGGGACTGGCGCTTGCTTCGTCGCAGGATGATATCCTGTTGGGACGTCGTTCCATGTGTATGTTGGAGGCGGAGATCAAACTGCAGCAGGAGGCGCTTGCGGAGCGTGCATACCAGATGGTGTCTGAGAAGATTGAAGAGAAGGTTACACGAACCGCATTTGGAAGGATCGACTGGGTAAGGTATCTGGAAAAAGAGGATGATTGGAGTTTTGTAAACATCTCACACATATACCTTAAGGTCGGTGATGATATCCGTCAGGGAATGGATGATCATTCTTGGCGTTATGGGCTGTCGGATCCGTTTGACAACTCCTTAAAAAGCAAGGCGATACCGTTTCGGACCGGAATACTGAGATATCCGGGGTTGATCGGCGAAAATGAGCTGGATGAGTACCGTTATCATTTTTCGGGAAGTACCTCTGTGGGAGGCTTGGTGTGCGGACGTGAACCTGTATCGGAAGGGGAAATGCTGATCTCGGACCACTACCTTCGCGCGTTTGGCTACGCGCCGGAGGATTTTGAAGGCTTGCTCGGACAGAGACTTGTGTTTTTTTGTGAAGAACGGGAAATACTGAGCGGGTATACTCTTACCGGAATAGTGGATGGAAATCTGTTTTACTGCGAAAGCCTGCGGGAAGTTCCGCAGGTTCTGGTCTTCGGCGGCCCGACTATGTTCCGACAATACAACGTCGAAACATTGTGCTATAGGTTCGGGATTCCGGAATATAAAACGCTGGCTAAGGCAGGGCGGGCTGCAGATTCGATCGAAGGTATTCAACTGAGATACAGAAATGATTATTTTACACAGGCATTAACGCTGTCGCAGGCCTCGGCTCTGGTTCGAATCGTGTTCTCCATGTTCGGTACACCGGTATTGTTGGCGATGCTGTTCCATCTACTGCTGATGATCCGGACGGATTTGACGGAGAGAAAAAGAATCTCCGGAATGTATCTTATATGCGGAATGCGAGTTTCAGATATAATAAAGATATCGCTTTGGGAGCTTTTGATCACAGCAGGCATAGCGATGCTTATTGGGATGACGCTTTCCGTCGGATCACTTGCCGTTCTGGCGAGTGCCCTGAAAAAGAGCGACGGTATACAGCTTTATATTCTCCCGGGACGTATGGCCTTGACGGCCGTTTGTGTTTCACTAACTGTATATGCCATGTTTGCGATTTTTACGGTTCTGTATTGCCTGAGTTTGAAAAAAAATTCCTTACATACCGTATTGGTATCAAAGGAATAAAAAACAAGGGGGCGGGTTATATGGACAGTTTTGGCATCTTTGTGTATAATGGGTCTGACACATAAAAACAGAGGGCCGATGCATCGGAAAAAGGCCCTTTGTGATGCGATACACGGGATTAAGGAGCAGGTAATGACATTACAGCAGATGAAATATGTGGTGGAGATCGCGGACCGCGGCTCCATGAATGAGGCGGCGAAAGCACTCTATATCTCGCAACCCTCGCTGTCCGGGACCATCCGGGAACTGGAGAAGGAGATCGGGATCACGATCTTCACGCGTAGCAACCGCGGCATCAAGGTGACCACGGAGGGGAGTGAGTTCCTGGGCTATGCGCGGCAGACGCTGGAACAGTACCGCTTCATGGAGGATCGCTATCTGGCACGAAAGGAGACGCGAAAGAAGTTCTTCGTTTCGACCCAGCATTATACATTTGCCGTCGAAGCATTTTCCAAGACGCTGAAGAAAGAGGGCATGGAAGAATACGACTCCGCGATCTATGAGACGCGTACCCACGAGGTCATCGAGGATGTGAAGAACCTGCGAAGCGAGATCGGCATCCTGTATCTGAACGACTTTAACGAGCGTGTTATGCGCGCGGAGTTTGCGGAGAACAATCTCGTGTTTCACAAACTGTTTTCCTGCAAGACGTTCGTTTACATGAGCGCGACCAATCCGCTGGCGCAGAAGGAGTCGGTCTCCCTGCGGGATCTGGATGACTACCCTTGCATCTCGTTTGACCAGGGCGCGAAGAATTCCTTCTATTTTTCGGAGGAGGTGTTGAGCACCTACCCGTACCACAAGGTCATCCATGTCAATGACCGCGCATCCGCGCTGAACATGATGACCCTGCTCGACGCGTTTACGTTGTGCAGCGGCATTATCTGTGAAAGCTTGAACGGAAACGGCTACGTGGCTGTGCCGCTCGAGAGCGATGAAGTCATGCACATCGGCTATGTGGTTCGTGACGACCGCCAGCTGTCGCCCATCGGTAAGGCATTTGTCGAAGAAATGAAGAAATATGAGAAGTCGATCCTATAGAAGATAGTAATAGGTCTTACATTACTTTCGATTCCTTGAAAGGAAATATAGTGCGCAGCAGGCTGCCCCGTCGGGGCGGCCTGCTTTTTGAATTGTTATAGGTAGAACTTATAACCAGGTCGAATTTTTATGTAATTTTCAAGATGTAGATCTTGTGTTATCCTAATGTCAGGTTGAAAAACCTATTGACCTACAAGGCAAATAAAATCCAAGAAAACAGATCCAAAAGGAGGACACAAATATGAGCAATTATCGTTTTGAAACATTACAGTTACATGTAGGACAGGAGCAGGCCGATCCGGTTACGGACTCCAGAGCCGTTCCGATCTACCAGACCACTTCCTATGTATTCCACAGCGCACAGCATGCGGCAGATCGCTTCAACCTGCGCGACGCGGGCAATATCTACGGAAGACTTACGAATTCCACACAGGGCGTGTTGGAAGAGCGTGTCGCAGCACTCGAGGGCGGCGTTGCAGCCCTGGCTGTATCTGCCGGCGCAGCAGCCGTTACCTATGCGGTACTGGCACTGGCACATGCAGGCGACAACATCGTAGCACAGGAGACCATCTACGGCGGCAGCTTCAACCTGTTGGATAACACACTCCCGGCTTACGGCATCAAGACCAATTTCGTAAACATCCACGACCTGGCACAGGTCGAGGCAGCGATCGACGAGAATACTAAGGCGATCTTCATCGAGACCCTCGGCAACCCGAACTCCGACATTCCGGATATCGATGCATTGGCCGTGATCGCACACAAGCATAAGATCCCGCTCGTGATAGATAATACATTCGGTACTCCGTTCCTGATTCGTCCGTTAGAGCACGGCGCAGACATCGTCGTTCACTCCGCAACGAAGTTCATCGGAGGTCACGGAACCACACTCGGCGGCATCATCGTTGACGGCGGCAAGTTCGACTGGAAGGCTTCCGGCAAATTCCCGCAGTTCACGGAGCCGAACCCCAGCTACCACGGCGTTTCCTTCGTAGACGCTGTAGGCCCGGCTGCCTATGTGACCTATATCCGCGCGATCCTGCTCCGCGATACCGGCTCAGCGATCTCACCGTTCAATGCATGGATCCTGCTGCAGGGTCTGGAAACATTGTCCCTGCGCTTAGAGCGCCATGCCGAGAACACGAAGAAAGTTATCGAATTCCTGGCAGTTCACCCGCTCGTAGAGAAGGTAAACCATCCTTCACTCGCAGACCATCCCGATCATGCGCTGTATCAGAAGTATTTCCCGAACGGCGGCGCATCGATCTTCACTTTTGATATCAAGGGCGGTAAGGAAGCAGCTTACAAGTTCATCGACGGCCTCAAACTGTTCTCTCTTCTGGCCAATGTTGCTGACGTAAAGAGCCTCGTGATCCATCCCTATGACACGACCCACGCTGAGATGACTCCCGAGCAGCTCGCAAAGGCAGGCATCAGCCAGAGCACCATCCGCCTGTCCATCGGAACCGAGCACATCGACGATATTATCGCCGATCTGCAGAGTGGATTCGATGCCGTTGAAGGTAAGTAAGACTTACCTTCAACGTGAGAAATATTCCTTCAAGCTCGGCACGTTTAGTGTCGGGCTTGAAATTATTTCGAGCCTCTGAGGGTTTGCGGAGCAAACCTACCTTGTAAGATCGGTAAGTAATACCGACCTGCAACACGAGAAATAAAAGGAGCGCACCGTTTGGTGCGCTCCTTCTTTTTTACTTCAAACCAGACATTATTTACCGGCTTTGCGTTTTTTCTTCGAAACGGTCACGATGATTACGATCACCAGGATCAGGACGCCCGCGCCTGCTCCGATCAGGATCGGAAGGATGGGGCGGTAGTCGTCGGGCTCTGGCTCGCCGCGCTGATCTGTGACCGGATCAGTCGCATTGACCTTTACATCGGTCTTGAGTTCCTGCTCCGACGTGAAGAACGAGGAGAAGGAGTCGGTGTAGAAGGAAATGCTTTCGACGGAGCCGTCATCGGCAGTCTGAATGTCCGCCTTTCCCAGAGACTCGACCTTGCGATCGCTCCGGATGTGGTAGACGAAGAGGTCCTTAACTCCGCTCAGCGTGCCTTTCTCGATCTGCACCGTGATGCGTACGGGGAAACCGATCTCCTGATGCCCCTCAAAGTACAGAGGGTAGATCTTTCCTTCTTCGATGCTCGTATAGCCGTTTTCTGCAGCTACGGCGTTCAGAACCTGCTCAGTCTCCGGAGTCGTTTTTCCGGGCTCGGCACTTTCCACGATGGAACGGACATTGGTCAATGTCTGTGCCAGATCCTTTTCGGGGATCCGCTCCAGAAGAAGCTGCTCATTTTCCGTCATTTTGTTGATTTCGACACGAGCCGTCGCTTTCACAGGCCGTCCGCCTTCCGTTCCCACAGGGATCTCAAAATCGGATTTACGATCCTTCGGAACCAGGGACATATCCGCCGGCTTCGTCGGCTCGGGCGGGCTTTGTTCGTTGCTGTCCGGCTGTGCAGGCTCGCCCGAGATCGGAGGGTTCGGCAGGTCCGGCCGGTTTGGATCATCGGGATCGCCGCTACCGATCGGGACCGGATCCTCGCCGGGTTCATCCCCGGGCTCTCGGGTTTCCGGCATGTTCTCGATGTCAAGTTTCAGCTCCTGCTTCGAAGTAAAGAAGTAGGAGAAGGATGCGGTGTAGAAAGAGATCTGCTCGATGAAACCGTCCTCGTAGGTTCCGTAATCCGCACTGCCGAGGAACTCGAGATGGCCGTCGGCCGCAACGTGATAAACGAACATCTCATTGCCCCCGTCCAGGTCGCCATCGCGGAGATGAACCGATACATGTACGGGGAAGCCGACCTCCTGATGCCCCTCAAAATACAGAGGGTAGAGTCTTCCGTCTTGCAATGAATCAAAACCATTTCTTCTGGCCAATGCTTCGAGAAGTGCATCGAGTTCGGGATCGGACCTGCCGGGATCGGCCGCCATTACGATCTGCTGAACATTCCGCAGGATCGTCAACAATTCATTGTCCGAAAGGCCTTCATAATATTTTTTCTGGGTGGCGTTCATGGGTCCCATCTCCACGCGGAGGCCGCCGGGGCGAACCGCGGTCAGGTTATTGGGAAGAGGAATATCGAAATCCGAATTCCTGTTTCCGGGGAGTTGCGGATACCATGCGGGTTTGGATCCTTCAGGATCGGGTTTTTCCGTACCGGGCTCAGGCTCATCGGGGCCGGGCTCGTCAGGACCGGGAACATCAGGCCCTGGACCGGGTTCATCCGGGCCGGGCTCGTCGCCGGAGCCTGTGTATTCAATGACGATGGAAAGGTTTTTGAATGGGATCTGGTCGGTATTCATGACATTCGTCGCAACGGAGGTCTCGCCGTCGCCGTTCAGAAGCTTGAGCTCGATCCTGATTCCGTCGGAAGTGACCAGGAAAATCTGCGCGCCGCGCAGGTCGTTGATACCGTTCAGTTGGAGCGGGTCGTTATACTTCAGGTCTACAACGCCGGATACCGGAGCGCCGTTACGGAAAGCGGTGATGGTGCGTCCGCCGACCTCCCAGGTTCCGGAGCCCAGATCGATAAACCAGACATAGTCACGTCCGGTCTTCGGATCGCGGCCTAGCGGATAAACCGGCTCAGGATCGGGATCGCCGCCATAGGTATAGCCTCTCCAGGTCGCTGCATCCGTGATGATGTGGTCGCCGACTTCCGGCACGTTGTGCACGCCGTCGTTCCATTCCGGCTTGAAGTTGCCGACACCGAGGAAACCGGTACCCTTACAGTAAGGGCACTTGTAACCGTACTGGCGGGCTAACTGGCAGTCGCCACGCTGGCATTCCGCGCGGCCCGTGCCGTGGCAGCGGTCGCAGTCGCCGCCGCCGGTTCCATGACAGCGGATGCATTCCAGTTTTCCGGAACCGCCGCAGTTGCCACAAGGGCCGGCATTGCCATCCGCAGGGATCGGTCGGGAAAGACCGTCTCCGTTGCAACTCGGGCAGGTGTACCAGCCGTTGTTGCATGGACCTTTATCATCCTGTCCGGGGCATACCCAGTGGCCGCTGCCTCCGCAGCCATCGCAGACCACGGTGCCCGTGTTGTTACAGCCGTCGCAGTGAAATTCACCGGTCTTGCCGCAGTGATAGCATTCCTCCATTTCTTTGGCCTGCGTTGTAACCGACGGAAGCGTCAGCCCGCCGCAAAGAAGAACCAAGGATAGGAGTATGGATAATACGTTCCGTAGACGTTTCTTCATAAGCAATTCCTCCGTGAATATCGGGTGGCCCGAATACGATCCCCGGGCCGGGTCAGATCTTTTTTTTTCGAAATAGTGTTTCTGCAGAGCAGTTCACTGATGATGCTATGTTAGTGGGTTCATTATATCATGAATTCTGTCGATTTGCACGCCACTTGCGATAATTTATGAAAATTTTAGCATATCACGCCGTTTTGGGCGAAAAATTGAGATCTGTGGCTCGGGTTCGGATCGTTGCCGGCCGGCGCCGGAACGCGCATAGTCTTGTTTTTCACGGATATGCGCGTAGGAAGAGAGTTCCAGACCCGTAAAAGCTACGCGCAAAATGAAGCATTTGAAAGATATGCGCGTAGGAAGAGAGTTCTGGGTTCGGAAACGCTACGCGCAAAAGGAAGTTTTTGGCTGAAGTGCGCGTAGGAAGAGAGTTTCGTGCCCGGAAATATTACGCGCAAGATGAAGCTTTTCACGGATATGCGCGTAGGATAAGAGCGTCAGGGCGGTGAAAACTACGCGCAAGAAGAAGCTTTTCACAGTTTTGCGCGTAGGAAGAGAGTTCTGGGTTCGGAAATCCTACGCGCAAAATGAAGTTTTTCGTCAATCTGTGCGTAGGATCGAACTTCCGCCCGTGGAAAAGCGGCTGGGATACATTGACATGATCGGTTTCTCAAGGTAAAATGGTAAGCAAGTAACAAAGAAAAGGGGAAAAGGAATGAAGAAACAGACAACTGTGGAAGTTTTGCTGGAAAAATGTCCGAGTTGCGGAGCGCCGCGTGTGGGTCAGGAAGCGACCTGCCACTACTGTGGCTGCTCCATGATACAGACGAAGCGGATCATCGAGGAGGTCGAGGATGCGCCGATGGCGCCGAATGCGAAAAAGGATGACCGGAGGGTGGATATCATATCGGAAATCGAGCCCAAGGAACCGGGAGCCCTCGGCAACGTCGCGGGGATCGCGTTCATGATCGTATGGTGCACGGCGGCGTTCGGAATGGGCTTTTTTGCGATGTCCATGGGAGCCGGCCCGATCTTCGGTATCGTTCCCTTCGGTATGGGCGCTGTCGGCGTGATCATTCTGATCTCGACGTTCCTGAAGCCGGCCAGCGGATATAAAAAGGTGATGACCCAGGGACGCGAGTATTCGGCGGTCGTGCTGGGCTATGAGGCACGGCCGTTCAACCTGAGCGCAGGCAATGTGAATTCCGTGCAAAACCTCCTCAGGACCCGGGTAAAAGTTTTGGCGGATATCGACGGGCGGGAGACCTGCATTCTGCTGAATGCACCGTCTTCGATGACGGAGCTTTCGCACCCGATCGGATGCAAGGTCACGATTATCGGTTACGAAAACAAATTCCTTCTGAAATAGAAGAGTATTGCTCTATTTCAAAATCAGAATGCGCTAATCAATCTATTTCCGACTTTTATTATTTTTTTCCAAAAAATGCTTGACAATTTGTGGCATTATTATTAATATTATTATTGTCGGAGTATTGGAAAATGCGCGCTATTCATGTTCTCCGATAATATTATACTATTTTGGAGGGAATAATGAATAAAACAGTTAAGAGGTTAGCGTCGTTTGTTGTTGCATTGTGTTTAGTTATGGCTTCGTGTCCGCCCCGTGTTGAAGCGGCTCCATATTCGGGAAAGTATTCTGTTTCGGGTTCATGGTCGGAACGGAATGGCTTTTTGTGGTTGAATAAGGATACTTATACCTTCACGGGATCTTACGCGAGTTCATTTATAGTCTTACTAAACAACTTGAGTGGAACAAAGTATTGGGGAAATTACAAGAACCAGCAAAAGACAGCGCAAAGTATGACAATAGGTGTCCATAAAGAAACGACGGTTTCTAAGTCTTCTTCATGGACCATTAGTGCTTCTGTTGGTTTTGAGATACCTGTAAAAGCGGCTAAGATCTGTGGGGAACTCGGCGGCTCATACACCAATTCTAAAACATACGCTAAAACAGAAGGTACATCTTCGGCGTATGTGATCGATACGAATTCAAAAAATGGGTATTATGCTGTGACGCATGCAGCAAATTGCGATAGTTACAATATTACGTTAAAAAAGAATGGATCTAACTATTCAAGCGGAAAACTTATTCGTTTCGCCGGCACTAACGGGTATGAGAGACTGTGGTACAGTTCAACATATTTTGAATAGTTTGAAATGAGGATGCCGAGATGTTAAAACGAGTTAGTATCCTATGGGTATTCACGATATTACTGCCTTTGCTCTGTGGGTGTTCGCCCCGGGAAAAAGAGCCAAAAAAAATCTATTATGGCAGTGAGTTATATAACGCCTCATATGTGTATACCGGAGAAGGGGAGGTTTTACACATAATTCCGGTTATGTCAAAGAAGAATCTTTCAGAACTGAAAGATATAAAGGCATTTTCCACGGATGGATCATTTATTTTGAGGTCTGTGATCGAAGATGGTGAATATGAGTATAAAGGGTATCACCTGTATCGTTTGTGCCTGTTCTTTAGTGAGATAGAATTTCGCGAACGAAGTTTGAATGTCGATAGACTTGAATTGTATTTCAATGATGGGGAAACGGATACCATAGAAATCAAAAAATGTCAGATCGTAAAAAGTCCCGGAGAATTAAACACGGAACTGGTTATAAACGGATCGCCTCTTAGGATGCCTGCGGATATGCATACCCTTCCTATGGAACTTTCGGCAGAGAGAAAACTAACTGTTACCAACATCTATTTAACCAATGAAGATATGAAGATCACTGCTTACCCGGATGGAAACGGCGGCTTTGTCGGTGAATTCTGCGAGTTTAGTCTGGCAAATGACGGAAATACAGTATCATGGATTCCGGAGTTTGAAGTTAAAGAAGACGAATTGAGCAATTATATGAGTTTTTCCACATCGGTCGTACTTCAGTATACATGTGATGATGGAGATTATTACAGTATTCCGGGAATTCCCAGAACGATATACAACCCTTTCGATCAGGGGTGGGGGAGCATAGAAAGCTACTTTGATTATTTGGGAATAAAGTGAAACAGTTGCAGTAAGCAAAATTTGATCGGGCAGGAGTTCTTCTGCTCGATCATTTTTGAAATGATTTTTAGCAGGCAGGAGGAAAGGGAGTATTCTCTCACTGGGTTCTATGAAAATTAAAGGATTTGTGGTTTGGGGCATATTGTTACTGTGCTTTGCAGGGTTAGCTGTTTATATAACGATCCTGTCGGGAAATCTTTATGGGGATAAGGATAGCACACATTTCAGCTATCATTCGGACAAGGATATTACAGATTATATTACATACAGGGTGGAAATCGGAGATTTCGTTATATCCGAGCAGTTAGAAGGCTGTGTAGTTTATGATGAGGACGCGATTACGGAATATTTGATTAACAAAGGTGATGCGGCCGGGATCAAGGTTATTCCGGGACAACTGGTAAAGGCCAATGAGGCATTGTACTATAAAAATGGGAAAAGCGTTCCTACAAAATCGGATGGAAGAGTAATTGATATAGATATCGATTCAGATATTGCCATAAAAGTGTTGGACTATACAAAAAGCGCTGTTGTTGCAGTGGTGACTGAGAAAAGACAGAATTACCTGGATGAAAGTGCAAAGATATACGGATCGGTCAACGGAGGGAATAAAGAACTGCTGCAACTCAAAAGTATTAATCCGAATATTGCAGACGGTGGATTTGAAATTCGTATTTCGAATAGCTTTTCAATGTATGGAAACAGTAAGATCGATATATGTATAGAATATGGCGTAAAAGAAAAAACAGTCTTTGTTCCGAATGAGTATATCAAAAAGACAGATCGCGGAAACGCATACGTTACTATGCTGGATTTGAATGGAGACGAAGTGAAGGTTTTTGTTCAGACGGGTGAAGAGAGTAACGGAAAGACAGAGCTGATCGATGCAGAGACTATTGTAGGTAAGGAAATAGTAATAGATGTCAGGGAAGCTGTGATCGATGGAAACAGATAAGAAGATTATTATAGAATTGAAAAAAATCAGAAAATCTTTTGGGGACAGGGAAGTTTTAAAGGGAATCGATATGAGCGTCTATGAAGGTGACATGGTTGCCGTCATGGGGAAATCCGGTGCCGGGAAAACTACTCTTTTGAATATTCTTGGTTTTTTTGAGGCTGCGACGGAAGGGGATTATTTCTTTGATGGCAGAAAAGTCGAAAGATCTCAAACCAGCAGACTGAGAAACATGAATATAGGATTTGTATTCCAATCTTATAATTTGATACCCAAAATGACGGTTTACGAGAATATAATTCTGCCGATTTGCTATTCCATGAGGTCGACGAAGGAAAAGGATAAATATATCCGACGTGTACCCGAACTTCTTCAAAAGTATCATATCGAGAACATCAGAAATGAATATATAGATCATATCTCGGGCGGAGAGAAACAGAGAGTGTGTTTGGCTAGAGCATTGTCCTGCGACGCAAGACTTCTGATCGCTGATGAGCCGACCGGGAACCTGGATAAAGATAATACGAATGATATTCTGGCTGATTTGACAAGTTTGAACGCGGCCGGCAAGACGATTATAATTGTTACACATGACGAAAAAGTGCGCGATATAGCCTCCAGAAAAATGTTACTAAAAGAAGGAAAAATGATAGAAAATGCGATATAAAGCCCAGCTTTTCCTGAACTATATAAAGAAAATGTTTCGCAGTCCATCCAGGATGATCTTAACATTGAGCGGACTGGTTTTGTCTGTGATGATACTGGTTTCAGGGTTGGTTTTTTCCGAAACATACCTGAGGTCAAAAACAAAACGATTAGAACAGTATCGTGAGAATGCAGTAATTCAGGTAGAAGGGATGTATCTCTTCGATTTGTACCGTGATATATGCAGGTCTACAGATTATGCCAGAATGGACTTAATAAGTAACAAGTCCTATAAGGTCGGTGATGTTGTCGTAAACGGTAGAGATGCACATATCTATATTACTGACATATGCACTGACCGGGTAGATGTCGGTTTCTTGAATGAGGAATTAACAGGTGTCCAGAGATTTGAGTCTGAATTGGTGGTAGGCCGGCTTATAGAAGAGGATGATATTACCGAACAGAAAAAGGTGGCTGTAATCTATGATACTCTGGCAGAAGTCTTATTCGAAAAGAAGAATCCGATCGGTGAGTCTTTAGTATTTCCGGTATATGAATTAAACGAAGAACTTGGGGCCATGGAGGTTGCATATTATCAGGACCTCAAGGTTATTGGTGTGATACGTGCGCCCCAAAGAGCTGAAGCTTATTTTGACGATAAAGATATTGGGGCCGGCGAAGAATTGAATGTTTGCTTTCCGGTATATATACCGCTTTCGTTGAAAATAGACAAAGATGAACCGGATTCCCGAATCATGCGAGTTACAGCATATTCAAACAAAGAGGAATATTCGGAAACGGCCGAAAGAATCGAAAGAATTGCAGCCGGTTACAGGGAAGCTGAATATAGAGTGGACTCATATTTCAGCCTGTATGCCGCTGCGAAGGATGAATTGACGACCGCGAGAGACGGCATCTTTATTCTGGCTTTTGCCATGTTGATTATTTCCGGCATAGCCATTGCGAACACGATGTTTTTCTCGGTTAAAGAAAGAATCAATGAAATAGGCATCAGAAAGTCGATTGGCGCGGATGATTATGATATTCTGATTCAGTTTGTTTTTGAAGGAGCTGTCTATGGTATCTTTTCAGGAATAATCGGTGTTTTGATGTGTATGGTATTTGATCCGATAATCTATTTGGTTTTGATCAAGCGGGCTATCTGGCTTCCAGGGGTTCCGCTCTGTTTTGAGTATTCCGTAGTTTGCTTGGCAGTCAGTATAGCTGTCTTGATCAGTACGCTTGCAAGCGTGATCCCTGCGATATATGCTTCCAGAATAAAAATAGCAGAAGCGATACGCTTTGAATAGAAGAGCATTGCCCGATTTTGAGTCTTGAGATATCGTGATTCGGGCAATGCTTTTTGTGTGTATGAAATAGAAACGTTCTATTTCTGAATAGAATAATCCATTGTTTTTTTCGTTGCAGGTAGGTATAATACGATCATTGTCTATCAATGGGTGTACCTGCGAATGCAGGTGGATCCGAAGGGGGGCAATAATGGATCAGATCAATGCGGGGACTGCCCCTGCGTGCCTGTGAGGATAGATACATGGAAGCAACAAAGAATAAGAAAGAAAAGAAATCCTTTTTGATAAATGAGAAGACACCGCTGATGCTGCTGGCGGGGCCGATGTTCCTGGAGATGTTTCTGAACATCCTGGTCAACAACATCGACACCATCATGCTCAGCAACTATTCGGAAAATGCGCCCGGCGCGGTCGGCAACGCGAACCAGATCCTGATGCTCATGATCCTGATGTTCAACATCATCGCGACTGCAACGTCGGTCGTGGTGGCGCAGTATCTGGGTGCGAAGCAGTATGATAAGATGAACACCATCTACTCGCTGGCGTTTATCGTGAACCTGGCTTCGGGTGTGTTCTTCAGCGTCCTGATCGTGGCAGCAAAAAATCCGATGCTGGCGCTTCTGAAGGTGCCGGAGAACATGCGCGCGGATGCCCGGACGTACATCAACATCGTCGGCGGCACGCTGTTTTTGCAGGCCTGCTACAACGTTATGCTGCAGATCCTGCGTTGCAATGGCTACTCCAAAGTCGGCATGTATATTTCAGTGGCGATCAATGTGATCAACATCGTGGGCAATTACTTCTTCCTGTACGGCCCGCTGGCATTCCTGAACCTGGGCGTTGCCGGCGCCGCGATCTCGACGGCCGTGGCCCGTGTGGTAGCCCTCGCGGCGGCCATGATCTATTTCTACCGGAAGAAAGTCGGTAAGATCCAACTTTCGAAGCTGCGTCCCTTCCCGAAAAACCTTTTGTTCCGCATGATCCGCGTGGGCCTGCCTTCCGCGGGTGAGAACATGTCTTATACGATCTATCAGATGGTCCTGCTTTCGTTCATCAACCAGATGGGCAATGACGCCAGTAACACGAGAGTACTGTGTAACACATTGATCGCATTTGCCATGGTGTTCTCCAACTCGGCGGCGATGGCGACGCAGATCATCACCGGTCACCTGGTCGGCGCCGGAAAGGAAGACGCGGCGTACCGGCGCGTTTTCGCGACGCTGAAACTGACCCTGCCCATCACGGTCGGCCTGGCCACGATCAACTGGCTCATTAGCCCGTGGACCATGCAGATATTCAAGTCGAACGATACAGTGATCAAACTCGCGTTCTGGGTCATGTTCGTCGATATTTTCATCGAGATCGGCCGTTGCCTGAACATGACGTTCGTCAGCAGCCTGAAGGCGGCCGGCGACTATATGTTCCCGCTGATCGTGGGCCTGCTTACGATGTGGCTGATCGGCGTTCCCATGGGTTATGTCTGGGGCAATGTGATCGGCTTCGGCCTGGCCGGTGTCTTCATGGGCACGGCCTTTGACGAATGCATCCGCGGCCTGATCACCATGGGGCGGTGGCACAGCCGCAAGTGGACCGGTAAACGACTGGTGGAAGAAGATAAATAAATGCAGAGGCAGGGAGTTTTCCCTGCCTTTTTTATTTGAAATTCTGCAACGAAAATGGTATGATTACAGTAGTATTCGGTGTCTCCGGCACGGGAAGCAGGGAGTAGTGTGCATATGAAGAGAAAGAGCATAGCGATTATATGTGTAGCGACACTTCTGGCCGCATTTGCGGGCGGGATCTTTTGGTTTACCCGAAGTCCCGAAAAGACGATCTCCATCGACGAGCGGAATTTTCCAGATGAGAACTTTCGGGCCTACGTTTCGGACTTCTTTGACCGGGATGACGACGGAATGCTCGATAGGAGCGAAATAAGAGCTGCCCAAATCTGTACGCCGAAAGGTCTGGAAATCTGTAGTCTAAAGGGCATCGAATGGTTGACAGACCTAGAGTATCTGGACTGCTCCAATAATGAGTTGGAGAGTTTAGACTTGGGCAAAAACACGAAGCTGACTTATCTGCGTTGTTGCTATAATTCGATAACAGAGTTGGAACTGAGTAATAACAAAGCATTGACCGAAGTGATATTTATCACTGTACCGTTAACGAGCTTGAATGTAAAAAACTGTACTCGTCTTCATACGTTGATCGTTAATGTAACTGAGTTATCGGAATTGGATGTAAGTGGGCTCGGCTCGTTGAAGGATCTGGATTGTAGTGTCGGAAAGTTGACCGACTTGAATGTAAGCGGTTGCGCTTCGCTGGAGCGTTTGTCTTGTGGAAGAAATGAGTTGACGGAGTTGGATGTAAACGGGTGTGTAGACTTACAAACTCTCTATTGCGCTAATAATATGTTGACGCATTTGAACCTGGAAACGAATAAAGAGTTGAGGTCGCTGGACTGCTCGAACAATGCGTTGGAAGTTTTGGATCTGAGCAATAATGTGAAATTGAGTAGCTTATCATACAAAGGCAATAAGCTGTTCAATTAGGATACCAGTAACTGTCCGCTTTTGGCGAAGCCTGGATCGAAATGAAGATGCGGATCGATACGGAAACCGATTGGAAGATGCAGAGGGAGTATAACTATGAAGAAAAAGAACATATGGCTTCTATGTAGCTTATGTATAGTAGTTGCGTTGGCGGTGACAGCCTTCATCTTTTGGCCTGTGAGCCAGCCGGAGCGCCCCATTACCATCGATGAGAAGAATTTTCCGGATGAGATCTTTCGGACCTATGTTTCGGAAACCTATGACATAAATCATGACGGGATCCTCAGCCCGAGCGAATGTCAGGCTGTAAAAGAATGTCTGGTGAGCCGAAAGGAGATACAAAGCTTACGGGGTATCGAGCATTTCCCCAATCTCGAGAAGTTGGACTGCTCGTTTAACCCGCTCCGCAAGTTGAATGTCAGCAAGAATACCCATCTGAAGAGTTTGAATATCAGAGGGGGAGATGTTACAAAAGAAAACTATGTACGATATGAGAACGGCTCGCTGGTCATGCTGAATGTGACCGGGTGTAAAGAACTGCTTGAACTTGATTGCGCGTGTAACAGTCTGATCAACCTGGATCTGAGCGGCTGTCCAAACCTGGGGTATTTAGACTGTTCATTTAATCCGCTGTGGAGTCTGGATCTGAGCGGAAAAAAGAAACTGAAGGTTTTGGACGTCTGCGGGGGAAAAATGTTAACTGCCGGAGGGGCTTTTCCGTCGATGGGCCCTTTGAGAAAGTTGAATTTGAATGGTTGCACCGCTTTGAAACGATTGGACCTTTCCTACCAATCAATCAGGGAAATGGATGTAAGCAGATTTCCGAATCTGGTGGAGCTGAGATGTAAGTATGCTCTGGAAAACGTGGATGTAAGTACGAATGCCAAACTGGAGAGGCTTTCCTGTGGCGGTAAGGCCTTCATAGACTTTGACACTCTGACCATAAACAGTAGTTCTGTTTTGAAAGAGCTGGATCTAAGTGATTGTTCTTCGTACGACCTGGATCTGAGCATGTTTCCGAATTTGGAAGTTCTGGATGTTTCTTTCATATCCTTAGAGAGTTTAGATCTGAGCTACACCCCCGGACTCGTGAGCCTTAGTTGCCGTTACAACTCTCTGAAGGATTTGGATCTGAGCTATACTCCAAAGTTGACTATTTTGAACTGCGATGGCAATGACCTGGGGAACCTGGACCTGAGTTATACTCCAAAGTTGACTGTTTTGGACTGCAGTAGCGATAAACTGGAGGAATTGGATCTGAGCTATACCCCGATGTTAACGGAATTGTCTTGTGTTGCAAATAAGATAGAGAGTTTGGATATCAGCGGGAATAAACTTCTGGAGACCGTTCGATGTGGCTATAACAACATGAAAGAACTGAATCTAAGCGGATGTGAGAATTTAGATTATTTGGATTGTTTGGGTAATTTACTGAAGGAACTACAACTGGACGGAATCCCCTTGAGGGACCATCTTTATGTGGATGAAAGTGTTTCTCTGATCGGTGCCGGAGAATATGTTTCTGTAACTACGTATCATTGACCCGATATAGGACATTTCACCCTTGAAAAAGGTCGGAAAAGAGTACACTATGATATATAAGTGCTGAAGCAGGGAGATGGGTGCATATGAAGAGAAAGAGCATAGCGATTATATGTACAGCAACACTTCTGGCCGCATTAGCAGGCGGGATCTTTTGGTTTGTCCAAAGCAAAAAGACGGTTGCCATCGATGAGCGGAATTTTCCGGATGAGAACTTTCGAACCTATGTTTCGGATCTGTATGACCGGAATGATGACGGGGTGCTCGACAGGAGCGAAATAAAGGCAGCAAAGAATTGTGCGCCGAAAAGTCTTTCTATTCGGAGCTTAGAGGGAATCGAACTGCTGACAGAGCTGGAGAGGTTGAGCTGCTACGATAACGAACTGGATCGTCTGGATATAAGTAAAAACAAAAAACTGGTCTACCTGGATGTGATGAGTAATCCTCTGACGGAGTTGGATCTAAAGAACAATCCTGAATTGACTGAGTTGAACTGCACCAATCTGCCATTGACCGGACTTGATGTAAAGAACTGTAGGAAGTTGGAAATACTGACATGCCGTAGTTGTAGTATTACGGAACTGGATATAAGCGGGCTAACTTCATTAGTGGAGGTGGATTGCGATTATGGATCGTTGACAAACTTGAAGGCGTATAACTGCTCCTCATTGAAACTGCTTAATTGTCACTATAACGTACTTACGGACGTGGATCTGCACGGGTGTTCGGCTCTGGTAAGTTTCGATTATTCGGATAACCCGCTGACTTTTCTGGATCTGAGAGGTTGTGATCGCTTGGTACAATTTCCGACGGATGAAGGAATAACGGTTCTGAGATAGACTCGCTGAACTAGGAGGAGAGCTATGAAGAAAAAGATCATCCTGCCCCTGTGTATGATCGCGCTTTTGGCTTTAGCAGCCGGAATCGTATGGATCATATGCAGTAAAAAGGGGATTACCATTGCCATAGATGAACAAAACTTTCCGGATGAGAACTTTCGGGCGTATGTTTCGGAAACCTATGATACTGATCATGACGGGATCCTTACTGCGGACGAACGGCGGGCGGTAAAGGATTGCCTGGTAAGCCAAAAGGAGATACATAGCTTACGGGGGATCGAGTATTTCCCAAATCTCGAGAAGCTGGACTGCTCGCTCATTCCGATTCGTAAGTTGAATGTCAGCAAGAATACCCACCTAAAGCATCTGCATGTAAAAGGAGCGGTCATTGCGAGAGATACCCTTGACTGGCAAGAGTACGGACCGCTGGTCATGTTGGATGTAACCGGATGTAAGGAGTTGATCGAACTCGACTGCTCTTGCAACAGCCTGATCAATTTGGATCTGAGCGGCTGCCCGAAATTGGGATATTTAGACTGCTCGTTTAATCCTCTGATGAGTCTGGATGTGCAAGGGAAAAAGAAACTGAAGTATATGGACGTCTGCGGAGGGAAACAGATTTTTCTCGGTGGGCCTTATCCAAAGAAGGGTGAATTGAGGGAACTGGATTTGGATGGTTGCACCTCTTTGGAACGTTTGGATCTGTCTTACCAATCGTTTAAAGAAGTGGACTTAAGCAGCTGCCCGAACTTGGTGTATATCAAAAGCGAGTATTCTGTGAAAAAACTGGATGTGAGTTCAAATCCTAAGTTGGAGAGCATTTACTGCGGCACTTCTACGTCTCTGAATATAAACCCCAGTGATGTTTTGAAAGAGCTGAGCGTAGGGTGGAGTTCCGAGGGTCCTCCGGATCCGGGTATGTTTCCGAATTTGGAATATCTGGATATAGCCGGTACTGACATAGACCATTTGAATCTGAGCCATAATCCAAAGTTGACTACCCTCATGTGCGAATCTAACAAACTGAAAGAATTGGACCTGAGTTATACGCCGATGTTGACTACCCTCATATGCGGATCTAACGAACTGGAAGAATTGGACCTGAGTTATACGCCGATGTTGACTACCCTCAAATGTGGAGCGAACAAACTGAAAGAATTGGATCTGAGTCCATGTCCCGCTTTGGAGGAATTGAACTGTGAAGGATTGCGCCAGAAAGAACTGGATCTAAGTCATAATCCGGCGTTAGTGGCTTTGAACTGCGGGGGGAATTATTTAAGGAGTCTGGATCTAAGTCAGGTTCCGAGGCTAAAACATTTGGATTTTCGTCAAAGTGATAACCTACAAAGCAGTCCGGATCTAAGTCAGGTTCCGGAGTTGGAATATTTGGATTGTGCCTATTGTGGTCACATCCTAAGCGATCTGGATGTGAGTGGTAACCCGAAGTTAAAGGAACTATGTTGCGATGGTAATTCGATCGAGAGTTTAGAATTGAGTGGAAATGAACTTTTGGAGATTGTTTTCTGTAGCAATAATGACATGAAAGAACTGAATCTAAGTGGGTGTACCGCCTTGAAAGAAGTTGTGTGTTATAAAAATATGTTGAAAAAACTGGATATCGGTCAATGTCACGACCTAGAAGTTTTGTATTGTAGAGATAACGAGATAAAGGAGCTGACCCTAAGTAATAAACCCGAGTTGCGGAATGTTGAATGCTCTATCAATAGTTTAGAAACGTTGAATGTAGCTATGTGTCCAAAGTTGGAAATACTCTCTTGCGTCTATAATCAGTTAGAGAGTCTCAATGTGAGCGGATGCGTATCCCTTAGCCAGCTAACCTGTGACGGTAACCGACTGTCTGAATTGGATCTGAGCGAAACTCCGGCTTTGAACCTTTTGACATGCAGAAATAACCTCTTTCAGGAGTTGAACTTGAGTGGAACCCTTTCGAAAGGGTCAATCTATGTGGATGAAGGCGTTTCGTTGATCGGTGTCGGGGATGATGTTAGAATTATGGATCATTGATGGATGGTCCCTGTCTTATGTGGAGGAGACATATGGAGAATAACGAGAATTCAAACAGAAAAGGCATTAACCCGCTGATAGTTATATTGCTGGTGGTGCTGGTTGTAGGCGGTGGTGTTGCGACTATCTTGTGGGCTGTACTCGGATCCGGGGAGAAAAAACCGGAAGATTCGACTGAGGTAGCGAGTATCACGAGTGAAACGGCAGAAACCACGAGCGAAACCACGAC
>DBXX01000042.1:39896-43815 GCA_002309675.1 Lachnospiraceae bacterium UBA1201
ATGGTGTGGCGATCGATGAGAAGAATTTCCCGGATAAGGAGTTTCGATATCTGGTTCAAAAAAGATATGATACGAACGGTGACGGGGGACTGGATGAGGAAGAGATCCGGGCGGCTACAATACTTCGCATGCCGGGCCGATACGTTTACGATGTCACGGGTATTGAGTATCTGACATGCCTGGAAGAAATCGATTGCAGTGAATCCCTTGTATCTGCAATGGACCTGAGTAAGAACGTGACATTAAAAGTGTTGAAATGTAGCGGGACCAGATTGGCCGAACTGAATCTGAGTAAGAACACGGAACTGATCGAGGTTGATTGTTCAAATAACAAGCTGGAGCAACTGGATGTGAGCGGTTGCACAAATCTGGTGCACCTGACTTGCAAAGAAACTCCCATTGCTCAATTAGATATAAGTGCATGTGTTTCATTGACTAGCCTCGATTGCGGAAACGCAAAGCTGACTTCACTGGATGTGAGCAGGAATACGGCGTTGGAAAATTTGACCTGCAGTGAGAATTTGTTGGAAAAACTGGATCTGAGTCACAACACATCGCTTCGGTATCTCGATTGTAGTTACTGCGGCCTGACCGCCCTGGATTTAAGCCATAACACGGAATTGGAATATCTTAATCTGGGTTGTTATATAGATTATTATACGCACGATGTGTACGATCCGGATGAGAGTCGAAATAAAGTGAGCCAACTGGATATCAGCATGCTTACGGAATTGGTTAATTTGGACTGCAGCGGAAATCCTCTGAATAGACTGGATGTGCGTAATAATACGATTTTGTCAGAGATATACTGTTCCGGATGCGGCCTGAAGGAACTGAATCTGGGCCAAATGACGAGGCTAGACTCGCTGGATTGTTCTCGTAATGATCTGGGAATACTGGGTTTATACAGTTGTCCGCGATTGGGGAGCTTGTGGTGTGTCGGCTCTAAGCTTACTGCTCTGGATGTGACCGCCTGTCAGGATCTGAGTTACCTGATTTGCACGGATAATGCACTGACCACGTTGGATCTGAGCCAAAACGCATACATGGATCCGATATACCTGGAATGCGATCCCGGGGTCCGTGTTATCTGGGACGAGGAGGAAACGTCTGAACAGGAAACACCTGAAGTGGAAACGCCTGAACAGGAAACGATTCCGTGGGAGACTGTTTATGGCGAGGAGACCTTTGTTCTGGAGGAAGTTCCCGGCGAGCTGGACGAGAAGACAAACATCCTCCTCCTGAAAGATGATACATATCATTGGAGGTCGGAAAGCGACAGGGCCGAAATCGAGGAAGACTATCTGGTACTGTATGGGAAGTATTCATTGACCACTTATCCGGTGGCGGGAAGAGCCAAGAAAAATGTGGTGTATCTGGACAGGAAGGTAACAAAACTTCCGCTGGCGCAACAGGTGGAGTATTATCACAATGGTTTTGCGAGCAGTGCCCAGGAGATCAAAGCCAAGTTGAGCGACGATAACGGCCAAATGACTCTTTACTTCAAGGTACTCAATGGTGAGATCACTGAAATCGGAAGTATCGTCAGATATAAATGATCGCCATTTCGTTCTTGAAAAAACCTTCCGAAAAGAGTACACTGTAAGTAGTACATAGTAGGCGGGATGGCTGCGGCCGGCGCTTCGAAAAGTGAGGAATGATTATGGGATTTGATATTATACATTTGCCGAAGGAACACTGGGAGGGCTATCAGCTTCCCATGGATTATACATCCAATGATTATATGGACGTTGTGATCAACCCGGTAGAGGGCGGTTTTGACGTTTCGTTTCGCATGGACAAAAGCGAGGAGCCCATCGTAAAGACGAAGGCGCCGGTGGCCATGGAGAACTGTCTGTACGCGCCGTTCGTCCCGGATGCGTGTGCGTGGGGAGTGGTGAAGGATGGTCGTCTGGTCGCTGCGATCGAGACCGGTTCGGAGACGCGGAGCAACCGCTTGCGTATCTGGGAGATCTGGATCGACGAGAAGTACCGGAACATGGGCATTGGCCATGCACTTCTGGAGGTGGCGAAGGAACAGGCACGCCTGGAGTCGCGTCGTGCCGTGGTGCTGGGCTTCCGCTCAAGCAACATGAACGCGCTGGGCTTCTACCTGCACGAGGGCTTCACCCTCTGTGGTTTCGACAGCTGCCGTTACCGGAACGACGACCTGAAGAAGAAAAACGTCCGCATCGAGATGGCCTATTTCCTGCGTAAGGCGAAGAAGGTGACGCGCGATGAGATCGAGATCCGCCCCGAGCGTGAGGAGGAGTACCACGAGGTCGAGCGTATGGTCCAGGAAGCTTTCTGGAATAAATATATGCCGGGTTGCGATGAGCATTTGCTGGTGCACAAACTGCGTACGAGCGAGGCGTATCTGCCGCATTATTCCCGCGTGGCCGTGAAGGACGGCGAGATCATCGGCATGATCATGTATGCCGAAACGGCCGTGGAGGATGCGTTCGGCGTGAAGCATTCGGTGGCTTCGTTCGGACCGCTGTGCGTAAAGGCAGAGTGGCAGGGCTGCGGCGTCGGTGAGATCCTGCTCACGGAGACCATGGAGATGATCCGCAAGGACGGCAAATATCCGGGCGTGATCATCCTCGGCGAGCCGACGTATTATCCGCGCCTCGGTTTCAAGACCACGGATAACTTTATGATCACCATGGAGGACGGAACGTTCTCGGAGGCTCTGATGGGCTACGAACTGAAGCCCCATGCGCTGGAGATGCTGCCGGGCCGCATGGTCTGGCCGGAGATCTACTCCGAACTGTCCACGGAGGAGACGGAAGAGTTCAACCGGTCGTTTAAGACATTGCCAAAAATGTACTTCCCGAAGCAGTGGAAGAAAAAGTGAAAAGAGAGAAGATAAACAAGCGGAGAGGCTGTCCGGTGCGACGGCCTCTCCGTTTTTGTTGGTGGGATGACATCGGTCACGATCGAAAAAGGCGAAGACAAGAAACCGGCCATAACCAGTGCAGTGAAAGCAGGCGGTTATGGCCGATTTGTATAGTTCGCTATTATATCTGTATTAGTGGCTTCAGATCCAGCCACCGTCAAATCCGATGACCTGGCCGGTGAGGTAGGTCGGGGCGGAGAGGATGAGCGCGGCGAGTTCTGCGACTTCGTCCGCGGTCGCCATGCGTCCGGCCGGGATCTGGTCGATGACATCCTGCAGCTCTTCGGAGGAGAGCAGGCGGTTCATCTGCGTGTCGATCAGACCGCAGGCGATCGCATTGACCGGGATGGAAGAGGGCGCGAGCTCCTTAGCGAGGGCGCGGGTCATGGCGTTCAGGCCGCCTTTTGCCGCGGAGTAAGCGACTTCACAGGAAGCGCCGACCTGGCCCCAGACGGAAGAAATGTTCAGGATCGCACAGGTGGGCTTGCCGGGGTTCACTGTTTGTGTGGAGTCGGACATGCCGGACTGTGCTTGCTGATCATGGATCCGACGGACCATGCCGGGGATGCACAGACGTGAGAGGTCCAGAGCGGCGGCGAGGTTCGTCGAGAGGATCGCCATGAGACGGTCGGGAGCCAGGTCCTGTAGCAGACCGATGTCGGCGATGCCGGCGTTGTTGATGAGGATGTGCGGCGTGTGGCCGCCGGAGGCCTCGACTGCGCGGGCGAAGGCCGCGCTGCGCGCTTCGGCGTCGGAGAGATCGCAGATCATCGGGATGATCTGGCAGTCCGGCACCGCGCGGTTGATCTCGTCGATGACCGTCGCGAGACCCTCAGTGTCTGTATTACAATTCAAGATCAGGCGGGACGGCGAGCCGTCGAAGACCGCCAGACGGCGGGCGATGGCGGCGCCGATGCCGCGGGATGCACCTGTGATAAGGATCGTTTTCTTCATAGGGGTACTCCTTATGTTTGGAAGGTGGTTGCTTTTCTAGTTTGAGTGGTCATGTGATCCAGAAGC
>DBXX01000061.1:0-1059 GCA_002309675.1 Lachnospiraceae bacterium UBA1201
GCGGCGTCGGTGCTCGGGGCGGACTATATCGCGACCGGACACTACGCGAAGATCGAGAAGCTCCCAAACGGTCGTTACACGGTAAAAAATGCCGCCAGTGCTAAGAAGGATCAGTCCTACATGCTGTGCCGTTTAAGTCAGGAGCAGCTGGCGAAGACCCTGATGCCGCTGGGGGACCTGACGAAAGATGAGGTGCGTAAGATCGCAGAATATGCGGGCTTGCATGTTGCGACCAAGGCCGAATCGCAGGATATCTGCTTCGTACCGGATAGTGATTACGCTGCCTTTATTGAAGAACGGACCGGGAAGACATTTGCCGGGGGAGACTTCGTCGATACCGAGGGAAATGTACTGGGACAGCATAAGGGCATCATTAACTATACTGTGGGACAGCGGAAGGGGCTGGGTGTCGCAGCAGGCATCCCGATCTTCGTTAAGGAGATCGATGCCGGGCATAACAAAGTCGTGCTTACGAATGAAGAAGATATGTACGCGCCCGGTTGTATCCTGAAGGATGTGAACTATATGGGGCTGCCCATGCCCGAGGAAAATGCAGAGTTTGAAGCCCTGGTAAAGGTCCGTTACCACCATCAGGCGATTCCGGCGAAGGTTAAGAGAGAGGGCGACAGACTGATCGTTACCTTTTCCAAGCCGGTGAAGGCGGTGGCTCCGGGACAGACCGGCGTGCTGTATAATGCAGACGGCTGCGTTCTCGCGGGCGGCGAGATCGACCGATAAACCGTTTATCACCATAATAGAAATGACTCCCCCGATCGAAGAGAATTCGACCGGGGGATTTTTTTGACTAAAAATCCTAAACACCTATTGACATACTAGGCGAATGATGATATAGTTTCATTCAGACCGGGAGAAAAGGAGGTCTGAGCACATGGAAAATGTTTATGAATTATCGCATGTCAGTAAAACATACAAAAGCGAAGGAAAAGCGGTAGACGCACTAAAGGATATATCCCTGTCCATCGAGGAGGGGGAGATCTTCGGAATCATCGGGATGAGCGGAGCCGGAAAGTCTACATTGGTACGCACATTAAACCGGTT
>DBXX01000061.1:1175-2779 GCA_002309675.1 Lachnospiraceae bacterium UBA1201
GAGCAACCGCTTCGAATCGCGGGGATGCGTCGTAAAGAGCGTAGAGAGATCGCACGGGAGATGCTTCGCTTCGTCGGCTTGGAAGAAAAAGAAGATGTCTATCCGGCCAGACTGTCCGGCGGACAGAAGCAGAGAGTAGCGATCGCCAGAGCACTGGCGGCAGATCCGAAGGTCCTCTTATGTGATGAGGCGACCAGTGCGCTGGATCCGAAGATCACAGGTGAGATCCTGGAACTTTTGAAGAAGATCAATCAGGAGAAGAAGCTTACGATCGTGATCATTACCCACGAAATGGCCGTGGTGGAAAAAATCTGTGACCGGGTCGCGATCATTGATGACGGTAATCTGGCGGAGATCGGAAAGGTCTCGGATGTTTTCAGCAAACCGACCTCGAAGGCTGCGAAGAAACTGGTGTATCCGACAAACCCGTTTGACGCTTCCGACACGGAGGGGCGTCTGATCCGCGTCGTATTTGACGGAACGAGCGCGAACCGGCCGTTCATATCGGATCTGGTAGAGGAGACCGGAAAGAAGGTCAATATCCTCAGTGCAAATACGAAAAGCGTCGGCGGTATCAGCTACGGACAGATGGTTTTAGAGCTACCGAAAGAAGCAAAGGATCAGGAGATCGTGATCGATTTCTTTCAGAAAAACGGCTTGACCGTATCGGAGGTGGAGCAGGCATGAGTCAATATTTAATCGAAGCCATACAAAAAGGAATTCTCGAAACCTTGCAGATGACATTTTTTTCTGCACTTATCGCATATGTGATCGGACTTCCGGTCGGCATCGGATTGTATGCGACGGCAAAGGGCAGGATCCTGGAAAACCGTCCGGTCAATGCGACACTCAGCCTGATCGTAAATGTTCTGCGGTCTTTACCGTTTTTGATCTTATTGGTTTTGCTGATCCCGTTTACGAGATGGGTCGTCGGTACATCGATCGGAACTACGGCAACGATCGTACCGCTGACCATCGGGGCAATGCCGATCGTTGCGCGGATGGTGGAAGCCTCACTGTGTGAGATCAACCCCGGAATCATAGAGGCTGCGACCGCTATGGGTGCATCCCCGTTCTATACGATCCTTCATTTTATCCTTCCGGAAGCGACTCCTTCCCTGTTACAGGGAGCGGCGATCAATGTAGCGACCATCCTGGGTTATTCGGCGATGGCGGGTGTGATCGGCGGAGGCGGTCTGGGATCGATCGCGATGCAGTACGGGTATTACCGTTATCAGAAAGATGTCCTCTGGACGGCAGTCGCTTTGCTGGTCGTTATGGTCATGTTGATCCAGGGTATCGGTGCCTTTATCGCGAAGAAAAAAAGAAAATCTTAAAAAAGTTCACAAAACCTATTGACATAGTAGGTAAGAGGTGATATAGTACCATCATCGATCAAATATGAAAGGAGATAGGATATGATCAAGCTTTATCGTATCGATAGAAATCACGGTATGTGTTGTCGAATGCGTTACTCCCGGGCATGTTCCATGGCAGGTGTATTCGGCACGTCAAAAGTGTGCCTACGAACGTGATGAAACGATACGTTCGCGCCGATCATTGCCCGGGAGCTTATTGGAAATGATAAGCTTCTTTTTATTTTC
>DBXX01000061.1:2842-4430 GCA_002309675.1 Lachnospiraceae bacterium UBA1201
ATGAAAAAGAACGTTTGGAAGAAAATCACAACAGCAATCACAACACTTACACTGGCATTCTCATTGACTGCCTGCGGAAACTCATCCGATGCAAAGAGCACAACGGCGGCAAATGCCACACAGAACACCGTGATCAAGGTAGGCGCGAGCATCACACCGCACTCCGAGATCCTGGAGCAGGCTAAACCAATCCTCGCAGAAAAAAACATCACACTTGAGATTGTAAAACTGGAAGACTATGTGACACCGAACACCGGTGTTATCGAGGGTAGCCTCGATGCCAACTACTGCGAGCATCTTCCGTACCTGAAGCAGTTCAACCAGGAAAACGGTTCCGACCTGGTTTCCATCGGTGCGATCCACTATGAGCCGTTCGGTATCTATGCCGGAAGAGTAAAGAAGCTGGCAGACCTGGCAGACGGCGCTACCATCGCGGTTCCGAATGACGTAACGAATGAAGCGCGTGCACTTCTTCTTCTGGCTCAGGAAGGCCTTTTGAAGCTGAAGGATGACGCAGGTATCAATGCTACTGTTGCCGATATCGTAGAGAACCCGAAGAACATCAAGATCAAGGAACTGGCTCCCGAGCAGCTGGCAGCGATCCTTCCCGATGTAGATGTTGCCGTTATCAACGGAAACTACGCGATCGAGGGTGGACTTCACGTAAGCCAGGCATTGGCCGTAGAAGCAAACGACGGACTTGCAGCTACGACCTACGGAAATATCGTGGTTACTTCGAAAGCAAAGGAAAAGGATGCGGCTCTTGCAACTCTCGTTGAGGTGCTCCAGAGCGAAAAGATCAAGACATTTATCAACAGTACATATGACGGAGCGGTAGTTCCGCTCAACTAAATGAGGGATCATGATCAGATATCAGATCGAAAAAGAGAATATCGATTGGGAAGAGGTGGCAGGTGTGCTTCGGCGCTCCGGCCTCTCGGACCATTCGGCGCAGCAACAGGAGATCGCCTTTCGAAACAGTTTTGCAACGGTTTTCGTTTATGACGACGAGCATATCGTCGGTGTGGCCAGAGCCATTTCGGACGGCCTCTTTCAGGCAGCGATCTACAATGTTGCTCTCAACGAAGAGTATCAGGGGTCAGGCATCGGCCGGGAAATGATTCGTAAACTGCTGGAACAGTTAAAAGGGCAGAACGTGATCCTGTACACACACCCGCAGACGGTGCTTCTGTATGAGAAACTGGGATTTCGCAGAGCGAAGACAGCCATGGAGTATTTTCAGATGGACCCTGAGAAGCTGGAGTGGATGGAGCAGGAAGGCTTCTTTATGAAAGAAAACTTCCGTTTCCCGGAAGAGATCGGCCGCAAGGATATGCAGGGACCGAAGTGGAAGAAGTAAGATAAGAGCCGGGAAACCGGAAGGCGCGAAAGGAGTGTATAACGGTGGCGGAATTTGAAGTATCAGCATGCTCGTTGGCAGATCGCAGAAAAAAGAAAGAAGCGGAAAGCAAAGCAAATAATACCACGAGCTTCGGCAAGGTCGTTACGACAGAAAAAAAGGGTGAGATCGCGGCGAACGGTGCGTTTGTACGGCAGAAAAACCGCTTTACCACACCATTCGGTGACA
>DBXX01000034.1:0-2960 GCA_002309675.1 Lachnospiraceae bacterium UBA1201
TTCCTGTCTTTACTGTTTTTTAGGTTTGCTTATTTCTAAGCTGTTCTCAATCTTTTAATTCTCTTTGAATTTTCAAGGTTGGAGTATACTATTTGATTGTCAAGGTGCTGTTCGCTTCGTTTGTTTCAATCGGTTGCCGTCCTACGGCGAAGTACCGTTGTCGCTCTCGCGGCGAACTTCTAAATAATACCACTGCTCAATCGTTTTGTCAACACCTTTTTAAAACTTTTTTTAAGTTTTTTTCAGGTGCCCTTTGAGCGGGCAAGGAATATACTATCACGTTCCTTTTAAAAAGTCAACCCCTTTTCCGAAAAAGTTTTTGAAATTTTTAAAAAGGATCCGGCATGCCACCGGATCCTATCTATATCTATTTATAAACGCGGGGAATCCTGTACCGTGTAAACCATCACTCTCGGCCCGCACCCAATACCTCATATAAAATACGGTACAGTTCCTGCGCGTCTTTCGCCGGAAGTTTCATGCATGACGCCACGCTTTCGGGGATCATTACCGCCTGTTCCCGCAGCGCCATCCCCGCTTCGGTCACGCGCACCATCAGCACGCGTTCGTCTTCCTTCGAGCGGGCACGCACGACGAGACCTTTCGCCTCCAGGCTCTTAAGGAGCGGTGTCACCGTTCCGCTGTCCAGGAACAGCCGTTCGCCCAGATGTTTCGCGCTTACCTCCTGCTCCTCCCAGAACACCATCATGGCCACATACTGTGTGTAAGTAAGTCCGATCTTCTCCAAATAAGGAAAATACATTTTTACCACCGCGCGGGATGCCGCATACAGAGGAAAACACAACTGGTGATCCAGTCGCAATGCATCATACTTCTCCATCATTTATAACCTCATAACAATTCTTTGATCTTTGCCTCGATCTTCTCCGGCTTCGTCGTCGATGCATAGCGGTCCACGACATTGCCCTCGCGGTCTACCAAGAACTTCGTGAAGTTCCATTTGATCTTATCTCCGAACACGCCGCCCTTCTGCGACTTCAGGAACTTATATAACGGTGCCTCGTCCGGTCCGTTCACGCAGATCTTAGCAAACTGGGGAAATGATACCTTATACTTACGCTGACAGAAGCTGACGATCTCCTCCTCCGTTCCGGGCGCCTGGTTTCCGAACTGGTTGCACGGAAAATCCAGTACGACGAAACCCTGATCCTTATACTGTTCATATAATTTCTCCAGTCCTTCGTACTGCGGGGTAAATCCGCAACCCGTCGCGGTATTCACGATCAGGAGGACCTTTCCCTGAAACTCCGACAGAGAGACCTCTTCGCCTTTCGCACTTTTCATCACAAAATCATATATCGACATTCGTTTTACCTCCCAATATATTTTACTCAATTCTATTGAGTTCAATCGAATTATAGCAAACCGAACCTCTCCTGTCAATACCTTCATTTCTAAAATTTTTCAAAAGTCTTTTTCCTTCTCTCCCGTAACACACACAAAAAGCCGCCCGCACCCCGTTGGATGTGAGCGGCCGCAGATCAATATTCGTCCGGAAAGCGGTATCCCGCCGGCGTAAACATTTTCTGACGAAACTCCGGGTTCCCGCCCTTTGCCGTCTCTGCCTGCGTGATATGCTTCTCGAATACATACTTATTCCGACGCAGCTGCGAGATCCGGTTATAGAATCCCACTGCGCCCGGATGCGTATTTACCACAACGATCTCCTCGCGCGCCAGGCGCAGGAGGTTTAATACCAGCGTCTTTCCGATGGAGAGGCCCTGATAGTCCGGGTCTACTGCGACATTCAGGATCGTGTCATACTTCTCTCCATCGCCGACGCCTCTGGCTACGCCGACCAGTTTCTCCCCATCGTATGCGGACACCGTATACCGGCTGGCCGCAAACGCCTTTTCGGTCTTCGTAACATCGTGTGGCCGTCCGAAGAACGCCTTCGTCAGAACTTCATTGACCGCAGTCCATGACGCCCCCCCGAGGTCGTCGCGGTAAATGATCTCCGTGCGTTCTTTCTTCCCTTCCCGATCGGAGGATGCCTCCTGCGCCGGTTTTGCAGGGGCTTCCTGTACAGCGAGGAATTCGTATTCGAACCGATAGCCGGGCGGGAGGAAATCGCCCTCATTCAATCCGGTCCGAAACCGTGTCCACGCGTTCTTGCAACGCCCGTAACCCGCAGCCTCCAGGATCTCCATATCCTGCCGACCCGCGTAGACCATGACGCGGCGCTCCATAAGATCCTGCTCGATGTCCTTTAGAAGCGCGGTCGCGATCCGGGCGCGCTGCCCTTGCTGTTCGGCCGCCTCGGTCACTTTGAGGTCGACCAAAAGCGCCGTCTCGACGCCCTCGCTGATCACGCGGACGGCACCGACCGGCTGCCCGTCTTCATATGCAATTCGAACGACATAGCTGTTGCGAAAGAGTTCGTAGTAGCTGTCCGTTCCATATATAATAAGAAGCGCCTCCCGATCTGCAGGCGTTGCTTCTTTTTTGAAAGTGATCGACATGGGGTCTGCCTCCGATCTTTACTAAATGATGAACTCCGGCTCCTTCAGCCGGTTCATTTTCTCGAAAAACTCTCTGGCGCGCTCGCTCTTCGGATGGTTGAACACCTCCGCCGGCGTGCCGTCTTCAATGATCTTTCCGCCGTCCAGAAACAGCACGCGGGTCGATATCTTATTCACGAAATCCATCTCGTGCGACACCAGAAGCATCGTGTAACCCTGCTCCGCGATGTCTTTGATCGTCGTAAGCACCTCGGTCACCAGTTCGGGATCCAGCGCCGACGTCGGTTCATCCAGCAGGATGATGTCAGGCCGCATGGCCAATGTCCGCGCAATCGCGACGCGCTGCTGCTGTCCGCCGGACATATGCCGCGGATAATGATTCTGCCATGCCCACAGGCCCACGTTCTCCAGTTCCTTCAGCGCCAGTTCGCGTGCCTCTTCCTTAGATTTCTTCTGGACCGTGATCAGTCCTTCCAT
>DBXX01000034.1:3038-9726 GCA_002309675.1 Lachnospiraceae bacterium UBA1201
CGGCAGATTCAGTTCGATATCCGCGAACTTAAGCCTCCCCTCCTCCGGTTTCTCCAGCAGGTTGATGGAGCGGAGCAAGGTCGACTTACCGGTTCCGGACGGTCCTACGATACCGATGATATCGCCCTTATTGACCGTCAGATCGATCCCGCTTAACACGACATTGTCCCGGAAGCGCTTATGAATATTTGTAAGTTCCAGTATGGCCATGTTACACCTCCCGGGCCGCGGGCAATGCTTCCGCCGGCGCCGCCGTCTCTTTCGCTTCCTCATCCTCACCGCCGCCCCGGATGGGCTTCGGCTGCTCCGGTATCCGGAATTTCTTCTCGATCACCTTAAAGATCTTCTCCAGGATAATGGTTATGATCCAGTAAATGATGGCCAATGCTACGTAGCCTTCCAGGTAACGGTAGTCACGGCCGGCCAGGATCTGGTTCTGGTATGTAATCTCGATGATGCCGCAGGTCGATGCGAGGGATGTGCCCTTTACCAGGCCGATCACCGAGTTGCAGATGCCCGGAAGCGCGTTTTCCAGCGCCTCCGGTACGATGATCCTGCGCAGGATCTGGCCGTAGGTCATACCCATGGCATGACCGGCCTCGATCTCGCCTTTGTCGACGGACTCTAAAGCGGCGCGAAAGGTTTCACTGGTAAATGCTGCCTGATACAGCCCTAACGCCAGAAACGCATAGACCATCTTCGGAATGATATTTACGTCGATGTTCGCGCCCCAGGAGTTGAAGATCCTGAGGATCGCGGGGATGCCGTAGTAAGCGACATACAGCTGGATAAGCATCGGCGTGCCGCGCATCAGGGACAGAAATCCCGTAGCGATCGGACTTAATACTTTTACTTTTTTGTATCGGATGATCGCGATCAGGAGACCCACGAGGATCGATACCAGAAACGCCAGGCCGGCGAGTTCCAACGTGATCGGGATCTTCTTTATGAGATAAGGGATGCGCGACCACATCAGCTTAAAGCTGAAATAATCGGAAAAACTTGTATCCATTCGGGGTTCCCTCCGCTTTCTGACCGTATGCTGCTACGGTTCCTTAGTTCAAATAGTCCAGATCCGAAGCCAGCGGCAGAACGGAAATGGTGGAATCGTTCAGCTTCTCGCCGATCCACTTCTTACCGAGTTCTTCGAGCTTACCGCTGTCGAAGAGCTGCTTGATGCCCTCGGAGAACAGCTTCTGGTACTCCTTTGCATGTGCGCCGGTCTTACCGAACAGAATGTGGGAAGTGTTATTAGCGGTGATGTTTTTCGCTGTCTCCTCATCGGACAGAACGGTGATATTCAGGCTTGCAAACTGGGTCGGATATGCATCCTTATACTTCAGGATAACGGGCTGGTCGTGGATCAGAGCGACCTTACCCTCGATCGCTTCCTGCAGCTGAACGGTGATATCGGCCGATGTGAACTCCAGATTGATCTTCTTTTCGCCGTCTTTTCTCGCGTCGTTCCAACGTTCGATCGCGTTCGTGGTGTTGCCGCCGGCGCCGCCGTAGATCTTCAGGCCGGACTCTGCGAGCTCCTCAAACGAGTGGATCTCGGTTCCTGCTGCGGATGTGATGGTGTATCTGGACTTGGTGTAAGGGAACGAGAACAGGTAAGATTTGGCGCGCTCGGTGTTGTAACTCCAGTTGTTGATCGTAGCGTCGATAACGCCCTGCTGTGCATCGACCAGAGAGTTGGAGCTTACGTTCAGCTCGAGTTCATAATCGGCAAAGGAAGGCAGTTTGAAAAGCTCTGTGAGCACCGCGATGTCGTAACCGGTCAGGTATACGCCGTCTTTTGTGGTGTAAAGTGCATCTTCCGCTTTATCTACGGTCTGGATGAAGGGTGCGGGAGATCCGCCCGTCTCGAGGACGATCTTCGTCTTAGCCTTTCCGCCGTTGTCTTTCGTTCCTTCGGCCTCGGCCTTCTTGCCGCAGGCGCCGAGTGTAAACGCTGCGACGATCAAAAGTGTAATGTAAGCAATTCTGGTAAGTTTCTTCATGATTCTTTCTTCTCCTTTATTATAGACATCTTTCATTTACGGTTTCATGCTTTCTTATTCTTCAGCAGTCCCTTTAACGGGTTGATCGACGGATCGACCGAGATCGAAACGTTTCTGGGCTGGCGGTCATCCCACGAAGGGCTGTTCCACTTCGATACCGAGATCACGCTCTGGTATTCCTCAGGTGTAACGTCCGTGTGCAGGTAAACATCGTCCGGATCGGAAGAAAGCTTTCTTCTCTCACCGTCGGTCTTCCAAAGTTCTTCCCACGGAACCTGCGAAGCGATGCGCTCCAGGAAGGAACCGTTCCAGCCTCTGTGCCCCTTAAACTCGTTCTTCGGGAATTCGAAGAAGGTGTACTTCTTAAACTGCGGGATCGCGAACAGATCCTTTACGTAACCCCAGATGTTCGGGAACTCGGAGATACGCTTCTTCAGCGCGCCTACATTATGATAGTAGTAGGTCTCCCAGCGAACCAGCGTCACATACAGACGCACATCCGAGTCCGTGATGTAGTCGCCAAACAGGAAGCGGTTCGTCGAAAGTCTCTCCTCGATCTTATCGAGCGCCTCGAAGAAATCCTGATAGCCTTCGTCGTAAGCGACCCAGCTGAGGCAGAAGTGCATGCGGTAGTGCGCGTTGTTAATGGTCGGGAACAACCAGTCATTGAACTCATCGATCTCCTTGCGGTAAGCCTTCGGATACAGGTCAATGTCTGTCTTCTGGAACTTACGGAACTGCACCTCGATGTAGTTCGTCAGGCGGTGGTAGTCGTTGTTGACTGCCTTCTTTTCTTTCACGTCCACCAGCGTCGGCGTCGTGGCTCTTCCCGCAAAACCGGGACGGGCGTTCTCATAGAATTCGGACAGGAAAACCGCTCCGGTGGAAGGATCCTGGTAGTTCGGTTGATCGGTGAACCCGTGGCCGTACTTTCCGATACCGGAAGTCGCCAGATCATCGATCACGTCCTCCAAGCCCAGGATGTCGCGGACGATAACCGGACGGTTCGACCAGTGGCAACCATGTGCCCAGAAAATCTTAAAGCGGTTCGCCTCTGCCTTCAGGTCGCCCTCTCCGTCACCGAACGGGGTAATGAATGCATTGGGCTGTCTTACGAAGACGCCGCGCTCGTCGATCTCATCCAGCGTCTCGTTCGGACGAACGCGAACGCCGCGTTCCGCTGCCAGACGGTCAGCCTCTTCCTCCGGAATACGTACCGGGATCTTCTTCTCACTGTGTGCTGCTATGCTGCATGTATTATTACTCATGGTTATAACTCCTTTATTCTGTCAGTCTTATGTATTTTCCGCTAAGCGGTTCTTAAAAACGGCATAAAAAAAGCCGGGGTCGTTTTCTCCCGGTCGGCCTCAGGATACATTCCTGAACTTTTTAAGCGCACGAGGATCAAGCCCTACATCGCGCCGCATTACCGGCTCGGGAGTATAGCATTCGACACATCATCTGACACATACACATCATGGTTGCTTGACCTTGCTTCATGGCTGTTGCCTCCTTGTTTCTTTCAATGCAGTTATCTTAGCACAGTCTTCCCGTTTTGAATAATCCTTGTTTCTTATTGTCAGTGATAACAAATGCTTATAACGGGAACGTCCTGAAAACGGCCCAAAAAAAGGAGCTGTCGCACGGGACAGCTCCTTTCGTTTCGATCATTTTCCAAATAGTTTAAAATACTTCCCTTCGTACAGGGAGAATATCGTATGCTCGGTCCTTCCCGCATAGTAGATGCCGGGCTCACCGAAACGGTCATAGACCTCTTCCTTCACGCTGATCCGGGCTCCGGTATCAGTGATCAGGTAGTAATATACCGTCGTTTTCGACGAAGCATCATCCTGCGTATTTGCGTCTTCGGTCTTTACGTCTCTCTGGACACCCGTCAGGTGCAATTCCGCGAAATAATGCGGGTCGGATGACGGGTCTTCTTTATTTACCTGCGGAAGAATCTTGTCTTTCACGATGAAATATCCGCCGATAAGTAGTGCGGCAAATATCAGGATCGCGACAGAATGTCCTATAAATACCCCGATTCCCTTCCGACTGAACATGTCGAAAACGACTTGAACCAACATCCATAATAAGAGCAGACCGATAAAGGCACCGATCATACCGAGATAAAGATTAAGCAGCTGTTTAGCCCTCTGAACACCCTTCACGTATTCCTGAAAATCCTCCTCGAGAACGTCCTCTGTCAGTGTCATGACCTGTTCCCCGGAGATCATCTGCTCATAGCGTTCTTTCGCCGCGTTCACACTGTTTTTCTGTTCCTGCTTTATCTTGAAAACCATACCGACCATCAAAACAGCTGCCAATATGATCACTATTCTGAAAATCAAAGATACTTTTTTTTCCATCGTTTTCCTGCTCCTATTGAGGGATAAAAGACGGAGGCCCGCCTGTGACCTCCGTCCTTCATTTACAATATGGGTAATGAATTCCTTTATTCGATCAATAGATCTCCCGATCCGGCGGAACCGGAGGTTTCTCCTTATCGGTCTTCTGGGTCATTCCGATAACCTTTGCCTTCTCAGATACGTGGGAAGCGATGTAGTCCAGTACGAAACGATAATGCTCGTCGGAGAGATAAACCTCCGTACTGATCAGCTTCTCTTTCAGACGTACGACGGACCACTCGGGAAATGCACGAACGACCTTCACCTTACGGAACTCGGAGTACGCGATGGAAGCTGCCTCTGCGAGCGCATCATCCGCGCGGTCCGGATCATTCGTATCCGACAGCGGCTCCAACAGTGCCTCTGCTCCGGCCAGATCTGTGGTCGTGGGCAATGTAATATAACGTATACCCTCTTCATCCATCTCGTGGATCATGAAGTATTTGCCGCCCTTTTTCTTCGCATAGATCAGGTAACCGATCACGATCAGGATCATCGTAACGACCATGATAATGGCGAAAATAATGGTCGTATTTTTAAATCCGCCCTCTTTCCAGTAAGACTCTTCACCGAGATTTACCAGAACGAATACCAGCCAAATCAATGCGATCAACACTGCAACCGATTTCATGATAAAGATCATCAAAAGCGGAATCTTGTAATAACTGCGTTCATGGATCCAGCGGTACTTTCCGTCCGGATAGAGTTCCGGTTGCTTCTGGACTTCATCTTCTTTTTTCATAGCATCCAAAGCATTTTGAATAATCGGATTATAAGCCATGACTCTCTATCTCCTTTCAATTTTCGTTGATGCCCTCCTCCTACCAAAAGGCTGATCAACCACCCTCATGTTTCTTCCTATGGTAATTTTATCATGAAACGGGGCTTTCGTCTAGTATTCTTTCAGAATTAATTGTAAAAAATATATAAATTATCGTCTTATTCTTTCTTCTGAAGTTCCATAAGGTACTCACTCGCTCCGGTAGCCCCGGTCGAATATAATACATTTGCCTCGGAATCATAATAAAGGACCCAGGATTGTTCTTCTTCGTCCACGCGTGCACGCGCCTGTATCTCCTGCGTGTGGGACGAAATGTCTTCATCCACCTTCGTCCTATATCCGTTCCAGTCGTACTTCTCCCCGTTGTATTCGACTTCGATCTCGCGAGCGATCAGGTCAATATACCGCTCGACCGCCATGGAGCGGTTATGCGCAGGCACGTAGCCCAGCCAGGTCACAAAGGCAAATATGGCGATAAAAGGAATACCGAGCACCCAGATCCATTTTACTCCTCTCTGCGCAAACAGATACAGAATTAGTACAAATCCGATCCCGACCAGACCGATCAGGAAATATGGGCGGAAATGACTGTCATACTCCACGACTTCCATCGTCGTTATCAGACCGAACACCCCGATCAACAACAGGATACCCATCTCGATCCAGATGATAGTGACCCTCTTAAGGCCCAGTTTGTTTTTTGCTTCTTCCAATTGAAAACCTTCTTTACTATATTACTTATATATTTGACCCCTGCTAATCCAGCGCGATATGGCCGTTAAAAAACAGGGCGATCAGACACAAAACCAGATACGGAAGCAACAAAAGCGCTGCTCCCTTGCGGATCTTCCACGTGAACATGATGAGGATCGCGATCAGGCACACCAGCACGAAGAGCCAGATCGCCGAGATCATAAACCATCCTTCAAACATCATCGGCATCCATAAAACATTGAACACCAGCTGCAAAACATATATGGAAAGCGCCGCCGTACGCTTTCTGTCCTTTTGATTTACGATGCGGTAGCAAACATAGCCCATCAACGGATACATAATAAACCAGGCCCAAAAGATCGGAGTCGGTGAATTATAACTTACAGAAAACAGATTCTTGAAAGATTCATACGGATTCTTTATTCCGGAGCCGAACATATAGACGAGCAACGACGACACGCCTGCCAGGATCGGTATCAAAATACACAAACAAAGTAACAGATTAAATCTCTTGGAATCGTTTGATTTTCCCATTCTTACCTCCTTATTCTTAGTCGGTCCGCTATCCGCTTAATCCGGACAGGACCTTAAGCCCGCGCCATATCATATTCCCATTATACCAACATTGGATTACGTGTTCAAGCGGAAAATGCTTCCCTACGGCGCGAAAAAAAACCTTCCGGCACGGGCAGACGCCCGAAACGGAAGGTTTCATTATGTCGCGGAGAAAGAGGGATTTGAACCCTCGCGCCGGTTACCCGACCTACACCCTTAGCAGGGGC
>DBXX01000085.1:0-729 GCA_002309675.1 Lachnospiraceae bacterium UBA1201
CCGGACGGAAGTCGAAGTGTAAGGTTTAAGCCTGTACCCGCGAAACAGGTGCAGGAAAATATGGACCAACTGCTACTGGCATATTATTCGGCAAGACAGGATTCCGAGATTCCGGCACTTTTACTTATTCCATGTGTTGTGCTTGATTTCCTCTGTATACATCCGTTCCTTGACGGAAACGGGCGTGTTTCCAGACTCATTACAGTCTTGCTGTTGTATTTGGCGGGATATGATATCGTCCGTTATATTTCTTATGAAGGACAGATCAACAAGTATAAGGCGGGATATTATGATGCTTTGAGAAGCTCTTCGGAGGCATGGCATGAAAATAATAACGATTACGTTCCCTTCATCATCAACTTTCTGCAGATCCTTTACAGGTGCTATAAAGATCTTGACGAGGCATTTACCGATATATCTATTAAGAAAGCGAAGAAGACGGAACGCGTTGAAAGCATATTGCTTGACGCCATTGTTCCCATCTCCAAACAGGATATTTTAGATAGATTGCCGGATATAAGCGTTCAAACGGTTGAGTTGGTCCTGAACAGGCTAATAAAAGAGGGCAAGATTGTTAAAATCGGGACGTATCGCAACGCTCGTTATATGAGAAATGATCACTCGAGATAATTAATTCAGTCTATTCGATATGGGAAATGACCTTAGTGGGTTATATTGTGAAAAAGGGAGGCTTCATTATGAAGAGAAGATTATTTGCAGTTTTGATTG
>DBXX01000085.1:878-11289 GCA_002309675.1 Lachnospiraceae bacterium UBA1201
CGACCGAAGAGGTGAAGACCACGGAAGCGTCCGAAACGACCGATGTCGATAATACCACAGAAGCACCGGAGACGGAAGGGCCGCAGCCTACGGAGCCCGAGACGACAGAGGCTACGAAGCCTGTTGAGACGGGAGAAGTGCGCCCGGTAACCGTTACGGTCGGGAAGAATGTGGAACTGGACTTATCTGAAGATGTCGGTCAGGTAGTGCGGAAGGTCGTGGACAGTGACGGGTGTGCATATAATAGGAGAAACATTCATGTGTTTAAGGCCGACGAAGACGGCAACATATTTAGAGCGGGTGGAAACAGCTTGGAAATGCTGGATGAAGCAGAGTACTGTGTGGATGTCGATACACTGATGAATGAAAAAACGAAGGCGCGGAAGGATTGCCCGGGAATCGTTCAATACTCCTTTGATCTCAAACGCTCCAAACTGAAAGGCATCTCGTTGCTGGAAGGTTGGGACGGAGATTTTGATAAGTTGGACCGGTATATGACGAACGAGAACAGTTTTCTGACGTACAGACACAGATTGGCTCTGTTCAAAAACGGAAAAATCGTAACGACCGGTGAATTGAAGGAACAGTATGGCGATGAAGCAGGTGTTTTGATCGATCGGTTTGGCGGAGACATCCGTAAGTATATCATGTCTCAGTATAATGTAGACGAGGAACAGGTGGATCGCTATACGAATAGGATTCTGTGCGGTTCCATGGATTTTTATATGCTTGTTGAGCGCTATGAGGCTATGCTTAAGGATGAGGCGATGGCACCCGACGCAGAAGATTTCCTGATGACCGGAGCTTGCATGCAGGTAGCGATGCTCGATTGGGGATCGGGCGATGCAGATGTGACATATGGATCCATTTACTGGGACTGGAGTTTAAGTGATGATCCCGCTCTGTCGATCGTGCTTCCCTGCTCTCATTATGAGTGTACAATGATCATGTCCTCCAGAACGGAAGAGGAAAAGGGGGACATCGCAAAGTTCAGATCGATGAGCGGCGGCTGGAAGTATCTGTACTATACGGTCCCGGAGGGTTTCGAACCGGACGAGACGCGCGAGGCGGATCACATGATACAGGTATTTGAGGAAGAGGGACTCATTCTCGGGATGACAGCGGATAAAGGCGTATTGAACATAGTCATGGGCGACCCCACTCTGGGCTACTATGATGACAAACGGTTCCATTTCAGTGAAAGAAAGGGCGATGAAGGGGATTATACGATCGACAGGGATATATTGACCGTCATCGATCCGAGCGGGGAGTTTTCATTTGTGTTTCAGAGAATGACGGAAGAAGAACTGGAAAGGTTTAACAGTATGTCTACCGAAGAGATCCGGGCGGTCGTAAGACGGGCGCGGGCGCACGAGGACCGGTAGTATCGGTAGAGCCATTTTATGGGGATGGGTTTGAGAGGAAGGAATGCTATGTCTGTAAAACGTGTTACCAGAATCTTTTACATCGTGTTCGGCGTATGCTTTGTGCTCATGACCGGGATCATGGTGAAGGGTTTTCTGGATCAGAAGGCCGATGATAAGAAGCAGGTGGAACGGTACGAGAGCATGCTCAAAGAGGGCGGCAAGACGACGCTGACGGATGAGATCCTCGAGGAGGATCATGATAAGTATGTGAAGGATGCGGCGAAAGGAAAGCAGACGTTCATTACGCTGCTGGTTTGCTTTGGCGCGGTCGTGGTCATGTTTGTGATCATGGCCATCTTTACCACGGTCATGCGGGCGCTCCAGGGGCGTCGTGAGGAACATGTGCTCATCGCATTGATCACGGTGATCTCGGTGATGTTCATCTTCGTGTCGGTGCTCGTTGTGACGATCACCTATATCGTGCCGAAACTCGCACAGTCCGATCCGTCGGAGGATGTGTATGCATTTGCCAGATTAAACATCGAGAAGACGGAGGAGAAGCGAGAGGTGGTAACGACCGGATCCGGGGATAACCGTACCACCGAGACGCGGATCACCTACTATCTGATCGAGGACAATGGACGGCAGCACTCCGTATCGAAATTGATGTTCGAGCGCTTCGTCGGAGCAGGAACTTACTACGCCGGGATGACCGATAAGGGCAATATATTCTCGGTATATCCGGGTGTGTATTTCGAACTGGAGAAGTAAGAAGGAGAACACGATGTCTGTATTCACAAAAAGAGAGATCAAAAATACGTTTCTGGAGATGCTGGAGGAGCGGCCGCTCAACCAGATCACGGTCAAGGAGCTGACGCAGCAGTGCGGCATTAACCGAAACTCGTTTTACTATCATTATCAGGACATTCCGGCACTGATCGAGGAGATCGTGACTGAGAACGCGGACGAGATCATCCGTGAGTACAGCTCCATCGACTCTATGCAGACCGGGCTGAACGCGGTGCTGAGTTTCGTATCTGCGAAGCGGAAGGCCATCCTGCATATTTACAATTCCATCAACCGCGATATCTTTGAGCGGGATCTGTGGAAGGTGTGCGACTATGTGGTCACGCAGTATTTGGGACCGATCCTGGCGGGCAGCCCGCTGAGTGAACTGGATCGGGAGGTCGTCATAAAATTTTATAAATGTGAATGCTTCGGTTTCGCCATGGACTGGCTGAACAACGGCATGGAGGACAGCTCGCAGGCGCAGGCGGAGATCGACCGTTTCTGCGAGTACCAGATGCGGTTATTCTCCCTTTTGCTATTGCAATAGAACGGTCCCAAACGTCACATTTTTGGGCAAAACAGGTCGCGTGCCTAAATTTTAGGCATGCGACCTATTTTGCCTATTGGCGGGAGGAAAGAGGTGCGATAAAGTAGTAACGGTCAATGAAATTAAGAAAAGCGCCCAAAGGAACCAGGCGCAGGAAAGGAAAATGCAAAAGATGAGATTTGCAAAAACGATCGTTAAATACCGTGTTGTGATCCTGCTGTTGACCGTGGCCCTGCTGGTGCCGGCGGTGTTCGGATACGTGAACACGCGTGTGAACTACGATATGCTCAACTACCTTCCGAAGGACATGGAGACCGTGATCGGACAGGAAGAACTGATGAACGACTTCGGAAAGGGAGCGTTCTCGATGGTCATCCTGGAAAACATGTCCGTTCGTGACGTTACGAAACTGAAGGCCGCGATCGAGCAGGTGGAACATGTGGACTCCGTGGTGTGGTACGACAGCATCGCGGATGTCTCGGTACCGCTCGAGATCCTGCCGAACAGCCTGTATTCGGCGTTCAACACCGATCATTCCACGATGATGGCGGTGTTCTTCGACAGTTCGACATCCGCGGATGTCACGATGGACGCCATCCACGAGATCCGAAAAGTAGCGGGCAAGCAGTGCTTCGTATCCGGCCTGTCCGCCATGGTCACCGACCTGAAGGACATCTGCGAAAAGGAGGAGCCGATCTACGTCGCCGTGGCTGTCGCTTTGGCGCTGCTGGCCATGATGCTTCTGTTAGATAACTGGCTCGTTCCGTTCGTCTTCCTGGCATCCATTGGAATGATGATCATCCTGAACCTGGGAACGAACATCTTCCTGGGCGAGATCTCCTATATAACCAAGGCACTGTCGGCCGTTCTGCAGCTGGCAGTCACGATGGACTACTCGATCTTCCTGTGGCACAGTTACCATGAGACGCTCGAGCGCGCCGGCGCGAAAACGGCGGATCACAGCGTGAAAGAGGAAGCCATGGCACAGGCCATCCACAACACGCTGACCAGCGTGGTCGGAAGCTCCGTGACCACGATCGCCGGATTCATTGCCCTGTGTTTCATGACATTTACCATGGGACGCGACCTGGGTATCGTAATGGCGAAAGGCGTCGTACTCGGCGTGATCGGCTGCGTCACCGTGCTGCCGGCCATGATCCTGATTTTGGATAAGCCGCTGTCGAAAATGATGCACCGGCCGCTGATCCCGAAGACCGATAAGCTCTCCGGAGGCATCGTGAAGATATTTCCGGTGTTCCTCGTGATCTTCGTAGCCGTGACGATCCCGGCCTTTATCGGATATAACAAAACGCAAAATGAAGTTTACTATGATATCGCGGATTCGTTGCCCGCAGATCTGGACCACGCGGTGGCGAACCGGAAGTTGAAGGACGACTTCCACGTGGCCACGACGCACATGTTGCTGGTCGATGCGAACCTGTCCGCGAAAAATACACGCGCCATGATCCGAGAGATGGAGGATGTGGACGGCATCAAATACGTGCTGGGCATGGACTCGCTGATCGGTGCGGGCGTGCCGCAGGAGATCCTTCCGAAGTCAGTCACGTCGCTGCTGCAAAGCGATAACCGGAAAATGCTGCTGGTAAACTCGGAGCACCGGGTGGCCAGCGACGCGGTCAATGCGCAGATCACCGAGCTGAACCGGATCCTGAAGAGCTACGACCCGACGGGCATGCTGATCGGCGAGGCGCCGTGCATGAAGGATCTGATCGAGACGACCGACCGGGATTTCCGCGTGGTAAATCTGATCTCCATCGTGGCCATCTTCGTGATCATCGCCCTGGTGGAGCAGAGCATCTCCCTGCCGTTTTTGCTAATCGCGATCATCGAGGCGGCCATCTTCATCAACCTGGGCATGTCGCACTATCTGGGCGAAAGCCTTCCGTTTATAGCCCCGATCTGCATCAGTACGATCCAGTTGGGCGCGACCGTGGACTATGCGATCCTGATGACGACTCGGTATAAGCGGGAGCGGACCACCGGCTGCGCGAAGGCCGACGCTGTAAAGACGGCGCTTTCAAAATCCATCCCTTCGATCCTGGTATCGGGTATGGGCCTGTTTTCGGCCACCTTCGGCGTGGCGGTCTATTCGGACATCGACATGATCCGTTCTCTGTGCATCCTGCTGGCGCGTGGCGCCGTGATCAGTGTGGTCATGGTCGTGGTCATGCTTCCGGCCATGCTGATGCTGGCGGACGGACTGATCCGGAAAACAACACTGGGGATGAAGACAAAGGACGAGGCTGCACAGACGCAGTTGCATGAGAATTGACGGAGGAGAATGAGCATGAGAAAGATAAAGACAGGAATTATTTCCGCAGGATTGTGTGCGGCCCTGATTGCATCCGGTATGCAGATGGGGCAGCGGGTGAAGGCGGACGAAGCCGAAACGACGGCCATGGAGACCGTGACCGTTGATACGAAGGATATTGAAACGCAGGTCGGCGATGTAGAGGCCGACGGGACAGAGCAGTTGGGTCAGGATCCGACGGATCTGCTTAGCGCCCTGCTTCTCGGGGGCACGGTGAAGAGAAGCGAGCCCACGAAGGAGGAGACGGTCTATGTGATCGCCGACGCTGAAGGCGGCGCACAGAAGGTGATCGTCAGCGACTGGATCAAAAACGTTCAGAAAAGCGAGAAACTGAACGACCGCACGGAACTTGCGAACGTGGAAAATGTAAAGGGTGACGAGACATTTACCGCGGACGGAAACGACTGTGTCTGGGACGCAAAGGGAGCGGATATCAGTTACCGGGGAACGACCAATAAGGAGGTTCCGGTCGGCGTGAAGATCACTTACGAGCTGGACGGTCAGGTCGTGACGCCGCAGGAGCTTCACGGCAGATCCGGTCATGTGGTCATGCGGTTTGACTACGAGAATAAGACGAAGCAGGAAGTGACCGTCGGCGGGAAGAAGGAGAACATGTATGTTCCGTTCCTGATGCTGACCGGCGTGATCTTGGATGACGACCGCTTCACAAATATCACAGCGCCGGGCTGCAAACTGATCAATGACGGTTCGCGCACCGTGGCCATCGGCATCGCGCTTCCGGGTCTGCAGGAGAACCTGGGAATCGACCCGGAGAAGATCTCGATCCCCGAGTCCTTAGTGATCGAGGCAGATGTGAAGGAGTTCAGCCTGGCCATGACCGTGACCGTGGCTACAAACGAGATGTTCGGTAATCTGGAGAACCTCGATATCAAGGATCTGGATACGCTGAGCGCTTCGATGGAGCAGCTCACGAATGGCATGGATCAGCTTTGCGAAGGTGCGGGAACACTGCGCGACAGCCTGAAGACCCTGCAGGATAAATCCGGCGATCTGGAGAGCGGCGTCGTGAAACTGGCCGACGGTTCGGTGGCGCTGAAGAACGGTCTGGCGCAGGCCAATACCGGCGCGGGTCAGTTGTCAGAAGGTGCCGGAGCGTTGAAGGAAGGCGCGGATCAGTTAAAGAGCGGGGCCGATGCCCTGGCGGAGGGTGTAGGCAAACTCGCCGACGGTACGGCGCAGGTGGATGCCGGCGCGGCGCAGCTCAGTGACGGTGCAGGAAAACTGCAAGCCGGCCTGGATACCCTCGCAGGAAACAATGAGAGCCTCATGGGCGGGGCCGGACAGGTGTTCGACAGCTTGCTGGCTACCGCGGAAAAGCAGTTAAAGGAAGCCGGCGCGGAGATCCCGAAACTTACGAAGGAGAACTACGCGAGCGTACTGGATGCCACGGCCGATACCCTGAAGAAAGGCGCGGCTGCCTATGCTCAGGCAGACCCGCAGACCGCGGCCGTATACCAGGCAAAGGCGCAGGCCGTAGCGGAGTTGAAGGCGTCATTGGATGGCTACAATACATTTTATGCAGGACTTAAGAACTACACCGACGGTGTGGCCGAATCCGCAAAGGGAGCAGAAAGCCTGAAGACCGGCGTCGACTCGCTGAAGGACGGGCTCGGTTCCGTAAAGGAAGGCGCGACCGCGTTAAAGGACGGGGCCGATACCCTGAAGGGCGGAATGAAGGATCTGGATGAAGGCGCGGCTGCGCTGAAGACCGGCGCGGACAGCTTAAAGGATGGCACCGGATCCTTGCTTGCCGGAGCAGATCAGTTAAGCGGCGGTCTGGGCGAATTAAAGAGCAACATTCCCGCACTGAAGGTCGGCGTGCTGCTTCTGTACAACGGTTCGTCGAAGTTAGCCGACGGCCTGAACGAATTCAATGAAAAAGGCATTGAACAGCTCACACAGGCAGTTGAAGGCGAGCTGCAGGGCCTGATCGAGCGGACCCGCGCCATGGGCAGCCTGTCCGCAGAGTATTACAACTTCGCAGGCATAGCCGACGGCATGAAGGGCCAGGTAAAATTCATTATCCGTACAGACGAGATCTGATCGGAGACATTGACGCTTCCGTTCAAAAATGGTATAATCTGGACTAGGATTTGAACACGAACCCGGAAATGTAACGATAGATCAAAACCATAGTATGAACGGAGGTATTTTATGAAGTTTTATATTTGCGAGAAGTGCGGAAATTTTGTAGAAATGATCAAGGAATCGGGCGTGCCGATGATGTGCTGCGGCCAGAAGATGACCGAGTTGGTGCCCGGAACTTCCGACGGCGCGTATGAGAAGCATGTGCCTGTCTACACCGTAGAGGGTAACAAGGTGACCGTAACAGTCGGCGCGGTTGAGCATCCGATGCTCGAGGTACACTACATCGAGTGGATCGCAGTCGAGACTGCAAAGGGCGCGCAGAGAAAGTTCCTGAAGGCCGGTGAGAAGCCAGTCGCTGAGTTCACACTCACCGAGGACGATTCAGTCGTAGCAGTATATGCATATTGCAATCTTCATGGATTGTGGAAGGCTGAATAACAGTTTAGCAGACAATTTTATATGATTTCACGGCGAAATTCTAATTCAAGTAGAATTTCGCCGTTTTTTATCCCTTAAATAAAATCGCTATTTGAATTCGCCGTTGTACTCAACCGATAATTGGATTATAATGGAGACAATTCAACCGAGAGATGATTTCGGGAGAGGCACACAAAGAATAATCTATGAAATGGAGGTACATACCATGTCATTTGCAAGTACATTACAAACTCTTCGAAAGGAAGCAGGATTAACCCAGGAGCAGCTCGCGTCGAAGTTCGGCGTCAGCGCGCAGGCCGTATCCAAATGGGAGAACGGAAGTTTTCCGGAGGGCGACCTGATCCCGAAGATCGCCGACTGTTTTGGCGTTTCCATCGACTATTTGTATGGAAGAGAGAGGAAAAAAGTGAGCCTGGAGCAGGAGGTCGTCGATGCATTGACCCGGATCGGAAAGGAAACCTCGGGATTGCAGTCGTCGCAGAGCGGTGACTTCTGGAAACTGTACATGGAGCAGATGCATAAACTCCTTTGGGCTTTTCATATCGGAGCCTGGTCGGAAAATCAGTATTACTACGACCGCCCCAGATCGGACGAAAAAAACGGCGAACTGGACAGCGTGCTCCTGAGCTCATATGGTTACAGCTTTATGCGGCTGAATAAAGACCATGAGTATTATGTGTTCCTGCGGCAGCCGGATTGTGAAGAAGGCTTCCTAAAATGGGCTGACAACATGGGAAAATGCGTGCCGGTCCTGCAGATCCTGTCGGATCCTGAGAGCGCGCGGGTGTTGTTATATATATATACGCTCAACAACCATGAATTTGTCGGAGTGGATACGGTAGCAAAGGAGACCGGCGTGGCAAAGGAGAAGGTCGAAAAAACTTTGGAAACGATCGGCTCGCAGATCGGTGATCGCTCCCATCCGCTGCATACGGTCAGCATCGTGAAAGGATCCGGTAAGGAGGAAAAGGCCTACGGAATCAATATGTCCATCGGCGGCCTGCTGATCGGCGTGATCGCGCTGTTAGACAGCTATACAAATGCATCGCAAAACTACGCCCTTCAGATCAACGATCGCTCTGAAAGCTGGATAAAAAAGATGCCGAAATAGGGCACTTACCAAACGGAATAGAGAGAGTGAAAAATGAAACAAAAAGAAGAGAAAGAAATCAAGAAAAAGAAGAAAGAGAAGGCACAGGAGCCGAAGAACCCCTACCACGTTGACCATGGCCTGTGGTCGAACGTGAAGTACATATGCCGGAACATGGTTCATTACGAAAAGAGCCTGCCCTGGCTGATCCTGTTGATCGCGGTCGCGACGACATCGATGCGCTACCTCTGGAACTTCATCGCGAAGTTTGTCCTGGACATGGTGAGTAACGGCGAGTCCGTTGAAAAACTCATAACCCTGATGGTGTGCGTTTTCGTAGTCCAGTGCGCGACGACCATGGCTTCGTCCTTCGCAAACAACCAGTTGTGGTGGCGCTACATCGGCGTACGAACGCTCATGATGGTCGCGAAAAACCGCAAGATCATGACCATGAAGTTCGAGTACCTCGAAGACAGCGATGTCATGGATGCCTATCAGAAGGCGGGCAATGCAGTGGGCAATAACAGCGATGGTGTCGAGGGCATGATGCACCAGATCGAGTATTTCGTGACGACACTGATGGTCGTGGGCTTCGGTCTCGCCATCATGGGCACCATGAACATTTGGATCATGCTCGGCATGATGGTGCTCGCGATCGCGAACTTCGCGATCAAAAACCGCACGAACCGCGTGACGAAGAAAAAGATCTGGGACCCGCTCGCAACCTGGTGGCGTAAACGCAACTACATGGAAAACGTCACGACCGACTTTAAGACAGCGAAAGATATCCGCGCATTCGGCCTGAAGGATCATCTGGTCGGGAAAATGCGTTCCTTAAACGCGGAGCGCATCGAGGCAGAGAAGAAAAACCAGTTCATCTGGTGGATCACCGGCCAGATCGGCAACGTCCTCTGGTTCGTAAGCCAGTGCGCCATCTACGCATGGCTCGTTTACTCGGTGCTGTACCGCGGCATGTCGATCGGTAATTTCACCCTGTATTTAGGCTCGGCCGCAACCTTCTTCCAGCACGTCATTTCCCTGTTTGACTGCATCGTGTCCATGCTGGCAAAAAGCCGCGAGGTCGACGACTGGCGCAGCTTCCTCGAGATCGACGACGGCATCGAGGAGGGCACGGTCGAGCTTCCGAAGACCGACACGTACGAATTCAAATTCGAGAACGTGAGCTTCCGCTACCCGAAGGCAGAAAAATACGCGCTGAAGAACCTGAACATCACCCTCACAGCCGGCAAGCGGCTGGCGGTGGTCGGCCTAAACGGCGCCGGCAAATCCACCTTCATCAAACTGCTGCTGCGGCTCTATGAGCCGACCGAAGGCCGCATTCTCCTGAACGGCGTCGACATCCGCAGCTACAGCCGCGCGGATTACTACAGCATATTCTCCGCGGTCTTCCAGGATGTGAATATCTTTGCGTATCCGCTCTCGGAAAATGTTTCGATGGATACTCCGGAGAACACCGATCGCAAGAAGGCGGAGCAGAGCCTGCGCGACGCGGGCCTGGGCGACAAACTCGAAAGCCTGTCGAAGGGCGTGGACACCGAACTTTTGAAGGTCATCTACGACGACGGTATCGACCTGTCCGGCGGCGAGAAGCAGAAGCTGGCGCTGGCGCGCGCCCTGTATAAGGATGCGCCCGTCGTGGTCCTCGATGAACCCACTGCCGCCCTCGACGCATTGGCCGAGGCATCCCTGTACGAAAACTTTGACAAACTCATCGGCGG
>DBXX01000011.1:0-2500 GCA_002309675.1 Lachnospiraceae bacterium UBA1201
TCGAAGCTCGTCAGCAAGGCAAGATCTTGCGAGAGTGCTGAAATGCTGGAAGAGGCACTGGATGACGACGAGATTCTGGCGCCCATCAAGGAGGACTACAAAAAGCGCCACAGAGCCTGACGATGAGAGAGGTCAGAGTCGGATCCTAAAAGTTAATATGTAAATGAAGAAGCGCCGGAATCCACCCGGCGCTTTTAATGTGACATACGGAACCGGCTCTACTGTCTCAAGTTAATGTGACAAAAAGAACCGTCCCCACTGTCACATGCCAGGAGAACCGTCCCTGGTGTCACATAGTTTCCATTGACACAGAGGTGGGGAAAAGGTAGAATGGAAGGTGTAGAATCTTTCAGGAGAAGATAGGTAGAATTATGGAAAAAGAGTTCTTTATCGATTGCGACGGGATCGGGCTTCATGCGAAGCTTGACCGGGTAAATGAGACGGAGAAGGGACCTTTGTGTATCCTGATTCATGGGTTCACCGGGCATATGGAGGAGGACCACATCGTTGCCGCACAACGGGCCATGAACGAGGCAGGCATTTCGGTACTTCGCGTGGAGATGTACGGCCACGGAAAGAGCCAGGGAGAGTTTAAAGATCATAACCTGTATAAGTGGGTGACGAATGCCCTCGCAGTTATAAAGTACGCGAAGACGCTGGATTTCGTTACGGATCTGTATTTGTGCGGTCACTCGCAGGGCGGTTTGCTCACGATGCTGATCGGCGGAATGTGTCCGGACGATCTGAAAGCGATCCTTCCGATGTCTCCGGCGTGGAAGATACCGGAGGCATGCAGGGCAGGCTTTATTCTCGGTACGCAGTTTGATCCGAAGCATATTCCGGAGAAGATCGAGTCCTGGGATCGGGAATTGGCCGGAGATTATGTACGCGTTGCCCAGACTATCCATGTAGAGGATGAGATCGAACGCTATGAAGGACCGGTCTGCATCATTCATGGCGACGCGGACGACACCATTCCGTATGCGCATGGGGTTGAGGCGGCCAGGTTATATAAATACGCTGTATTGGTTCCGATCCGTGGGGCCGATCATTGCTACGGAGGCTGTCTGGAGGAGATGGCCCGGGCATTAAAGGGTTGGTTTACCGAGACACGGAAGTGATCATATACTTTCATAACAACGAAGGAAAATGCATAGGAGGTTCGCAATGATTCGGGCAGTGATCTTTGACATGTTTGAGACGTTGGTGAGTTTGTTCATCGGAAGGACGTATTTCAGTGAGAATATCCGGGAGGATCTGCAAAACGCGGGCGTTTCCCTGGACGAATTCCGGAATGCATGGCATAAGACCGAGATCGGCCGGAGCCGCGGCGAATACACGCTGGGAGAGGGTCTGGCGGAGTCGTTGCGCATGATTGGCTACGGCGGTGACGCGACGAAGCCTTATGACGAAACAAAGATCGAAGAAGCCGTTGAACTGGTCACGAGAAAGCGTCTGGAGGCACTCGGCGACACGTTTTCGAATATCCCGGAAGCGTCGGTCCGGCTTCTGAGAGACTTAAAAGAACGAGGCTATAAGATCGGCCTGATCAGCAACTGCTTTTCGGATGAATGCAAATTGATCAAGGAAAGCGTCCTGTTCCCTTTCTTTGACGCGGTTCGTCTTTCCTATGAATTCGGTGTTTGCAAACCGGATCCGGTCGTATATACAAGTATCATCGAGGAACTCGGTGTGGAACCGGGCGAATGTCTCTACGTGGGCGACGGCGGCTCGAAGGAACTATTCGCCGCACGTGCAGCCGGCATGAAGGCTGCCCAGGCCCTGTGGTTTCGCGGCGGCATGTTCGAGCCGCATTTTCCGAGTCCGATCTACGGGCAGTTTGATCAACTGAAGGTGCAGGCGGACGTGCTTACAGAGGCGGCAAAACCGGAATACGAAGTCACAGATACATTGACCGCAGAAGAATATATGGCGATGCGGCGCGCTGTCGGCTGGCGGGAGTTCCCGCTGGACGAGGCGGAGGATGGCATTAAGTATTCGGCCTTTGTATGCTGTCTGCGGGATGGCGGAAAGCCGATCGGTCTGGCGCGTGTGATGTGGGATCATGGCTACGTCGTGTACATTGCGGATGTCATCGTAATGCCGGAATATCAGGGACGCGGCGTCGGCCGCGAACTGATGAACCGCATTATGGATTTCATCAAAAAGGATGTCCTGAAGAAAGGACGCATGGCGATGGTCAGCCTGTCGTCGGCCATGGGCAAGGAAGACTTTTATAAACGTTTCGGCTTTGAGAACCGGCCGAGCGAGAACACCGGACACGGAATGTGCCAGTGGATGCAAGGGGAAATGTGATGAGAAAGATAGCGATCGTATTTCCGGGAGTCGGATATAACAAGGATCGACCGTTGCTCTATTATACGGGAAAATTAGCAAAACAATGCGGATACGAGTTGGTGCATCTGGATTTCTCGGGACTGAACTGGAGTAAGGAGGCACTGAAGGACCGTGAATTCCTGCTTCGGATCGTCGATGTATG
>DBXX01000011.1:2530-4492 GCA_002309675.1 Lachnospiraceae bacterium UBA1201
CTCGTCTTTATATCGAAGAGCATCGGCACGGTGGTCGCGAACGCATATGCCGAGCGAAAGTTTCTGCAAGCTAAACAAATTTGCTATTCACCCTTGCCAATGATTCGGGAATTCGTTCGAGAGGAAGGCGCGATTTTATTCTGCGGGGATGCGGATCCCTATGCGAAGTTCGAGGATCTCGAAGAGATCGCAAAGGAAAAACGATTGGAGATACATACGATCCATGGAGGAAACCATTCACTGGAGACCGGGGATCTTGAGACCGACCTTGATAACATGAAAGATATTCTGAAGTGTGTGAAGAAAATGTTGGAGTTTTCGTAGCTTCGAAGCAAATATGAAGAAGGCGCCGGAAGCCTCGTGGCTCCATAACAATGGGAATAGTACAGGAGGTGTGTTTATGACTGAAGAAGAATTGATCGCCATGATCGATCGGCAGATGAACGGCGGCGTGAGCCGTCTGAAAGTAGAATTTACGGAGGAATTGCCCCCGGATACCGAGAAAAAAGCCTACCATCACGGCAGATGTGATGTCGGCAGCCCATGGGCGAAAGGAACCGTCACGAACTGTGACGCCATCGATGAAGTCATCGAATAAAGAAATGAGGGAAAATGAAGCATAAACGACTGAACCGCGGAGGTAAGAACGGTTGGGGTTTTGATTTCTATCCGTACTATCAGATGCGGATCGATGAGGAGTTTTTTCACGGCTATGCCGCGCTGATCCGCTTTACGGACGGTGAGAACAACTACTGGCAGACACCGAAGGCCGGTCGATTGCAGGTGACGGGCGAGGGAATGTGCTGGATGGAACTGGTTCCGGACGACACTTCACGCATGATCACCGTGAAATATTTTCCGGACGGGACTCATGATCCGGAGCGAAAGAACTATCCGGTGCCGGCGGATTCCAGGTATCAGCCGTCGCTTTGGTATGTGGATATCACAGACGGCATCGAGACGGATGAAGATGGGACACTCGTATACATCGATAAATATCTGGATGTCATTTTTACGCCGGAAGGTGATATCAAAGTCGACGACCGGGATGAACTGGATGCGGCGCTCGCAAGCGGGGAGCTTACGGAGGCTTCGCATGCAGCGGCTATTGCTGAGAGCGAGCGGATTCTGAAGGAGCTGTGTGAGGATATCTCGAAGACCGATGCCTGGTGCGTGAAGATCCGCCGCGTCGTTGAAGAGCGGATCGCAGCCGGGGAGCCGGACCGCGCGGAGCCTCTTCGAAACGAAATCCTAAGAGGCGGCCGCGAGGGAAAGATCAAGAAGCAGGGAGACCGCGTCTATCGTCCGGCAAATGTCTGGTCCGCAGACGTACATAAGTTCCTGGATTTCCTGATCGATCATGGTTTCACGAATGTTCCGAAGCCTTACGGCCTTACGGACGACGGAAACGAGATCCTCTCGTTCGTTCCCGGGAGGGCATACAATTATCCGCTGCCGAAGGAGTACCTTGAAGATGAAATGCTCATCGGTTCAGCGAAGCTTCTGAAGCGATATCACGAAGTCGGCAGTAAGTACATTGCGAACCTGCGCGGTGACGAGCCGTGGATGCTTCCGAAGGTCGAACCGGTCGAGGTGATGTGCCACGGTGATTTTGCACCCTACAACGTGACCGTGGTCAATGCACAGCCGTTCGGGATCATCGATTTCGATACGCTGCATCCGGGCCCTGCCCTGTGGGATGTCGCTTATGCGGTTTATCGCTGGGTGCCGTTTACAAGCCCTGAAAACCCGGATCATTATGATGACCTGCCGGAGCAGATCCGCAAAGCCAAGGTTTTTCTGGATGCTTATGGAGCGACAAAGGAGCAGCGGGAAGCATTGCCCGACATGATGATCAAGCGACTGACTGCGCTGGTACAGTACATGACAAAGCAGGCCGAAGGCGGGAATGAGGACTTCGCGAAGAATATCGAGAACGGTCATGTAAAGGTCTACCTCGAC
>DBXX01000022.1 GCA_002309675.1 Lachnospiraceae bacterium UBA1201
CCGAAGAGAGTCGTTATGCTTCCGGGTGAGCAGTACCTGCTGAGTTTGAACCATGTGTCGAATTCCGTGACCTGCTTCCATGTGATCGAAGATAAGAAGTACATGGTCATGAACGGTCGCAGCATCGATGTGGATTACCCGAACTGCTGCGCGGTAGTTGAGATTTAAAGGAGGGATAATCGATGGCAGAATACAGTTACGATCAAATGCTTACATGGGTCGGTGTTTTCTCGGATCTGATGAATGTCAGCCCGGAGAAGATCAAACTCCTCAATCTGTGCGGCAAGGTCCGCAACGTTGTTTCTACGATCGAGACGCATAAACGCGTGATCATATTTGCCAATGAGACGAAGCCGGATCTGTTCTACGAGATCTGGGAGGCAGGCCTCGGAGAGTACGACCTTTGGTACGCTAAGGGCCTCACGCCCGGAGGCGAGATCATGAAAACGACCGCTTCCCAGCTGATGGACACGAAGATCACGGAGCCGATGGTCATCTTCGTCATGAACGAGAAGACCCGCGAGTCCCTGCGCTTCGGTATTAAGAACGAAGTGTTTGCGCGCGGTCCCATCCGTTACGTGGGCAATGAGATCCGTGCGGTCATCATGAGTTTGCTTGCAGTCGACATGCATGATATCATGTATTTCGTCAGCGCGGAGACCATCGCGATCGAAGCAGCTATGGCTGCCCAGGAAGGAACGATGATCGCCATCGAGTGCGACGACGGTTCGTACCGTTCGATGGAAGAAAACGTTGAGAAGTTCAAACTGCATAACATCGAGATCGTCAGAGGTTTCGACGAGGATAAGCTGGAGCCGCTGCCTATGCCGCGTCTGTCATTTATCGTTGCCACGAAATACCTCGAGCGCGACCTCGAGCGCCTGCTCCGCAAACAGCCGAAGCAGCAGTTTGTCATCTATACATTGGACCTGGGTATCCTGTCCCAGATCAAAGGAATATTTGAACGTCAGGGGATCCGCGACATGGAGGTCCGCCAGATCACGGTGTCGAAGCTGGGATCCGACGGCGTATTCCAGACGGAACCGAGCCCGTGGCTCATCACCGGAACGACGATGGAATAAAGAACTGAGGGAACAGTTAAAAGATGAAGACCAAAGAGAAGACCGAACAGCAGCTTCGGCAGGAAAAACGTGAGCGCATGCGTCGCTTAAGCACGCCGAATAAGGCGGAGGACCCTGCAGCGAAGTACGGAAAGCAGATAAAGGAACTCTCGGATAAGATCTCCTATGAGGATCGTCCGCTCCATAAGATCTCATTCCGCGCGTCTCTGGACGCTGTTATGACCACGCTGTGTCTGATCGTGATCGTTATCCTGATCCTGTTCCTTTGTGTTTTGGTGCCGGATGCGCATAAGAAGAACGCCACACAGGAGACCACGGAGGTATCGTGGGTGGCTGAGCCCGGCGAGATCTTGCAGGAGGTTCCGAATGGATTTATTTGATTATATGCGGGAGACCTCCATGAAGCAGGAGGCGCCGCTGGCGTCGCGGATGCGCCCGACCACGCTCGATGAGGTAGTCGGACAGCAGCACATTCTGGGTAAGGGCATGCTGCTCTATCGAGCGATCACGACCGATAAACTCAGCTCCGTCATATTCTACGGCCCTCCGGGCACCGGAAAGACGACGCTGGCCCGCGTCATCGCCAACACGACGAAGGCGCAGTTCACACAGTTAAACGCCACCGTGGCCGGTAAAAAGGACATGGAGGACATAACCAAACAGGCGAAGGAAACCTACGGCATGTACGGCCGTAGGACTATCCTTTTTATAGACGAAATTCACCGTTTCAACAAGGGACAGCAGGATTACCTGCTTCCGTTTGTGGAGGACGGAACCGTCGTGCTGATCGGTGCGACCACGGAGAACCCGTTCTTCGAGGTGAACGGAGCGTTGCTATCCCGTTCCATGATCTTTGAACTGAAACCGCTCTCCCGCGAGGATATCGAGGTTCTGATCCACCGTGCGGTGGAGGACCGGGAGAAGGGCATGGGCAGTTACAACGCCGAGATCGAGCCGGATGCAGTGCATTTCCTGTCGGACATCGCAGGCGGCGACGCCCGCCGGGCGCTGAACGCCATTGAGCTCGCGATCCTGTCCACGGCACCCGACGCCGATGGTAAGATCCATCTGACGCTCGCTGTCATGGAGAGCTGCGTGCAGAAGCGCGCGGTCCGCTATGATAAGGACGGCGACAACCATTACGACACGATCAGCGCATTCATCAAAAGTATGCGTGGCTCCGATCCGGACGCCGCGATCTACTACCTGGCGCGCATGCTGTACTCCGGTGAGGACGTGAAATTTATCGCCCGCCGGATCATGATCTGCGCCGCCGAAGACGTGGGCAATGCGGACCCGCAGGCCTTGCAGGTGGCCGTTGCCGCTGCGCAGGCTGTAGAGCGCATCGGCATGCCGGAGTCCCAGATCATTCTGGCGCAGGCTGCCGCATACGTCGCTACGGCCCCAAAATCCAACGCCGC